>CAKPYV010000004.1 GCA_934203205.1 uncultured Anaerovibrio sp. | reverse complement strand
CGGTATAGAGTTTAGAACAGTCGATAGATTTTACCCAAGTTCTAAAACCTGTCATACTTGTGGACATACAAATAAAGATCTAAAACTCAAAGACCGCGTATATATTTGTCCTAAGTGCGGTTATACCGAGGATAGGGATTTTAACGCTGCACTTAATTTGCGAGATGCAAAAGAATATCGGGTAGCTTAACGACAAAATTCTCGATATATGTACCGATGGCTAGTCGGGAACAGGCTTGCCTCCTTGTTTTAAACAAGGAGTGTATTGCCAATGCCTTTGGAGTGTACAAGAACTTGCGAGTAGTTGAAGTCTCAGGACTTAACCAAAGCATACACGATGAATAAGGAACTGCAAATCGTGAGATTGTGGCGAAACATCTAGTGTAGACATGTTTGTCTATATTTTTAGTAGCAGTAGATGAAATTGATTATTGGAAATATGAAGGAGGCAGCTTCCGGCTTTGGCAGATACCCAGAGGCCGTTAGAGAGGCATTGGAGTTCCTCCGCAGCCATGATTTTACCACCATGGAGGATGGTAAATATCCCATTCATGGTGAGGACAGCGTGGCTATTCTACAGAGATACGAAACCAGAGAGCCAGATAGCGGCAAGCCGGAGGCCCATCGTCGTTATGTAGATGTGCAGTATATTGTCAGCGGTCGGGAGGAAATGGGCTGGTGTCCTATGAGTCCTGAGCTGAAGGTATGCGATCCTTATGACCAGGAGAAGGATATTGTTTTCTTTGATAATTTGATTCCTATCAGCGGCATCGAATTGGCAGCAGGAGATTTTGCTGTGCTTTATCCCACCGATGTGCATCGGCCTTGTGGTTCTCCAGAGGGAGGCCCACAGCAGGTTACCAAGGTGGTAGTAAAAATTGCCATAGACCATATGAGATAATATTAGCTATCTTTGTTTTTTTATTATAGATATTGGAGGCAGATCAATGAGTGTAAGAAGAATTTTTGTGGAAAAGCGTCAGGGCTTCTTTGACATCCCTGCCCAGCAGCTGCATGACGATTTGGTAGAGAGCTTCAGACTGTCCGGGCTGAAGGCTGTCCGCCTGTTCAATCGTTATGATATTGAGGGCCTTAGTGATGAGGAATATGCCCAGGTAAAGGCTGTCGTTTTCTCTGAACCTCCTGTGGATGTGGTTTATGAGGAGGAGCTGCCAAGCTTCCCTAATTCTACCATGTTTGCAGTAGAATATCTGCCAGGCCAGTATGACCAGACCGCAGATTCCGCTGCTCAGTGCGTACAGCTGGTAACTCAGAAGGAGCGTCCAGAGATTGCTACAGCTAGAGTGGTAGTTCTGGTAGGTGATGTTTCTGCTGCAGATGTGGAGAAAATCAAGAGCTACTATATTAACGCAGTAGAAAGCCGTGAGGCCTCTATGGAAAAGCCAGAGACTCTGGATATGAAATTCCAGGCTCCAGCTGATGTAGAGCTGCTGGAGGGCTTTACCACTATGGATGAGGCTGCTCTCCATGCCTTCATGGATGCTAGAGGCTTTGCCATGAGCTTTGAGGATCTGAAATTCTGTCAGGAGTATTTCAGAGATACTGAGAAGAGGGACCCAACCATTACCGAGATTCGGGTAATTGATACCTACTGGTCAGACCATTGCCGTCATACTACCTTTACCACAGCTGTGGATTTGGTGGATATTGAGGATGGCTATTATGCAGAGCCTATCAGCAAGGCTTATGATCAGTATTTGGCAGATAGAAAGGATCTCTATGCTGGCCAGAATCGCGATGTTACCCTGATGGATCTGGCTGTTATTGGCATGAAGGCACTGCGGAAGCAGGGCAAGCTGGAGGATTTGGACAAGTCCGAGGAAATCAACGCTTGCAGTATTGTGGTTAATGCAGATATTGGTGGCAAAAATGAGGAATGGCTGGTTATGTTCAAGAACGAAACCCATAACCATCCTACTGAGATTGAGCCATTTGGTGGCGCTGCTACCTGTCTGGGCGGTGCTATCCGGGATCCATTGTCTGGCCGTTCCTATGTATATCAGGCTATGCGTGTTACCGGCGCAGCAGATCCACGCCGTCCTATTAGCGAAACTCTGAAGGGCAAGCTGCCACAGAAGAAGATTACTTTGGGGGCAGCAGCAGGCTATAGCTCCTATGGTAATCAGATTGGCTTGGCTACTGGTCAGGTTTCCGAGGTATATCATGAGGGCTTCCTGGCTAAGCGTATGGAGATTGGTGCTGTTATTGCAGCTGCACCAAAGGTAAATGTAGTTCGTGAAGTTCCTACCACTGAGGATGTTATTGTGCTGGTAGGTGGTCGTACCGGCCGTGATGGCTGTGGCGGTGCTACTGGTTCTTCCAAGGAGCATACTCTGGAGTCTTTGACTGCCTGCGGTGCAGAGGTTCAGAAGGGTAATCCTCCTACTGAGCGGAAGATTCAGCGCTTGTTCCGCAATGCAGAAATCAGCCGTATGATTAAGCGTTGCAACGATTTTGGTGCAGGCGGTGTTTCTGTTGCTATTGGCGAGCTGACTGATGGCCTGGTAATAGACTTAGATGCTGTTAAGAAAAAGTACGAGGGTTTGGACGGTACTGAGCTGGCAATTTCCGAGTCTCAGGAGCGTATGGCCGTTGTTATTAACAAGAAGGATGTAGAAGCATTCTGCAAGGCTGCTGACGAGGAGAATCTGGAAACCGCTGTGGTAGCTGTTGTTACAGATAACCGTCGTCTGGTTATGAACTGGCGTCAGAATACCATTGTAAACCTGAGCCGTGATTTCTTGGATACCAATGGTGTCAAGCAGCATATCAATGTAGTTGTGGAAACTCCTGCTAAGGAGACTTGCTATTTAGACCATATTCCTGGCAAGGTAGCCGCTTTGGCTCCTGATTTGGAGAAGGCATGGCTGGAGAACTTGAAGGATTTGAATGTATGCAGCCAGAAGGGTTTGGCTGAGCGCTTTGACTCTTCCATTGGCGGTAACAGCGTTCTTATGCCTTTCGGTGGCAAGAACCAGCTGACTCCTACTGAGGGTATGGTGGCTAAGCTGCCTGTTATTGGGGCAGAAACCACTACAGCTACTGCTATGACCTATGGTTACAATCCATATCTCATGGAGTGGAGCCCATTCCACGGTGCTATGTATGCTGTTATTGAGTCTGTAGCCAAGATGGTAGCTTTGGGCGGTCGTGCGGATAAGATTCGTCTGACCTTCCAGGAGTATTTTGAGAGCCTGGGTACTGATAGCAGAAAGTGGGGCCGTCCATTTGCTGCTTTGCTGGGTGCTCTTTGGGCACAGCATCAGCTGGAGATTCCTGCCATTGGCGGTAAGGACTCCATGTCTGGTACCTTTATGGATTTGACTGTTCCACCAACTCTGACCTCCTTTGCTGTGGATGTTATGAAGGCAGATAATGCCCTTTCTCCTGAGTTTAAGGTGGCTGGCAGCAAGGTTTATTATGTACCAATGCCAAAGGACAAGCTGGCAATGCCTGATTTCCGCAAGCTGCGGGATACCTACGAGAAGGTAAGCAATTTCATTGCTGCCAAGAAGGTATTTGCTGCTTCCAGTGTTCGTATGGGTGGTACTGCTGCTGCTATTACCAAGATGTGTCTGGGTAACGGCATTGGCTTCCGCTTCAATTCCAAGCCATCTATGGAGGATTTGTTCAAGGCTGACTACGGTGCTTTGATTTTGGAGGTTGCTCCTGATTCCGATATTAAGGAGGCCTTGGCTGGTACTGGCTGCTATGAGCTGGGTACAACTACTCAGAATAGCAATATTGTGGCTGGTGAGGCTGTTATTGGCTTCGCTGAGGCTAAGAAGGCTTATACCTCTCCACTGGAGAAGATTTTCCCAACCAAGGTAAAGGTAGGGGAGAAGAAAACTGCCAGCGAGTATATCTACACTGGTGGCAATAGAGTTACGCCAAAGGTTGGCATAGCCAAGCCAAAGATTTTCATTCCTGTATTCCCAGGCACTAACTGTGAATATGATACTGCCAGAGCTTTCAGCAGAGCAGGCGGCGATCCAGAGACCTTGGTTATTCGCAACCTGACTCCACAGGCTGTAGAGGAGTCTGTAGAGGCTATTGTTAAGGGTATCAAGGCATCCCAGATTGTTATGCTGCCAGGTGGCTTTAGTGGCGGTGATGAGCCAGATGGTTCCGGTAAGTTTATTGCAGCTATGTTCCGCAACCCTCGTATCAAGGAGGCTGTTCATGAGCTGCTGCAGAAGCGGGATGGTCTGATGCTAGGTATCTGTAATGGCTTCCAGGCTTTGATTAAGCTGGGCTTGGTTCCATACGGTGAGATTCGGGATCTGGATGCTGCTTCTCCAACCCTGACTCACAATCAGATTGGCCGTCATGCTTCCTGCATGGTTCGCACCAAGGTTGTATCCAATCTGTCTCCTTGGTTCAACAATGTACGTCCTGGTGATGTATTCACTATTCCTATTTCTCATGGTGAGGGCCGCTTCTTTGCTGACAAGGAGGTTGTGGCCAAGCTGAGAATTAACGGTCAGATTGCTACTCAGTATGTTAATGAGGAAGGCAATCCTACTATGGAGATGCCATTTAATCCTAATGGCTCCATCAATGCTATTGAGGGTATTACCAGCCCTGATGGCCGTGTATTGGGCAAGATGGGACACTCCGAGCGTATCGGCGGCTCTGTAGCTATGAATGTACCAGGTGAGCAGGATCAGAAGATCTTCGAAGCTGGTGTAGCATATTACAAGCTGTAAGCATTAAATTGAATTAACTAAGAAACCGCAATCGGTCTTGATAAGGTGTTAGTGCCTATCAAGGTCTGGTTGCGGTTTTTTGTTGTAAATTTATTCTTTTTGTATGTTGCATTTTGCTGAAGGCGGTATGTAAATTGCTATTAATAATTGTGTTGATGTGATAAAATTTATGGTGAAGGTGGTGTTATTATGTGCAGGATGCCAATAGGAATAGATGATTTCAGAATGCTCAGGGAGGAAGATTATTATTTTGTCGATAAGACGCATTTTATCAAATCGCTGATAGATTATCATGCACAGGTGACATTAATCACTAGGCCAAGAAGGTTCGGCAAGACATTGATGCTCAGCATGCTGCAGGAGTTTTTCGATATAAATGCCGCTGGCGGCAATTTGTTTGATGGCTTGAAGATAGTCCTAGCCGGGGATTTTTATATGGAAAAGCAGGGTAAATATCCTGTGATTTTTATTTCCCTGAAGGATATGGGGGTAGGAAATTTTAAGAAAACTATGTGCATGCTGCGGGCTATGCTGTCTGATTTATATAAACAGTTTTCCTTTTTGCTGGAAGCTGATGTTTTGTCAGAGGATGAAAAAGGGTATTTTGAGAAGATTAAGCAGGCCGATGAATATATGGTGGCAGAGTTTGCCATGAGTTTAAGTCGCCTGTCAGAATATTTGTGCCGCTATTATGGCGTAAAGCCAATTGTGCTGATTGATGAGTATGATGCACCGGTGCAGTATGCCTGGGAGCATGGATTTTATGATGAAATGATTGTATGTATGCGGCCATTTTACAGTAAATTGTTGAAGTCGAACAAGAATTTGGAATTTGCAGTGCTGACAGGGGTGTTGCGTGTGGCGAAAGAGAGCATTTTCAGTGGCTTGAATAATCTGCATGTATGCTCGGTGTTGGAAAATGATTATGGTGATGTTTTTGGCTTTACACCTGATGAGGTGCAGGGAATTGCTGCCCAGCTTGACAGAGAGGATAAGCTGCCGGAACTGAAAGAGTGGTATGACGGCTATTTGTTTGGTGGCAAGGAAATATATAATCCCTGGTCAGTCATAAAGTATTTTCAAAATGATTGCAAGCTGGGGGCCTATTGGGTAAATACATCGGAAAATGGCATTATCAAATATCTGTTGCAGGATTTGGACGGCGGCAGCCGGGCGGAACTTCAGCATTTACTGGAGGGCGGCAGTGTGGCCAAGCCTTTGCAGGAAGGCGTGGTATATACCGATATCGGCAGGAACAGGGATGATTTGTATACCATGTTGCTGACAACCGGCTATTTGAAGGCCATGGGGGAAGAAATTGATATGTTCGGGCGTGTAGTTGAGATGGCAATTCCCAACAAGGAAATTTATACTTTATTTGCCCGTGAAGTTATGCAGTATATGAACGGATATCGGGGCACAAGTGAGCTGAGGAACATGTTGCAGGCCATGCTGGCAGGGAATGTGGAAGTCTTTGAGGCGGAATTGTCGAGATTGTTGCGCAATCTGGTCAGCTATCACGATACGGCCAATGGCGAAAGTTTTTATCATGGCCTAATGCTGGGGATGTGCGTCTTGCTGCGTGACAGGTATATCGTAAAATCCAACTGCGAGAGTGGCTACGGACGGTTTGATTTGGCCCTTGTACCTCACAATAAAAATGTCTGCGGCGTACTGCTGGAGTTTAAAAAAGCTGATGATAAGGCGGACCTGCCAGCAAAGGCGGAAGCGGCGGCAGAACAGATTGAAAGCCGGGAATATGCTGTAATGTTTTCTGAGCAGGGTATTGACAATGTATGGAAATACGGTGTGGCTTTTTGTGGCAAACATGTCTGCCTAAGAAGGAAATGAATTATGCATTAGAATTTGGTATAAAGAACTATGCTCCAGATGACAAAGAAAAATAAAATTTGTGGAGGAAATGAAATGGCAGAGGAATTAAAGGAGCAGATAAAGTTGGAATGCCATTATGTAATTGAACCGGAACTGACCTACACATGCTTTGTAGATGCAGCTCGCAATAAGGCGTTCAACAGAGAACAACTGCAGAAAGCATTTAAATACTATGCGAAAATGCTCTCCGAATTAAGAAAAACCTTCGATGAGGAGATTAAGCCACTGTTGAACCATTGGATTTAGTAAAAGGATGATGTAACTGTAAACTTGCTTACGCTGATTCAAAAAAAATAAAATTTTTTTGAAATCAAGCAGGAAAATGTAATATGGATGGCGAATAGGTATCTTGATGAAAGTTTTGCAGGGGATTTAGGCAATTAACAAGAGCCTCTGCAAGGGGAATTGTTTTTCAAGAGGGGGATTTTTCAATGGCAAAGAAGTATGTAATGGCATTAGACGCAGGTACAACCTCCAACAGAGCAATAATCTTTGATGAGAACTCCAAAATCGTAGGGGTAGCGCAGAAAGAGTTCACTCAGCATTTTCCAAAGCCTGGCTGGGTAGAGCATGATGCAGATGAAATCTGGAGCACCATGTGCGAAGTAATGAAGGGTGCTTTGGAGAAGAGTGGTCTGGAGGCTAGCGACATCGCAGCTATTGGTATTACCAACCAGCGTGAAACCGCTGTTGTTTGGGATAAGAATACCGGCCGTCCTGTATATAATGCAATTGTATGGCAGTCCCGTCAGACTGCGGATATTGCCAATGATCTGAAGGCCAAGGGCCTGACTGAGGAATTTAAGCAGAAAACCGGTCTGACCATTGATGCTTATTTCTCTGGCACCAAGATTACCTGGATTCTGAAGAATGTAGAGGGTACTCGGGCTCGTGCTGAGGCTGGCGATTTGATTTTCGGTACTATTGATACCTGGCTGATCTGGAAGCTGACTGGTGGCAAGGCTCATGTAACTGATTATTCCAATGCTTCCCGTACCTTGATGTACAACATCAAGGAGTTGAAGTGGGATGATGCTCTCCTGGGCTATCTGGGAGTTCCTAAGTCCATGCTGCCAGAGGTTCGTCCATCCTCCAGCGTATATGGCTATACCACTCCATCTATTCTGGGTGCATCCATTCCAGTTGCTGGTGCTGCTGGTGACCAGCAGGCTGCCCTCTTTGGTCAGAACTGCTTTAAGCCAGGCGAGGCTAAGAATACCTATGGTACTGGCTGCTTCATGCTGATGAATACTGGTACTGATATTTATGATTCCAAGAATGGTCTGGTAACTACTATTGCTTGGGGCTTGGATGGCAAGGTTGAGTATGCTCTGGAAGGTTCCATCTTCGTAGCTGGTTCTGCTATTCAGTGGCTCCGTGATGGCGCTCGCATGGTAGATTCCGCTCCTGATTCCGAGTGGGTTGCTAAGAAGGTTCGCGACACAGGCGGTGTATATCTGGTTCCTGCCTTTGTAGGTCTGGGTGCTCCATATTGGGATTCCAATGCCCGTGGTATGATTATCGGTATTACCCGTGGTACTACCAAGGCTCATATCGTTCGTGCAACTCTGGAGTCTCTGGCATATCAGACTAAGGATGTTCTGGGTGCTATGGAAGCTGATTCCGGCATTAAGCTGGCTGCCCTGAAGGTAGACGGCGGTGCTGTTGCCAACAACCTGATGATGCAGTTCCAGGCTGATATTCTGGGCGTACCTGTAGATCGTCCTCAGATTATCGAGACTACTGCTCTGGGTGCTGCTTATCTGGCAGGCTTGGCTGTAGGCGTATGGACCAGCAAGGAAGAGCTGAAGACCGCTTGGAAGCTGGATGTACGCTTTGAGCCTGTAATGGCAGAGGCAGAGGCAGCCAAGCTCTACAAGGGTTGGAGAAAGGCTGTTAAGCATGCTATGCATTGGCTGGATGATGAGGAGTAATCTGGCAAGCTGATAAGCTGACAAAATCTGATATACAACATCCTCACTTGTATTTTTGCAGGTGGGGGTGTTTTGGATTTACAACCATGAATGATGTTCAAATATAGGGGGTTATTATTGTGAAAAAGATTATTAATGCTGTAGAGAATGTAGAAGAAGAAATGATTCTTGGTCTGGTAAAATCTGCACCAGATAAACTCCGCAAGCTGGACTGTGGCAACGTAGTTGTGCGTGTACCAAAGAAGGAAGGCAAGGTTGCTCTGGTTAGCGGCGGCGGCAGCGGTCATGAGCCAGCTCATGGCGGTTATGTAGGTGAGGGTATGCTGGATGCAGCAGTAGCAGGTGCAGTATTTACCTCCCCAACTCCGGATCAGATTTATGAGGCTATTAAGGCTGTAGCTACTGATGCAGGTGTACTGTGTATCGTTAAGAACTACACCGGTGATATTATGAACTTTGAAATGGCTATTGATATGGCTAAGGACGAGGATATCAAGGCTGATTATGTAGTTGTTAATGATGATGTGGCAGTAAAGGATTCCCTGTACACCACTGGACGTCGTGGCGTGGCTGGTACTGTGCTGGTGCACAAGATAGCAGGTGCTTTGGCTGAAACTGGTGCAAGTCTGGAGGAAGTAAAGGCTGTAGCTGAAAAGGTTATTGCCAATGTCCGCACTATGGGTATGGCTATTACTGCCTGCACTATGCCAGCAGCTGGCAAGCCAGGTTTTGAGCTGGGTGAGGATGAGATGGAAATCGGTATCGGTATTCACGGTGAGCCAGGTACCAGTCGTGAGGCACTGAGATCTGCAAATTCCATTGCTCAGGAATTGTTAGACAGAATTGTGGAGGATATAGACTATACAGGCAAGGAAGTTGCTGTTATAATTAACGGTATGGGCGGTACTCCATTAATGGAGCTATATATCGTGAACAATTTTGTAGCAGATTTCCTGGCAGAAAAAGGTATCAAGGTATATCATACCATGGTAGGCAATTATATGACCTCCATTGAAATGGCAGGCTTCTCCATTACTCTGCTCCGTCTGGATGATGAGCTGAAGAAGCTGTATGATGCCAAGGCTGATACTCCTGCCTTGAAAAAGTAATTTCAAGAGGTGTATGACGAATGATTAACAGTGCAAAGACAATAGAGATTTTGAAGGCTATGGCTGACAGAATCGAAGCTGAAAAGGACTATCTCACAGAGCTGGATAATGAGATTGCAGATGGTGACCACGGTGTTAACATGGCCAAAGGCTTTAATGCCGTGGTACCTAAGATTTCCACTATGGTAGGCAAGGACATTGGTTCTCTGCTGAAAACCACTGGCATGACTCTGGTATCCACTGTGGGAGGCTCTGCAGGTCCGCTCTATGGTACAGCTTTTATGAAGGCTGGTGCAGCTCTCCGGGATAAGATGGAGATTGATGGTAAGGATTTGGTAGCTGCTTTGGAGGCAGCTATTGGCGGTATTCAGATGCGTGGTAAGGCTACCGTAGGGGAAAAAACCATGTTGGATGCTATTTGTCCTGCCTATGATGCTATTAAGGCAGCTGTAGAGGCTGGAGATGATATTAAGGCTGCTTTGACCAAGGGCGTGGCTGCAGCCAGAGATGGTGTAGAATATACCAAAACTATCAAGGCTACCAAGGGTAGAGCCAGCTATATCGGCGATCGTAGTATTGGTCATCAGGACCCTGGTGCTACTTCTTCCCTGTATCTAATGGAGGCAATGCTGGAGCAGCTTTGATAGATGTTGCTTTGGCGTAACGGCTGAAAATGTACAAGCACAATGAAGCAGGAAAGCGATTGGGCTTCTTTGAGGAATGCTTTGCCTGCTTCGTTGATTTGTAAGTAATTTGAAAACCGTAGAAGGAGATATTCATTATGGTAGGTATTGTTGTAGTTTCCCATAGCCAGAAATTGGCAGAGGGTGCTGTGGAGCTGGCAAAATTAATGGCAGGAGATGCCAATATTGTAGCAGCTGGTGGCTTGGATAATGGACAGGCTGGTACTAGCTTTGAAAAGATTATGTCAGCGGTGGAAGAGGTTCATGAGGAGGATGGCGTAGCTGTGCTGATGGATATGGGCAGCGCAGTTATGACCACAGAAATGGTGATTGAAGCCTTGGGTTACGATGATGTAGTCATGCTGGATGGGCCTATAGTGGAGGGAGCCATTGTGGCAGCTCTGGAGTCAGCCTTAGGAACACCTTTGGAAAAATTACAGGCCAAGGTAGATGAAGCTAGAGAAACACGAAAATTAGATTTGACAAAGTAAAATGGTGAAGAAAATCTCATTGCCAGCAGGTAATGAGATTTTTTATTGTGTCTTTTGTTTTGAGTATGATATAATCATAAAGATATGGAGAGTGATTACTTGCGAGGATATTTGTGTTTATTAATGACATCATTCCTGTGGGGCACAACCTTTGTGGCTCAGATGGTGGGTATGGATGATATTGGTCCCTTTACTTATGGTATGGGGCGATATGCTGTAGGTTTTTTTGTAGTTTTGGCAATTTGGCGGGCTTTGGCTGGTCAGAGAAAAAAGGCACAACAGCTGGGCCGCTGGAAGTCTGGCTGGAAATATGGCATCGGTGCAGGCTGTATTATGTTTGTAGGTTCTGCCTTGCAGCAGATAGCCTTATTGTATACTACAGTGGGGAAAACAGGCTTCATTACTTGTTTGTATATTATATTGGTGCCCCTTTTTGCCAAGCTGATTGGCAAAAAAATAAGGCCGGAAAACTGGCTGGGAGCTGTTGTAGCCTTAACAGGACTTTATTGTCTTAGCATCAAGGGAGAATTTAATCTGAACTTTGGTGATATATTGGCGTTTGTAGGGGCCTTTTTTTGGTCCTTCCATATACTGTTTATAGATAGATATGCTTCCAGGGCAGATGGAGTGGAGATTTCTGCTTCCCAGATAGGTATATGTGCTATATTGAATACTATAGCCTGCCTTTGGTTTGAAAGCTTCACCTGGCAGCAGCTGGTGAATGCAGCTATTCCTATTCTATATGCAGCAGTATTGTCCTCTGGTGTGGCCTTTACCTTGCAGATTATAGGTCAGCAAACAGCGGAACCGGCTCCCGCAGCGGTGATTATGAGTCTGGAATCCGTATTTGGCGTGCTAGGAGGTTGGCTGGTATTAGGGGAAATCATGAATAGTACAGAAATATTGGGTTGCTGCTTGATGCTGGCAGGTATGCTGGTTACACAGGCAGGATTGCTTTTTAAGAAAACAAGACGACCTATAGGCTGATAGTATAGATTATAGGGTTAGAGTTGATTTGTGGAATTGTTAAATAGAGGAGGCACAAATATGATTGATGTGCAGGATAATATTAAGGGAGCAGTAATTACCATTAAGATTGTAGGTATTGGCGGCGGCGGTAATAATGTACTGCGTAGATTAGCTGCCAGTGGCTTTAATAAAAGTCAGTTGTTGGCAATTAATACCGATGTGCGCCAGCTAAAGGCTTTGGATGCAGAGGGGATTCCCTGCCTGCTGATAGGTGGTACCTTAACTAAAGGCAGAGGTACTGGCGGTAATGTGGAAAAGGCTCAAAATGCGGCTATTAGTGAAAAGGACGAGATTGCCAAGGCTATTGCCGGGGCAGATTTGGTTTTCCTGACTGCTGGTATGGGTAAGGGTGTAGGTACTGGTGCAGCACCTGTAGTTGCCAAGATTGCCCATGATATGAATATTCTTACCGTAGGCATGGTGACTTTGCCATTTTCCCATGAGGGTGAGCGTAAGATGAACACCGCCAAGGAAGGTGTGGATTTGCTGCGTCAGAACATGGATGCCTTGGTTGTGGTAAATAATGATAATATTGAAAAACTGCCGGAATTCCGTCGGATTACTGTAGGAGAAACCTTCTCCACTGTAGATGAGGTGCTCCGTCAGTCCATTGGCAGTATTGTAGAAATGATTGAAACCACTGGTTTTATTAATGTGGATTTTGCCGATGCCAAGACCATTCTCACCCAGGGGAATACCAGCGAGGCTATTCTGGGCACCAGCGTAGGCAGGACTGCTCTGGAGGCTGTTCAAAATGCCATTAACAGCCCATTGATTGAGCTTTCTATTCATGGTGCTCGTGGTGTTATTGTTAATATTACCGGTAGTGAGGATTTGACCTTGGATTCTGTTCGGGAGGCAAATGACTATATCCTGGAGAATATTCACCCAGAGAGCAATAATATCTGCGGTTTGGTAGTGGATGAAGCTATGGGGGATAAGGTACGAGCTACCATTATTGCTACGGATTTTGATCCTCAGATGCTGTCTGATTACCGCAATGGTATTAAGCCTATTTCCTTCGGCCAGCCTCCTGCTGCTCCCAAGGAGATTCCAAGCCTTTATGATGAAAAGAAGCCTGCTAATGACAATGGACTTTTTAGTGCTGGGGAGAAACAGGTTGAGGCGAAGCAGGAGAATAATATCAATACTGTAGATGTACCTGCCTTTATGCAGAAGACGCCAAAGCCATTGATTTTTGGCAAAACAGATAGAGATTAAATTTTTACTTTATAAAGTATGCATCCCAGGCTTTCACCCTGTAGAGATGGCAATAAAGGAGAAGCATATATGTTAGATCAGTTTTCCCGCAGTCGGATTTTGTTAGGCACAGAGGCTATGGACAAGCTGGCGGCCAGTCGAGTTATTATCTTTGGCGTCGGGGGAGTAGGTTCCTATGTGGCCGAGGGCTTGGTTCGCTGCGGCGTTGGACATTTTATTCTGGTGGACAACGATGATGTAAGCCTTACCAATGTAAATCGCCAGATTCATGCCACTACTAAAACTATAGGACAGCCCAAAACCACTGTGATGGCAGAGCGTATGAGGGAAATCAATCCTCAGGTGGAAATCCGGGAGATTAAGGATTTTTACCTGCCTGATAATAAGGAAATGTTCTTCAAGGAAGAGTACGGCCGGATTGACTATATTGTAGATGCCATAGATACGGTAAAAAGCAAAATAGATTTGGCGGTAGAGGCACAAAGGAGGCAGATTCCCATTATCAGCAGTATGGGAGCTGCCAACAAGCTGAATCCTGCCATGCTGCAGGTATCTGATATTTATAAGACTTCAGTGTGTCCTTTGGCCAGAGCTTTGCGCCAGAAGCTGAAAAAGCTGGGGGTGAAAAAGCTGAAGGTGGTATACTCTCAGGAGGAACCATTGAAGCTGTTGGAGATTGAAGGGCAGATGGAAAAGCCGGCTGGGGCTAAATATACTACCCCAGGCAGTGTGTCCTTTGTGCCCTCTGTGGCAGGTATGATTGTGGCCAGCGAGGTAGTCAAGGACCTTTGCGGCATCATAAAAAATAGATAAAATTATATATCAAGTAACAATGAGGTTGCGAAAGGGACAATGTTCCTTTAGGTAGCCTCTTTTTGTTTTTGGGAGGGATAATTATGCTAACCTGTGGTAATTTGGAAAAGCTAATGCCTTTGAAAAAGATATAAGATATTGATAATAATTATCATGTATACAGTATTTTTATAAAAACAGCTTTTATTATTTCACTTATATGCTATAATGATATATGTGATATGCGAAAAGCGAATAATATCATGATGTATTGGGCAAGGAGGAACTAAAATGAAATTATTTAGTAAATTATCCATCCTCAGTGTTCTGCTGGTGGCTGTAATCTCTGTGATTGCAGGCTGTGGCGGTGATACTGCTGGAGACAAGAAGTTTTTGAACATTGCTACTGGTGGTACTGCTGGTACCTATTATCCAATTGGCGGTGCTATGGCAGAAATTCTCAACAACAATATTCAGGGCATGAATGCCAGCGCTCAGAGTACCGGTGCTACTGTAGCCAATATCAATATGCTTCATGATGGCTCTGTGGATCTGGCTATTGTGCAGAACGATATTACCTATTATGCAGCCAATGGCATTGAGATGTTCAAGGATAAGAAGATTGATTCCATTAGAGGTATTGCAACTCTCTATCCAGAAACCTGTCAGATTATTACTCTGGATGCCAGCGGTATCAAGAGCGTGGCTGATTTGAAGGGCAAGCGAGTAGCTATTGGTGCTCAGGGCTCTGGTGTTGAGGCCAATGCTCGTCAGATTTTGGAAGCCTATGGCATTACCTATGATGATATTGATGAGCAGTACCTGTCCTTCTCTGAGGCAGCCAGCGCTCTGAAGGATGGCAATGTAGATGCAGCTTTCCTGACTGCTGGTTATCCAACCGCTGCTGTACAGGATATTGCCTCTCAGAATCCAATCCGTGTTTTGCCTATCGAGGCAGACAAGGCTGATGCTCTGATTGCCAAGTATCCTTTCTATACCAAGGTAGTAATTCCTGCAGGTACCTATGCAGGCTTCAATGAGGATGTACCAGCTATTTCCGTTATGGCTATGCTGGTATGCACCGACAAGGTTGATGATACCATGGGTTATGATATTACCAAGGCATTGTTCACCAATCTGGACCGCATCAAGGCAGCTCATTCCGTTGGTAAGCTGATTACCAAGGAGGGTGCTATGGAAGGTATGCCAATCCAGATGAATGCTGGTGCTGAAAAGTTCTTCAAGGAATAAGTGAAGGAGAGAATGGGGCTGCGGCAGAGTTCTGGGCAGCCCTGTTTTTATTTGTTATGCATGGAAAAGGAATTCAAAAAAAATATATTATTTTTCTGATACTGGTATTAGCTATGGCAGGAATAACCTGGTGGGGCAGCCGGCCTTGGCTTTTTATTCAGGGAGAGACAGAAATGATAGCTGGGGCTCCGGCTTATCCGGGGCAGGCTTTGTCCATCAGCTTTATTCATTCGGTGCAGAAAACCCCGGTGGAGGAATATTTAACGGTGGATGACAGCCTGTCAGAGCTGGTGCTGAACAGCACTCGTTATCACTCTTTTGGAGTGGGATTGCCCTTTATGGAAAGCGACGGGGAATTTTATCAGGATGGTGATGATTTTGTTATGGATCATATGAATCGCCATTTTGATACCCTTAGTCTCCGCACAGGCTTGGGCACCAAGCTAACCCTGGAGTTGGATAATCAAAGCTATCCGATATATGAAAACCATGAGCCTGGGTATAGAGTTGATATTTTTATAGCCCCTAGGGCATATGGGATTCCTTGTATTAAACATTTATTTGGGAGGTAAAGCTTATGGCTTTAGATAAAAACACTGCCAGCGATGAAGCACTGGCTCAGGACGTGCTAAAAAAGTACGATCGTGAGTCAGATACTATGGAGTATAAAGGCTTCATGGCCAAGCTGGTTTCGGCAATTGCCATTACATTTTCTATATTTCAATTGTACACAGCCTTCTTTGGGGTGCTGGATGCCCAGCTCCAGAGAGCTGTACATTTAGGCTTTGCTTTAGCCTTGTCCTATTTGCTGTATCCAACCTGCAAATCCTGGTCCAGGCATAAGCTTCATCCTTTGGATGCTTTATTGGCTGTGCTGGGCGCAGCTTCTCCTGCTTATATTGTTATTATGTATAGAGAGCTGGCCTTTCGAGCTGGTATTATAAATTCTGTTGATTTAGTCATTGGTGTTTTGGGCGTACTGCTGGTTATTGAGGCCACCCGTAGAGTAGTAGGACTGCCTATGGTTATTGTGGTGTTGTCCTTTTTAGTCTATGCCTTTGCTGGCCCTTATATGCCTGGTGTACTAAGCCATCGAGGTTTGACTCCTAACCAGTTGATTGGTCATTTGTATTTTACTACGGAAGGTATTTTTGGTATTCCTTTGGGAGTATCTTCCACCTTTATTTTCCTGTTTATCCTCTTTGGTGCTTATCTGGAATGCACTGGTTTGGGCAAATTCTTCATTGATATTGCCAATGCCATTGCTGGCTGGGCCAGTGGCGGTCCTGCCAAGGTAGCAGTTATTTCCAGTGCCTTTATGGGTACTGTTTCCGGCTCCTCTGTAGCCAATGTAGCTGGTACTGGCTCCTTTACCATTCCTATGATGAAAAAACTGGGGTATCGCAAAGAATTTGCTGGTGCAGTAGAGGCAGCTTCCTCTACAGGTGGTCAGCTGATGCCTCCCGTTATGGGTGCAGCGGCTTTCCTGATGGCAGAGTTTGTAGGTGTGCCATATATTGAAGTAGTTGAGGCGGCCATTATTCCTGCTATTCTGTATTTTGCCGGTGTATGGCTGGGCGTACACTTGGAAGCCAAGCGTACCAATTTGAAGGGTATACCTAGAGATCAGCTGCCAAAGGCTTGGGTGATTTTCAAGGAAAGAGGCCATTTGGCTATTCCTCTGATTGTTATTGTATATCTGCTGGTAACTGGTTATACCCCTATGCGGGCAGCTTTGGTGGCTATTGTTCTCTCCATTGCTGTTTCCTGCCTGCGGAAGAATACCCGCATCAGTGTTAAGGATGTGGTAAAGGGCTTGGAATCTGGTGCTCGAGGTGTACTAGGTGTAGCAATTGCCTGTGCTTCTGCCGGTATTATTATTGGTGTTGTAACCAAGACCGGTGTTGGTCTGAAGCTGGCTTCTGGTTTGCTGGCTCTCTCTGGCGGCTATCTGCTGCCAACCATGTTCTTCACCATGATTACTTCTCTGGTGTTGGGTATGGGTGTACCTACTACAGCTAACTATGTTATTACCTCCACTATTGCAGCGCCTGCTTTGCTGCAACTAGGGGTGCCAACCTTGGCTGCTCATATGTTTGTATTCTACTTCGGTATTATTGCCGATGTAACTCCGCCAGTAGCCTTAGCAGCTTATGCCGCTTCAGGTATTAGTGGCGGTAAGCCCTTAATGACTGGTGTCAATGCTTCCAAGCTGGCTATTGCAGCCTTTATCATACCTTATGTCTTTGTTATGTCTCCAGAGCTGTTGATGATTAATGCTACAGCTGGAGGTTTGCTCATGGCTGTGGTTACAGCTATTCTGGGTATGGTAGGTGTCAGCTCCTCTCTGATTGGTTATTTGGCCGATAAGAGCACTACCCTAGAGCGTATTATGCAGTTTGTCAGCGGTATTCTCATGATTATCCCTGGTACACTGACAGATATTCCAGGCTTTATTCTGTTCCTAATTGTAGTATTCCTACAGACTCGCCGTAGGAAGCAGCAAGGATAAATTTAACTTTCTAATTACCGTGCCATCCTATTATGGTACGGTAATTTTTTTGGAAAAACATTGCTATTATAGTGAATATTGTATAAAATGTATCTGTTTTATACTAGTTGACGATTTTGTGTTATGGAGTTGTTACGAATGAGCAAACGATGTCGGATTCCGAAAGATTCCATATTGAAGCGTATTCAAGGTTATTTTAGATTGCTGTGTGCCGCCTCTAGAGAATATTATTATGTTCAGGATATCAGGGCAAATCTCATGATGCTATCTCCAAATATGGTAGCAGATTTTGGCCTGCCGGCTGAAGTGGTTACGGATATAGAGGCTGTGTGGGTGCCTGTTATCCATCCTGATGATGTAGAGGTTTTTTTGAAGGAGCTGCATAAGAATTATACTCCGGAGGATAATGTCCATGATGCCTTTTACAGAGTGCGGGATATAAAGGGAAACTATATCTGGGTTCATGGCCACGGTGTAGTATCCTTTGACAGCCGTACAGGAGAGCCGGAGCTTTTTGCTGGTGTTATCAAGCAGATGGAACAAAAGATTCAGGCAGATGCCAATACAGGTTTGCTGGGGAAATATAGATTTGAAAAAGCTGTCAAAGAAGCCTTGGTGCGAGTAGATGGAGAATATGGCCAGGGTATCATTATGATTGTGGGGTTGGATAATTTCAAGATTATCAATGAATCCTATAATCGTCGTTATGGCAATATTATGTTGAAGCTGGCGGCAGAGGCCATAGAAAAGGTTTTGCCAGAGGGTGTTCGCCTCTATAAGCTGGATGGAGATGAATTTGGCTTAGTAATGCCAGGCTTGGATGAGGATTCAGCGAAGAATCTTTACGAGGATATTCAAAAAGCCTTTTGTCATCCTCATGTGGTTGAGGGACGAAGCCTGTTTTGCACCATTTCTGCCGGTACGGTGGCCTATCCTCAGGGGGGCAAGGACTATCTGGTACTGCACAAGCATTGCGAGGCTGCCTTGGATCAGGCCAAGCGAGAGGGCAAAAACAAGAATATAATTTTCAGCAAGGAGCAGTATAACCGCTGGCTTCGTTCTGTGAATATGCGGGAAATGCTTCATGATAGCATTGAAAATAATTATGAAGGTTTTTCCTTGTTCTATCAGCCACAGGTTAACGCCAGAACCCAGAGGCTCATCGGGGCAGAGGCCCTGCTTCGTTGGCGTAGTCCCAAGGGCCGCATGGTTTCTCCTATGGAATTTGTGCGGATACTGGAAGAAACCAAGATGATTATTTTGGTGGGACGCTGGATATTTGAAACAGCTGTAAAGCAGTGCAAGGCTTGGCAGGAGAAGTGGCCCGGCATGAGAATCAGCATCAACCTTTCCTATGAGCAGATTAAGGAAAAGGGTTTTGAGGATTTTGCCATTGAGTGTCTGAAAAAATATGATTTGCCTCCTTATTTAATTGTTTTGGAGCTGACAGAAACAGCCATTGTATCTGATTGGAACAATGTTAATGCCCAGTTCCAGCGGTTTAGGGATTTAGGCATTAGTATTGCTATGGATGATTTTGGCACTGGTTATTCCTCTCTGGCCTATATGAAGCATTTGGCCTGTGATATTGTAAAAATAGATAGAGCTTTTGTTATAAATATTATGGAGCCAGATAATGAATTTGACCGTCAGCTGGTGAAATCCACCATTGAGTTGTGTCATAGTGTGAATATTACTTGTTGCATCGAAGGCGTGGAAGCCGAAAAGGAATATTTGCTGCTACGGGATTTCTGTCATGCGGATACTATTCAGGGCTATTATTTTGGCCGGCCAGAGCCACCAGAGGAGTTTGAGAAAAAATTCTTTGTGGAGCCGGACAATCTTTATACCAGTTTTTAAGCAGGAAGCTCCCGCCTCTATAGGCGGGAGTACGTTCACTATTGGATAAAAGAAAGGTATATATAATAATTATGAGTAGAGATAGAGAAAATATGCCTGACATCACCCTTTTGGGCAATCAGCATACTAAATATGATTTTGACTACAAGCCAGAGGTGCTGGAAACTTTTGACAATAAGCACCCAGATCGGGATTATTGGGTAAAATTCAACTGTCCTGAGTTTACCAGCCTGTGTCCTATTACAGGTCAGCCGGATTTTGCTACCATTTATATTTCCTATGTGCCGGATATTAAGATGGTAGAAAGCAAATCCCTGAAGCTGTATCTTTTCAGTTTCCGCAATCACGGAGATTTTCATGAGGATGTGGTAAATATTATCATGAAAGATCTGGTGAAGCTGCTGGAGCCAAGATATCTGGAGGTATGGGGTAAGTTCCTGCCACGAGGGGGAATTTCCATAGATCCATATACCAATTATGGCAAGCCTGGCACCAAATTTGAGGAACTGGCTTGGCAGAGATTCAGCCAGCATGATTTGGTGGCTATGGATAAGGTAGACAATAGATAAATATTTTGCGTTGAAGACTGTTTCCTTGTTGAAAATCAGCAGGGAAGCGGTCTTTTTTTATTTTATTAGAAATTTGCTGAAGAAATCATGTTTCTTTATATATATAATATAACGATAATTTGAAGTATTGAAAAATAAAGTAGTTAATGCTATATTGAAGAAAATATTTGGAGGTGAGAAAAATGCCTATGTACAGGAAGGTTATGGGAGCTTTGGGAATTATATTGTTGCTGGTGACGGGAATTAGCTTTTATGATTATCAGCAGTCTGGTCAGGCTGTGGATTTGTCTGCCTTATCCTCTGATAATAAGGATGCTGTCAGTGAGAGGCAGGTGGCTGTATATGTTACAGGAGAGGTGGCAAAGCCAGGGGTGGTATATGTGCCTTGGGAAGGACGGGTAGGAGATGCCATTAATCAATGTGGAGGACTGCTGCCTACCGCCGATAGCAGTCAGGTGAACATGGCGGCTACCGTTAAGGATGGCATGGAAATTCGGGTAAAGGGGAAAGCTATATCTAAAGATGGCAATACAGGAAGCCAAGGGAATCATTCTGGTGTAGAGAGTAGTGTTGCAAGCAGGAATTCTAAGACCAGTTCTTCTGAGCAAGGAAAAAATGCCAGTGTTGAAATAGTAAATATTAATACTGCAAATGTGGAGGAGCTGAAAAAGCTTAAGGGCATAGGGCCGGCTATGGCTCAACGGATCATAGATTATCGGGAGGCCAATGGCAGCTTTCAAGCTCCAGAGGATATTATGCAGGTTAAGGGCATAGGCAAGGCCAAATATGCCAAGCTAAAGGAGCAAATAGCTATATGAAATATGGTCAGCATCCCAAGGCCTTTGTAAATCTGCTATTGGCTGGTCTTGTGGGAGGGATTCTACTGGCTGATGCCATGAAGCTCCAGCCATATCAAGGAGCATTTTTTCTAGGCGCCTTGCTGTTACTGCTGGCAGGAGCAGTGCTTATTAAGAAGGAGCATAAAATGGCCTGGGCCTGCCTGTGGCTGGGCCTGATTCTGTTAGGGGCAGGGAGATATTATTTAGCTATAAATATAGAGGAAAACAATATAATTAAATTAGCTGGCCAGCAGGTAAAGCTGCAGGGAAAATTGGCTGAGCCACCCAATGTTACCAGAGATGAAAAGGGCAAGCTTAATCTGCAATACGTGGTGGAGGTGGAAAAGGTTTGGCAGGGAAGTAAATCCGGCAAAGCAGGCCAAGTCATGCAGGGAAAATTATTGGTGTATGGCGGGGAAGAATCTCTCAAAAAATCACCTCAACAGGGGAAAAATAAAGCAACAGGTTTAGAAGATGATACTGTTGTTGAGTCTATAGAAGACATCTATGGTCAGGTGGGAGATGGTATTCAATTAGTAGGTACGATTAGTGAATTTCATGACTATGGCAATCCAGGACGCATGAATACAGTTATGAGCAATAAAGCCAAGGGTATCTGTGGCAGGGCTATGATTAGCAAATATAGTCTTGTTATAGAGCCAAGACAGGAAAAATCCTTGGCAAGGCTGGCGGAGCAGGTGCGGAAGCAATATGAGGCCTATATGGCTCAGGCTATGCCAAAGCAGGATGCGGCAGCGATTTTTGCCATGCTTTTTGGTGGTTATCAGGGGATACGCCCAGAACTGCTGGAGGCTTTTACTGTAACCGGCATTGTTCATATTCTTTCTGTATCCGGCTCTCATATAACTTTGATGGCTGGTACCGCAAATATTGTAGGGCGTTTTCTGCATATGTCCCCCAGGGCAACAGCAGCCTTGGCTACAGGGGTTATATTGTTTTATAGCCTTTTGGCAGGGGCTATTCCCCCAGTTATTCGCTCTGCCTTAATGGGAATTTTAACACTCTTAGCCTTAACTGCCGGCAGGGAAAGGGATGCTCAGCATATCCTGGGATTGGTGGCTTTGGGCTTATTGCTATATTCTCCCCTTTGGCTTTTTGATATTAGCTTTCAGCTGTCCTTTGGGGCTACCGCTGGGCTTTTGTATTTAGCGCCCCCTCTTAGGGAAAGTCTGCGCAAGAAACTGCCGGTATTTGTGGCAGATAGTTTGGCTGTAACTATAGGTGCCCAGCTGTCTGTACTTCCCATAATCGCTTGGTATTTCAATGTGCTTTCCCTTAGCTCCTTGTTGGCCAATTTGGTGATTGCCCCTATTGTGGAATGGATTATTGTGGCAGGACTGCTGGCAGGCTTGCTAGCCAGTCTACTTCCTTTGGCAGGCAAGGTGGTTTTTCTTCTGGCCAGTGTGGTGCTGGGCTTGGTTTATGAACTTTCCCGTTGGGTGGCGGCTTTGCCGGGAAGTCAAATCTATATGCCTACCTTTAGTTGGTGGGGAGGAATGCTGTACTATATGGGATTAGGCTGGCTGGTTATTGGTGATGAACACAGGAAAAGACTGATGTCCTGTGTTGGCAGTAAATATCTGCTGGCTATGGGACAGAAGCTAAGGGATTCAAAAGGCTGGCAAGCTTTTTTATTACTGGGAATGCTGGTGGTAGTTTTCTGCTGTTGGCAGATGGGGGGCAATAATAAGGAAATGCAGGTGCATTTTATTGATGTGGGCCAAGGAGATAGTGCCCTGGTTATAACTCCACACGGCAGAGCCTTTATGGTGGATACCGGGGGAGTTCGGGAGGGAAGCTATGATATTGGCAGCAGGGTGGATGTACCTTATCTCCTGCATTATGGCGTGGAAAAGCTGGACTATATTTTTCTTACCCACGCCCATGATGACCATGCAGGAGGGGTGAAAGGTATCTTGACTAAAATACCGGTAGGTGCTATCGGCATTGGCCATGAGGGAGCAGGGGATTATCTTCAAACTTTTGGCACAGGGGAAATAGGGAAAATAAAAAAGTTGCTGGTGCCCTTGCAGGAGGGCAGTAGTATAGAATTGGATGGAGTACGGATAGATATGCTTTATTCTCCGGAGTCAAAGAAGGTGCAGGAAAGTCAGCTGCAGGCCACTGGCAATGAATTTTCTAATTTGATACGGGTGAGCTATGGGGAGGCTTCTTTTTTGTTTACTGGGGATTTGATAGCGGAGCAGGAACAGCAGGTATTGGCTAATGGCACCAATGTAGCCAGTACAGTGCTAAAGGTAGGCCATCATGGCAGCCGCACCTCCAGCAGTCAGGAATTTTTGACAGCGGTAAATCCTGGCTGGGCGGTTATTTCCTGTGGCTACAATAATAGCTTTGGCCATCCCCATAAGGAAATTCTCAATCGACTGACTAGCTGTACTAAGGCGAAAATTTTGCGGACAGATCAGCAGGGAGCCATTGTCTTTAGATCCGATGGAAAGAGCATTAAGGTTGAAAGTTTCTACTAAACATAAAAAATCTTTATTTTCGGAGATATTTTAAAATTTTCTAAAAATATGCATAGTTGTGTATAAATATTTAAGGAATATCAAAGTATGCATAGAAATGTGTTATTTGTTAAAGCCCGTAAAATATGGGAGTATTGAAAGTATTTCTTAAATGTGATAAAATTGCAAAGTATGTATGGAATGGAATAGAGTATGCAATGTCTAGTTATAATGGACAAAATCCATTATTGCTAGACAGCGCATACCATTTTTCAGTCTAAGTGTATATTTTTATGAAAAGAGGTATTTTAAGTGGAAAAGGGAACATTCAAGCCTTATATTCCTGCGGAGAAAACTCCTTTGGAATTAACGGCGGTTTCTGTAGTGGTAGGTATGCTGCTGGCTATTTTGTTCGGCGGTGCCAATGCCTATCTGGGATTGCGTGTAGGTATGACCATATCTGCATCTATTCCAGCAGCCGTTATTTCAATGGCTGTTATTCGTGTCCTGTTGAAGCGTGATTCCATTCTGGAGAACAATATGGTTCAGACCATTGGTTCTGCTGGTGAGTCCGTAGCAGCAGGCTGTATCTTTACCCTGCCTGCTATGTTTATGTGGGCACAGGAGTGGGGCACTGAGACTCCATCCATGGTAGAGATTGCAATTGTAGCTTTTATCGGCGGTGTTATGGGTGTACTGTTTATGGTGCCTCTCCGCAAGGCTCTTATTGTTAAGGAGCATGGTGTTCTGCCATATCCAGAAGGAACTGCCTGCGCAGAAATCCTGCTGGCTGGCGAAGGTAAGGAATCTTCTGCCAAGACTATTTTTGCAGGTCTTGGTTTGGCAGCAGTTTATAAGTTTGTAACTGATGGTCTGAAGGTATTCCCAAGTGAAATCGCTTATAGCTTTGAGCGTTTCAAGGGTTCCGAGATTGGTATAGATGTACTGCCAGCGCTGCTGGGTGTAGGTTACATCTGTGGTTATCGTGTATCTTCCGTGCTGTTTGCAGGATCTATCCTCATGTGGTTCTGCATCCTGCCCTGTATCGCTTTCTATGGTGCCGATGAGGTAATATTCCCTGCAACCAAGATGATTCAGGAGTTGAGCCCTGGTGCTATGTGGAGCAGCTTCGGTCGCTACATCGGCGCTGGTGCTTTGGCTGCTGGCGGTATTATCAGCTTGGTAAAGGCTCTGCCTTTGATTGTTGATACCTTCAAGAAGTCCTTGGGCAGCTTTGGTGGCGGTCACACTGCTCTGCGTACTGATCAGGATCTTTCCCTGAAGTTCATTATTGGCGGCGTTGTTGCTATGGCTGCCTTGATGGTAATTGTACCTGTTATTCCAATCAGCCCAATGGGTGCTGCTTTGGTAGTTATCTTTGGTTTCTTCTTTGCTACTGTATCCTCCCGTATCGTAGGTATTGTAGGCTCCAGTAACAACCCTGTTTCCGGTATGACCATTGCTTCCCTGCTGTTCATCAGCATTATCTTTGTAGCTAATGGCAATGTAGGTCAGGAGGGCATGATGGCAGTTATTGCTATCGGTTCCATTATCTGTATTGTAGCAGCTATTGCTGGTGATACCTCTCAGGATTTGAAGACCGGTTATATTCTGGGTGCAACTCCTGTTAAGCAGCAGATGGGTGAGCTAGTTGGTGTGTTCGTTTCTGCTCTGACTGTGGGCGGCGTACTGTATCTGCTGAATGCTGCCTGGGGCTTTGGTTCCAAGGAGCTGGCAGCACCACAGGCTATGCTGATGAAGATGATTGTAGAGGGCGTTATTACTGCTAACCTGCCTTGGGATTTGGTATTCATGGGGGCAGCTATTGCTGTGGTAGTTGAGCTGCTGGGCTTGCCTGTATTGGCTTTCGCTATCGGCCTGTATCTGCCAATCTATCTGACTGCTCCTCTCTTTATCGGTGGTCTGATTCGCCGTATCTGGGAGGCTAAGAAGTATCAGTCTGACAAGATTAAGGAAGCTGCTATTAACAACGGTACTCTGATGGCATCTGGTATGATTGCCGGTGAGGGTATTGTAGGTATTGTACTGGCTCTGCTGGCAGTGCTGAATGTAGATACTGATATCTCTGGCACTATTAATCTGGGTGAAATTGGCTCTATTGTTGCCTTTATCGCTTTGATTTGTGTAATGATTTACACCATTGAGTCTGGTAAGAAGAATGCTTAAGTCCAAGAATATTTTTGACCTAAGGTATCATCGCAATCCTGATTTGCAATGGAAGGTGTTAGAGGATGGTGCTGTGGAGCTGGCCATGGAGCATAGGGGGCTCTTTGCAGCCATAGCTCACAAGGTTTTTAAGCGGCCCTCTACCAGCTATATTAAGCTGGATGAGCTGGGCAGCTTTGTGTGGCAGGAATTGGAATCCAGCCACGATGTGAAAACTGTATCTGAGGCTGTGCACAGTCATTTTGGGGAAAAGGCTGAGCCGTTACTGCCTAGATTGGGACAGTTTTTCAATCTTCTGGAGCGTTATGGCTTTATAGTGAGAGAAAAGTAATTGATAGGCAATGGGGCGTGTGGCCCCGTGAAATCCGTCTGTATTGGGGAAATGCAGGCGGATTTTTCATTGATAGAAAACTGGATTCTGCATATAATTAATACAGTGGGCAGAAAACGGAGAGAAGTAGGCAGGTGAAAAAATATGAATTATGGTGAGCTGATGGCAGGGTTGCGGCAGGGAAAAATTGGTCATTTGTACCTGCTGGCAGGAGAGGAAGCCTATTATATAGATAAGGCCAGGGAGGCACTGCTAAAGACATGGCAATGTTCTATGGAGGATGTGCAGGTGGCAGATGGCACCTCTCTTAGCGAGATTATGACCTTGGTGGAGTCTGTGCCATTTTTGACAGACAAAAATGTAATATGGGTTAAATCCGCTGCCCTTTTTAAGGATAAGGGGGAAAGCAGCAGTAAGAAATTAGAAGAAAAATTTCATGCTATGCTGCAAAATATACCTGAATTCAGCTATGTGATTTTTGAATATCATGGCAAGCCGGACAAGCGAAAAAAACTGTACAAGATTCTAGCTGAGGCTGGCATAGTTATGGAGTCGGAGCCTATTCGGGCCAGCAATATTGGGGACTGGTTGCAGGGAAAGCTGCAGGAGCTAAATAAAAATATGGATAGGCAGGCCTACGAATACATGGTAGGAGCTGTAAGCAGTATGCAGACGGTGGATTTGGCCTTCCTCAATAAGGAGCTGGAAAAGCTGGCTTTGTTCCTAGGGCCAGAGCAGCGGCAGATTACCCGTCAGCATTTGATGCAGGCTTTTTCTGATGTGCCGGAAATTTCCAGCTTTGCTATGCTAAATGCCATTGGGGCAGGGCAAACCGCCAAGGCTTTGCAATTATTTCAACGACAGTTGGATAATGGTGTGTATTTTGCCTTGACCGTAGGTCTGGTGGCTAGGCAAATCCGCCTGTGGTGGCAGGCCCAGGCCTTACAGGCTCAAGGTGTTCGTGGCCGTGCCTTGGCTGGCAAATTGGGACAGCCTCCTTTTATTGCCGAAAAAACAGGTCGGGAGGCGGCCAGCTTTCCGCCGGGACTCTTAAAAAAAGCTCTGTTGGCCCTGTCTGATGCGGATTATGGCCTGAAAACCGGCCAGGCAGATTTGGTGGAGTTGGAGGCTGTGATTATCATGCTGGCCAATCGAGGACGGGATAATTTATGAAAAAGGAATTTGGTCTATATATACATATTCCCTTTTGCCGGCAAAAATGCTTTTATTGTGATTTTCCCTCCTTTGCGGGCCGGGAGAAAAAAATTGATAAGTATTTGCAGGCCTTGGAGCAGGAATTTGCTTTATTAAGGCAAGGACGGCAGCAAAAGGATGGGGCAGGAGACACAGAAAGGAAATTTGCCCCCAGAACTATATATATAGGTGGGGGAACTCCTACAGTTTTGAATCATGACCAGCTGGGAAAACTTTTAGATATTGTCCAAAAATATGTGGCGGTGGCAAAGGCTGAGGAATTTACGGTGGAGATGAATCCCGGCACCGTAGACAGGGAAAAGCTATTGCTTCTGCAACAGGCAGGGGTAAATCGCCTTAGTGTAGGGGTACAGTCCTTTGATGATAATTGTTTGCAAAAAATAGGCCGTATTCACACTGCTCAGGATGCAGTAAATACCATTGAATTGGCTCATAATTTAGGCTTTGGCAATATAAGCCTGGATTTAATCTATGGCTTGCCACAGCAGGATAGGGAAATTTTAACCAGGTCCGTGGAAAGGGCTTTGACCTTGCCGGTTCAGCATATATCCATTTATGGCCTGCAGCTGGAGGAGGGCACAGCTTTTCAGCGAATGGCGGATATGGGGAAATTGCAGCTGCCAACAGATGAACTGGTGGAGGTAATGCACGATTATATAGTGGAAAAATTGCCAGAGGCTGGGTATCAGCGGTATGAAATTTCCAATTATGCCCTGCCTGGATATGAAAGTAAGCACAATCTATCCTATTGGCAGGATGTGGACTATCTAGGGATAGGTTCCGGAGCTCATAGCTATTGGCAGGGAACCCGCTATGAAAATCCCAGCAGTATAGATGATTATATCTCTGTGCTGGAAGCAGGCAGGTTGCCAGCTACCTTAGAGGAGCAGGTAGATAGACAGGCCCATATGGAGGAGTATTGCTTTTTGGGCTTGCGAACCGCGGCAGGCATTGACAAAAATCTCTTTCAGCAGAAATTTGGGGTGGATTTGTTTACGATTTATGGCAGAACTATCGAGAAGCTGGTGGCGCAGGACTTGCTGCAGCATACAGCTAGGGGCATTGCTTTGACTCCTTTAGGCATGAAATACGGCAATCAGGTTTTCGGGGAATTTTTATTGTAAAAAATATTTTACTTTGACTTATTGACATTTTGACAAATAAGAGGTATATTATTTTCAGAAGTTAGCACTCACCTGATTGGAGTGCTAACAAGAGGAGGCTGAAAAATGTTGAAAGGGCTTGATGATCGCAAAAAGCGAATTTTGCAGGCTGTAGTTCAGGACTATATATCCTCTGCTGAGCCTGTAGGCTCTCGAACCTTGGCCAGAAAATATGACCTGGGGGTTAGCTCAGCCACCATCCGCAACGAAATGGCGGATTTGGAAATGCTGGGATATTTGGAGCATATTCATACCTCCTCTGGCAGGATTCCTTCCTCCAAGGGCTATAGGCTTTATGTAGACTCACTTTTGCCTGTCCAGCCTATGAGCGAGGAGGAAAAGGCTGTTATCAACAAATGGTACCAAAATAAGGTACAGCAGGTTGATCAGGTTTTTCAGGAAACAGCCAAAATAATCTCCCGGCTCACCAGAAATGTTTCTCTGGTGCTGGCACCTCAGATTTCCCAAGCAGCTTTTCGCTGTATGCAGTTTCTGCCCTTAGATGACCATCGGGTTATTGCAGTGCTGATGACAGATGCAGGCTTTGTGGAAAATAGGATTATGGAAATGCCAGCCGGGGCTGCCTTTGAAGATTTTCAGCGCATGGCAGCGGTGATAAATGAATGTCTGGCGGGACATACTCTAGGAGCAATCCAAAAAAGCAGTCTAAAGCAGATTCAGGGAGAGATTGGCGATAGTGGTCTTTATGAATCCGCCCTGCAGCTTATTAACAAGGCTCTGGATTCCCAGAAGAAGGAAAGGCTTTATCTGGGAGGCACCGCAGAAATGCTGGAGCAGCCTGAGTACCACAATGTGGACAAGGTAAAGGATTTGCTGATAATGCTGGAAAAGGATCAGCTGATGAAGGATATTCTCAAAGCACATTTAGGGGATGGCCTTACCGTCAGCATTGGTCAGGAAAACGATTACAGCGGCATAAAGGATTGCAGCATTATTACTGCCACCTATCATCTGGATGGGGAGCTGCTGGGATCTATGGCAGTGCTGGGGCCAACCCGCATGGAATATGGCAAGACCATGTCCTTGCTGAATTATATGAATCAAAATCTCACTGAGGTAATCAAAAGGTTGCATTGGTAGAAAAGATAGAAAATATGAAGAGGTGAAGGTTAATGCCTTTGGAGAATGAAGAAATGAAGAAAAATGAAGATATAGAGCAGCAGACCACTGAGCAGGCTGAGGCAGATACAGCAGAGAATACTGCTGAGGAGCCACAGACCGCCGAAACTCAGGCTGGAGAGGCGGAAGCTTCTCAGGAGGTTACTGAGGAGGTAGAGGGCCAGGAGGCTGCCGAGGAATTGGAAGCTGTCAAGAAGCAGTTGTCTGAGGGTGTGGAGCGCATGAAGCGCTTGCAGGCAGATTTTGAGAATTTCCGCCGTCGTACCCGTCAGGAAAAGGAAGAATTGTCCAATATGGTAGTACAGGATTTTATCAAGGACCTGCTGCCAATGCTGGATAATTTTGATAGAGCCATGGCTGCGGAAGCAACTGATGGCAATAAGTTCCAACAGGGTGTGGAGATGATTTACAACCAGCTGGCAGAAATATTGAAAAACAAGGGCTTGGAGAAAATTGACACCACTGATGCCAAATTTGATCCAAATTTCCATCAGGCAGTAATGCGAGTGGAAAATCCAGACCTTGAGGATGAATCCATTGCTATGGAGCTGCAAAAGGGCTATATGGTTAAGGGCAAGGTTATCCGTCCTGCCATGGTTCAGGTTGTAGCAAATAGCTAAAATAAATTTGTAAAGGTTCTTATTTTATAAGGAGGAAATAGATTATGTCTAAGGTAATTGGTATTGATTTGGGTACTACTAACTCTGTAGTATCTGTTATGGAAGGCGGCGAGCCTACAGTTATTACAAATCCAGAGGGTAGCAGAATTACTCCATCCGTTGTTGGCTTCACCAAGACTGGTGAGCGTCTGGTAGGCCAGCTGGCAAAGCGTCAGGCTGTATCCAACCCTGACCGCACCATTTCTTCTATCAAGCGTCATATGGGTGAGAAGAACTACACAGTAACTGTTGATGGTAAGAGCTACACTCCACCTGAGATTTCTGCTATGATTCTGCAGAAGCTGAAGGCTGATGCTGAGGCTTATCTGGGCGAAAAGGTAGACAAGGCAGTTATTACTGTTCCTGCTTACTTTAACGATAGCCAGCGTCAGGCAACCAAGGATGCTGGTCAGATTGCCGGCTTGGATGTACTGCGTATTATCAACGAGCCTACTGCTGCTGCTTTGGCTTATGGTATTGACAAGGACGAGACTCAGACCGTTCTGGTATTTGATCTGGGCGGTGGTACTTTCGATGTATCCATTATGGATATTGAGGATGGTGTATTTGAGGTTCGTGCTACCAATGGTGATACCCATCTGGGCGGTGATGACTTCGACCAGGCAGTTATGAACTGGATTGTAGAGGAGTTCAAGAAGGAGAACGGTATTGATTTGTCTGCGGACAAGATGAGTGCTCAGCGTGTTATCGAGGCTGCTGAGAAGGCCAAGATTGAGCTGTCCAACATGGTTTCCACCAATATTAACCTGCCATTTATTACTGCTGATGCCAGCGGTCCTAAGCATTTGGATCTGACTTTGACTCGTGCAAAGTTTGATGAGCTGACTGCGGATCTGGTTGAGCGTACTATGGTTCCTACCCGTAAGGCTATGGAAGATGCAGGCATCTCCAGCAGCGAGATTACCAAGGTTCTCATGGTTGGTGGTTCTTCCCGTATTCCTGCTGTTCAGGAAGCTGTTCGCAAGTATTTGGGCAAGGAGCCTCATCGTGGCATTAACCCTGATGAGTGCGTATCTGTTGGTGCTGCTATCCAGGGCGGTATTCTCTCCGGTGACGAGACTAACGCCAAGGACGTAGTTCTGCTGGATGTAACTCCATTGTCTCTGGGTATTGAGACTCTGGGCGGTGTTTGCACCAAGATTATTGAGCGTAACACCACCATTCCTACCTCCAAGAGCCAGGTATTCTCCACTGCAGCTGATAATCAGCCTGCTGTTGAGATTCATGTTCTGCAGGGCGAGCGTGAAATGGCTGCCGGCAACAAGACCTTGGGCCGTTTCAGCCTGACCGATATCCCACCTGCTCCTCGTGGAGTTCCTCAGATTGAAGTTACCTTTGATATTGACTCCAACGGTATCGTACATGTATCTGCCAAGGATCTGGGGACTGGCAAGTCTCAGAACATTACCATTCAGTCTGACAGCGGCATGAGCAAGGATGATATTGACCGTATGGTTAAGGAAGCTGAGGCTCATGCAGCTGAGGATAAGGCTCAGAAGGAAAGCATTGAGATTCGCAACAATGCTGACTCCATGGTATATCAGGCTGAGAAGCTCATTAAGGAAATGGGCGACAAGGCAGAAGCTGGCCAGGTAGAAAAGGCCAAGGCTGCTATTGAGAAGGTAAAGGAAGCTCTGAAGGGCACCGATACCGAGGCTATCAAGAAAGCTACCGAGGAGCTGCAGGAGCCACTGCATGCTATCAGCGCAGCTGCTTATCAGCAGGCACAGCAGGCTCAGCAGGCAGCCGGCGGTCAGCAGGGTGGTCAGGCAGGCCAGCAGCAGTCCAGCGGCAAGCAGGATGACGATGTAATCGATGCTGAGTTTACTGAGAGCAAATAATTAGATGAAATTTTGAGTATGGGCTGCCGCCCTGGTGTATGTGTCAATGTTCACTGCCTAGAGGTGGCAGCTCATATTTGTGTTAATAGGTAAAGGTGAGATAAATGAGCGAAAAGCGGGATTATTATGAGGTCCTGGGTATAAAAAAGGGAGCCTCTGATGATGAAATAAAGAAAGCCTATCGTAAAATGGCGATTAAATATCACCCGGACCGCAATCTGAACAACAAGGAAGATGCTGAGAAGCACATGAAGGAAATCAATGAGGCCTATGATGTGCTGAAGGATCCTCAGAAAAAGGCTCAGTATGACCAGTTCGGTCATGATGCTTTTGCTCATGGTGGCGGTGCCGGTGGTGCTGGCGGCGGCTTTGGTGGCTTCGGCGGTTTTGGCGGCGGTGGCTTTAGTGGCGGCGGCTTTGGCGATTTCGGCGATATTTTTGACACCTTCTTTGGTGGTGGCCGTAGTCAGGCTCGCCGTAATGGCCCAGAGCAGGGTGCGGATCTGCGCATTGATGTGGAGCTGACCTTTGAAGAAGCGGCCTTTGGTGTGGAGAGAGAGTTAAAGGTACCTCGCACTGAGAATTGTACTGCTTGTGGCGGTACTGGTGCAGCCAAGGGAACCAGCCCAGAGGAATGTCCTCAGTGTCATGGTACTGGTCAGGTTCAGTCCTATGCCAATACCCCATTTGGCCGTATGGTAAATTCCCATGTCTGCGAGCGTTGCAGTGGTACCGGCAAGATTATCAAGACTCCATGTAAGGAATGTGGCGGTCGTGGACAGAAGAAGGTTACCAAGAATATCAAGGTAAAGATTCCAGCTGGTATTGATGAGGGACAGCGTATCAGAGTTGCTGGTGGCGGTCAGGCCGGTCGTCGTGGCGGTCCTAGCGGTGATTTGTATGTTTATGTATATATCAAGCCACATGAGCTCTTTACCCGTGAGGGCTATGATGTAATGTGCCAGGTGCCTATAACCTTTGTACAGGCAGCTTTAGGTGATACTATTGAGGTGCCAACCATTCATGGCAAGGTGGAGATGAAGATTGCACCAGGTACTCAGTCCGGTACTGTAATGCGTCTCCGGGGCAAGGGTATTCCTATGCTGAGAAGAAATGGCAACGGCGACCAGCACGTAAGAATCAAGGTGCTCACACCCCAGAAGCTGTCAGATAGACAGAAAGAACTGCTGAAGGAATTTGGCGAGTTAAGCGGAAACAAGGTTAATCCAGAGCAGGACAGCTGGTTGAATAAAATTAAAAAGCTGTGGAAGGATTAAATTCTGAAGTTTACGAAATACAGGGCAGATGTTACAATATAAGGGTAACGTCTGTCTTTTATTTTATTCATATAGAGGAGGATTTTGGATGAAGTGGTGTGAAATAAGCATTCAGACCAGCCATGAGGCGGTGGAGCTGATAGCTGAGATTTTTCGGGATTTAGGTGCCTCTGGCGTGGTTATTGAGGATCCAGAGCTGGTCAACGATTATATAACTTCTGGCAAATGGGACTATACAGATATTCCTATTGCCAAGGAAACCGAGGTAGTTGTGGAAAAGGCTTATCTGCCAGTTAATGGGGAGCTGGAGGGAAGAATCCAGACCTTGCAGCAGGAGATTAAGGTTTTGGAAAGCCGTGGTGTCAATACGGCTCCTGCTGTGTTGACTACAGCAGAGCTGCAGGACGAGGATTGGTCAGACACCTGGAAGCAGTATTTCCATACAGAAAAGCCAGGAGAAAGAGTGGTTATCAAGCCTACCTGGGAGGAATATGCACCACAGGGTGATGAGGTTGTCATAGAGCTGGATCCAGGAGCAGCCTTTGGTACAGGCACCCATGCCACTACTTCCATGTGCATCCGTCAACTGGAGAAGCTGGTAAAGCCGGGAATGACTGTCTTTGATGTGGGCACTGGTTCTGGCATTCTCTCCATTATATCTGCCAAGCTGGGAGCAACAAATATTCAGGCTGTGGATTATGATGATTCTGTGTTGAAAATCGTGGAAGAAAATCTGGAGCAAAATAATGTACAGGATATAATCTCTGTAGCCCAGAGCGATTTGATGCAAAATGTGCATGGCAAGGCAGAATTGGTTATCGCCAATATCATTGCAGATATTATTATCCGCCTCTTTGACCAGTTGGATGAACATTTGGAACAGGGCGGTACCCTGCTAACCAGCGGTATTATTGAAGACAGAATAGAGGAAGTATTAGCAGCCGCCGAAAAACATGGCTACGGTGTCGTAGAACGGCTAGAAAACAAAGGCTGGGCTTGTATAACATTTAAACGCAAGGTTGATATGTAAATCAATTTATTGTAGGAGAGATTTGCTATGAAAAAAATAGATGTAAATCCTAAGAACAAAAAGATTTTGACTAGAAAAGATGATGCTAATGTTGCATATCGTATCAAGCAAATATCCCAGGAATTGATTAAGAAAAACCATCAGGCGTATAAGGAATTGGCATATAAATGAATAAAGAGGTTATAGTCAATGATAAAGCTATTACTGCAGAGCTTTTTACTATAGATAGCAAGGCAGCCAATAACGCAGCATATTTAGCTAAATTGGATCGCAGCTTTGCAGAATACGAAAGAGGCTTGGGAGAACAGCACACATTGTTAGAGATGCCCAATGAATAATATTATTTGGACGCCTACTGCGTGGAAATAATATAAAGGAAATAGAAAAAGAAAGGCTGGCCTGAGGAATCAGACCAGCCTTTTGATGTGCAGGGATTTAGGAAATGGTAAATATTGCATCTAAATTTATGGTAGCAAAATGTAGTCTGCAGAATACTTTTTGGTTATTAAAATGTATATAGGAATTACATTTTGGGAACATAACCGTTTGTTAAAGCATGGCATGGGTAGAGCCAAGGAGAATTTTACATGTTGTATAAATAATACTATTAGAATTTTCTAGACTTCTATGTAGACTATTAGTATACTATGAATTATAGGTGGACAGATAACAGAACGGAAACAAAATCAATGTCCGTAATATCGTGAGGTAGGGGATATTTATGAATAAAACAAGCATCGTAATATTGAGCTATAATACATATAATTTAACAAAATCCTGTATAGAGAGTATTCGCAAATTTACTCCTGCTGGCAGCTATGAGATTATTGTGATAGACAATGCCTCTCAAGATGCTTCTGTGGCATGGCTGAAAAGGCAGAAGGATGTAAAGTTGGTTTGCAATAAGGAAAATAAAGGTTTTCCAGGTGGTTGTAATCAAGGCATGGAGCTGGCAGAAGAGGGCAATGATATTTTGCTGTTGAACAGTGATACCATTGTTACTCCTAGGTGGTTGGAGAATATGCAGATAGCCTTGTATAGCGAACCAAAGGTGGGAGCTGTTGGTTGTATAACTAATAGTTGCTCCAATTGGCAGCAGGTGGAGGTAAACTATCAAAATTATGATGAACTGATTACTTTTGCAGAAAAAATAAATCACTCTAATCCAGCCTTATGGGAGATACGGCCAAGATTGGTAGGTTTTTGCTATCTTATCAAGAACGAAGCTTATCAGATAGCAGGCTTCTTGGATGAAAGATATGCACCTGGAAATTACGAGGATGATGATTATTCCCTAAAGCTGATAATGGCTGGATACAAGCTTTTGCTGTGTAGGGATACTTTTATTCATCATTATGGCAGTGCTTCCTTTGGCAAGCATACTACGCCAGAGGAGCAGGCAGAAAAAGCGCGCAAATATGCAGCCTTACTACAACGCAATCAAGGATTGTTTGTAGAGAAATGGCAGGTAACGCCAGATTATGGCGCAGCTCACAATGTTATTTTTGATGTGAGCATACCAAAGGAGGGCGTTGCCAGAATCTTTGTAGTTGGTTGTAATATGGGGATGGATATTTGCTATCTGCAAAATAAATATCCTTATGCAAAAATATCAGGAGCCACAGAAAACTGGGCGGAGGCGGCTTTGGCAGGTAAGTATCTGGATGTTAGTTATTGTCCTAATCTGGAACAGGATATCTTCACCCTACTGACAGGAAAATATGATTACATTCTGTTAGCAGAAAAAGATAGACAGTACTTAGATTTTGATAAATACATATCGAAATTGATGAATTATTTGACGCCAGATGGCAGTATTAATATTAGTGAATAGCATGACAAAATAACGGAATAGTTCATTTGTATTAAGGAATTGGTGATAAATATGTATGCTGAATTAGAGATAAAACAATTTGGTCCTATAAAAAAATGCAATTTATCTATTAAACAAGTTACAGTTTTCACAGGAGAGCAGGCAGCAGGAAAAAGCACGATTGCGAAACTAGTATACTTCTTTTTATCTCTAAGGGATGTATTATGGCATGGACAAATTAATAATTATGATGGTATAGAAAAACGTGGCAAATGGTATCAAAATATAGATTTAGAGCTTGATAAATATTTTTTTAGAATTTTTGGTGAATGTGATTTGAAGCCGGATTTATATATAAAGTATCATTATGGCTCTGGTGAATATATTGAAATTGAGCAAAAATCTAAATATGAAATAATAGTAAGTTTATCTCCTAGGATTGACCATTATTTATCTAAATGGTCAGAGGAAAATGACAATGTTTTTGATAATAGTGATAAATGGAAAGAAAATTTAGATAATCTTTTAGATAATAGCGAATATATTTATATACCAGCAGGTCGTAGTGCTAGTTCCATATTTGGCAAAATATTATCAAATTTCTTGTTGACCATGGATAAAACACAACAGGATTTGATTGATTTTTGCAATATGAAGTATTTTGCAACTATATTCAAATTGGCACCTTCCTATGAACAGGGGATAGATAATTTTTACTTACGCAGATGGAATGAATTTTCAGATAAAGAAAAAGATGTTCTTCATAAAGCAATGTCGTTGTCTGAAAAAATATTGCGTGGAAGCTATCGAAATTGGCATGGTACGGAAAAAATTATTTTATCTGAATCAGGTGAAATGGTAGATTTGGTAAATGCTTCATCAGGTCAACAGGAATCTGTGTGGATTATTAATTTATTAATACACTATATTATGTCACCAAAGCCAGCAGTCATTATCCTAGAAGAACCAGAGTCACATTTATATCCAGATGCGCAGCAATTAATAACAAAACTTATTTCCTTGGCTAGCCAGGATAATCAGATTGTGCTGACTACGCACAGCCCTTATGTTTTGGGAGAATTAAATAATATGCTATATGCAACTAGAATAGGGAATATGGTAGGAAGGGAAAAAATTAATAATATTATACCTGAGTGCTACTGGTTGAAATTTAATCTTTTAAAGGCATATTATATACATAATGGTGGCGCAAGCGAATGTGTTGACGATGAAATAGAACTCATAGAAAATGAGGTTATAGATGGAGCTTCGGAAGCTATAAGGAAAGAGTTTGATGATATTCTGGCGATAAAAATGGAGAATCTGAAAGATGATGCTAACTGACGAAAAATCATTATGCAAGAGAAATCAGAAAATAATAGTATCAAGAGACAAAGGAAATAAAAGAGAGCATAGAACTATTAATAGAGACGGAATATATAAGGTCAGGCAATACAAATTAGATGGAGATATCTTTCATAATGTAAAATGTTGTGATTACTTGATCTTGAATGATACTGAGGGTAAGGAAACGGCTATTTATATTGAATTAAAAGGTGGAAATGTAGATGAAGCAATTCCGCAGCTAAGGAATGCTAGAAAGCTTACGGAAGATGAGTTGACCGTGCCTAGACAAAACGTAATGTATAGGATAATTTGTAGTAGAACTCCTACCCATAAGATTAACTCTAGTAAAATGTTAAAATTCAAAGAAGAAGTGGGGAATAGATTAGTAGTCACAGAAAATCGTTATGAAGAAATCTTGTAATGATATGTGCAGATATTTTTGTTTTAATAAATAGTATGAAATTTTCGATATAAAATATGAGGATGTTCTAAGTAGATTAGTCTGCACCTGCTAGCAACAGGTAGGATATCACAAATGCAATGGTAGGGTGGTGTTGTCCCATGCCTATTTTTATGGTGGGATTATCTGCAAAAAAGAATAAAATTTTAAGCCTAGGAGCAAAGCTCGTAGGCTTATTTTCGTGAGGAAAATTACAGGAGCTATTCTTACCATACAGTTTCTTAAAATATAGCAATATAATGGCAACGGGAGTATATGCAAATGCAAAAAGAGGAAATAGTAATTGTAGTTCCAATATATAAAAAGCAATTATCAGATTTAGAAAAAATATCTCTCATGCAGCTGCAACGCGTTTTGGGAGATTATCCTAGGGTATTCCAAGCACCAGAGTCATTGGAGTTTGACTACGGCTGCTTGGGTGAAGGATTTTCGGTAGAGCGATTTCCAGATGAATATTTTACAGGTGTATACTCCTATAGTCACTTAATGTTGGAAGCAGATTTTTACAGGCGTTTTGATAAATATAAATATATGCTTATTTATCAGCTGGATGCATTTGTATTTTCGGATAAACTATTAGAATTTTGTGAAATGGGTTATGACTATATAGGTGCTCCAGTTTATCCTTTGACGCCCCATTGGCATGCCATAGGAACATGTGTGGGTAATGGCGGTTTTTCCCTGCGAAAAATTGATAGTGCAATACAGATGCTTGAATATAGCCATAGTTGGTTACAGACAGATCCATTTAAGGATGTATTGGTGGACTGGGAGGATTTATTCTGGGCATATTGTGGGATGAAGAAAAATCTATCTTTCACAATTCCACCAAAAAGCATTGCTCTGAAATTTTCCGTTCAGGATAATGTATCTCACGCTTATGAAAAAATGCCGGCGGAAATGCCTTTGGGCTGTCATGGCTGGTATAAGGACAATTTTGATTTTTGGAAGCAAAGAATACAGATGTGTGGTTATGATTTAAGCCAATATAAATCTACTTCTAATGGACATAGTATGCGTAGTATGTTTACTACACAGTTATGGAGGCTTCGTAAATATATAAATATACCAATTTTATATTATTATTTGCGCACTAATCGTCATGAAGATGCTTTACATTTGATGTTGACTTGGTTGGAAAAATACGATGCCAAATCATTAGTATGGCGAAATACTGCCGAATTTTTTATTTGTATCTGGCGTATATGCAGAGCAGGCTGGATGGAAGAGAAAAAATTTACATACTTGCTGATGGAAAAAACAGTCAAGGAAATTCTGTGTAGAGTAATTAATACTGGTGTATATGGAGTTTGGAAAATGCAAATGCTTATGGTACTGTGTAAGCATTTTGAGTCTATTGACAGAGATGCAAAATATGGATTACAAAATTGTTTAGAGAATATAGCAAATAGTAGATGGCAGGAATTCGTTATAGGTGATGATATAAGTTATTATTTATACAATATTGAAAATGACATTTTGCCTGACAAAAATTTACAAATGCTGTTATCGGTATATTACGATGGAAAAATAAATGAGCAGGAGTTGCTAAATTATATTGAGACTAAAACAGTGAAGCCAGGTAAGATTTATAATATGTTGAACGACTTGATGTAATTTGATTAGGGGGAAATATATTTTGTTTATAGATGTAAGTCAGCAATCATATACTGGTAGTGTGCGTAAAATTAATATGGACGGAACTAAAACAAATACGATTATGACTTTCGGGCCTGGTTCTTATCTGGCTGGGGCAAGTTTTGATTTTGAATTGGAAAGCTATGCTCATGTACTAGTAGGTAATTATTGCTCATTAGCCCATAGAATTGTTTTTGAAATAGGTGCTAATCACAATTATAAAAGTGTTTCTACATATCCATTTTTTGTTAAGACAAATCCTAATGTTAGTCCTATATTGCGGGAGCCTAATAGTTATAATAAATACCAAATTATTATAGGAAATGATGTTTGGATAGGCTGTGATGTTACAATTATGAGTGGGGTAAGAATAGGGAATGGTGCAGTTATTGGCGCTGGTACGGTAGTAGCTAAGGATGTACCGCCATATGCTATTGTGGTGGGAAATCCGGGAAGAGTAATAAAATACAGATTTGATGCGGATACGATAGAAAAGCTTCAGAAAATAAAATGGTGGTATTGGGATGAAGAAAAGATATTGCAGGAATCTGCACTTATGGAAAATCCCAAGGCTTTTATAGACAAGCATTTGCCTAAGGGTAATGATAATACTAAGGCAAGCGATTTTGATGAGGATATTATCAAATTATCTAATGAAGGATATATTGTATACAATTACATTATGGATTTTGAGTCAGAAGGGCAGCTTTGGCCAAGGGTTATTGAGCAATTTACGAATAGATTTACTTCACAGGATAAGGTTTTGCTGATACTTGGAATAGAAACAAATGATGTTGATTCCATAACTAGATTAGCAGAATATGTGGAGGCGCTGAATAAAGAAACGCCGCTAATATTGGCATATGATGCAAAATATAAAGTAGAATCTCTTAAGTATGTTAATTATTTTATAACTAATAGAGAAGCTGCTTCTACTATCTGCGTAGATTATTCAGATGATTTTGGCGTGGAGGTATTGTCGGGATTTGCGGACAATATATATAAATAAAAGGTTATCATAGTAATTATGCAGAACATGATGGGAGTAAAAAATGAAACCGGATTCAAATAAAATATTGTTTATTATACATAAAAAAAATGAGGAGCTTTATGCAGCATGCATAAAATCTATACAAGAGTTGGAAATGCCTCCTGGTATGACTTCGGAAATATTATCTTGGACACAGGATGATGCGAATGTTAATTGCAGTCAGTTATATAATTCTATAGCAAAAGGAAAAGATGCCAAATATAAAATTTATCTACCAGACACCACCTGTTTTGTTTATGAAAAAGCCCTGTTGGATATGGTGAAAATTTTTGCATCAGATTATGAAATTGGCATGTTGGGAGTGTGCGGCGCCAAATCATTGCCTATTAGCGGTCGATGGCAGGAGTCTGATACTAAGGTTGGCAGTAAATATATATTGCAAGATGATGGCAGTGTATCAGAAGAAAAATATAGTGTTCCTTCAGATATCTGTGAGAATGTGCAATGTATTAGTCAAATTATGTTGGCCACACAATATGATATACCTTGGCATGAGTTGGCTGATATGGATTGCTATGCAACAGCTCACTCTTTTGAATTTATTCGTCAAGGTTATAAGGTTGTTGTCCCACAGCAAAACATTACCTGGTGCTTGTCAATGGTTCATGAAGCTAATTCATTGAGTAGCAGAGAGAATATGCTGCGGGAATATGCACCATATTTGCAGTCAAAGAACTTGACTATGAAAAATGCTAGCATGTTGGGAAATTGCGGTAGTCAGGTTGTAGTAGGGGATAATTGCAAAATAGTAAATCCTGACAAAATATGGCTTGGCGATCATGTTCGTATAGGCGATAACTGTCGTATGTCTGCAGCCTATAATATACGTATAGAGCATGATATAGTGGTTGAAGATAATGTAAATATAAGTGATGAGCAGGTTTTACCTGTGGATACTTTGGCTGCTTTTGGCTCAGCCTTTGAGCAAAAAAAATGTGGCAATCTAGTAATAGGTCACCATTCTCATATAGAGACCAATGTAACTATTATGGGGGACGTGAAGATTGGCTGTGGTTGTTTAATCAAGGCTGCATCTATGGTGAATAAAGATGTTCCTAATCATTGCGTTGTAGCTGGCAATCCTGCTCAGGTTATAAAAGTAATGGATTATGAGGATGGTAAATGGATTGACATAAAAGATGATGCAGAATTGCAAAGCTTGCTGGACAAAAGGAAAAAAACACAGCCAATATTGAGTATAGGTATACCTACATTTAATAGATCATATTATTTAAATAAATGTCTTAAGGCTGTTTACAAGCAGATAGGTCATGATGATCTCGTAGAGGTTTTTGTTTCGGATAATGCTTCCCCTGATAACACACCACAGGTTGTAGCAAATTATCAAAAATATTCTAGTTTAACATATCATAGAAATAAAACCAATATTGGCGGTAGGAATTTTGAAAATGTTTGGGAAAACTCTCATGGCAAATATGCAATAGCTTTGGGCGATGATGATTATTTTTGTGGTGATTCCATATATAATATAGTTGCGTGTCTATATGGTAATCCTAAGATTACACTTCTTAGTCTTATGCTTAATAATGAAAATAGATATGGTGTATATGAAGGTAAGGGAATAGATGATTTTGTAGATCGAGTATCTTATTTATCTACATATATATCAGGATTTGCATTAAATAGAGAGTATTTTCTGCAGGTAAAGGATAGATTGAAATTTGGTGATACAGGCTTAAATCAGGTTTATATCCAACTTGAAATGTTGAGAAAGCATGCTGGGTTTCGTGTGCTTTATGGTAATTTTTTTGGGGATGATAGTGGAGAGGGTGGATTTGGTCGAAAATTTTCTATAGAACAAAAGGGACATTTGGCTAAAATATTTATTGGTCAATATTTTGATATCTTAAACAGTTTTTTGACATACAAATCTAATGGTTTATCAAAAGAGACATTGAAAAATGATAAAAGAAATGTAATGGAAAAATTCTTTTTGCCTTGGTGCAATATTGTCACCTCCTCGGATTGTGTTTGGAAGATAGATGAGAATGTAATGGAAATTATAAAGAAATATTATGCAGATGAGCCATATTATGAAGAAATAAAAAAAATCATAAGGAATTTTAAGAGTAAGCAGGATAAGCTATTAAAATAAAAGTTTCAAAGGCAGTGGTAGAATGTTTAATACTAAAGCAATATTAATCACCGGTGGTACAGGTTCTTTTGGCAACAAAATGACCAAATATCTCCTTGATAACTACGATGTGAGAAAGATAGTTATCTATTCTCGTGATGAGTTTAAGCAGTGGCAGATGGCAGAGAGACTAAAGGATTATGCAGATAAGTTGCGCTTTTACATTGGTGATGTGCGGGATGCCCAGCGTCTTCATAGGGCTTTTCATGAGATTGATTACGTCATCCATGCAGCAGCGCTGAAGCAGGTGCCTGCCTGTGAGTACAATCCCAGTGAGGCAGTGAAAACCAATATTAATGGTGCTCAGAATGTTATAGACGCAGCCATTGATTGTGGTGTTAAAAAGGTGGTAGCTCTTTCCACAGACAAGGCAGTAAACCCAGTGAACCTCTATGGTGCTACCAAAATGGCCTCAGATAAGCTGTTTATTGCGGCTAATGCTTATGCCCGTGGGCGGGAGACTTCCTTTGCCGTGGTGCGTTATGGCAATGTAGCTGGTAGTCGTGGTTCTGTAATTCCCTTTTTCCGCAGTCAGCTGGCAAAGGGCGTAGAGGAGCTGCCAATTACAGATTTTCGTATGACCAGATTCTGGATTAGTCTGGAAGAAGGTGTGCAGCTGGTGGTTAAGGCTTTTGAGGAAAGTATTGGTGGCGAAACTTATATCTCTAAAATACCATCCTTTAAGATAACGGATTTGGCCAAGGCTATGGGAGGAGATAATATCAAGTTGAAGGAAGTCGGTATTCGTGATGGTGAAAAGCTGGATGAGTGCATGATAACCAAAACTGATGCCCAGCATACTTATGAATATGATAAGCATTATATTATCTATCCTCACGATTATTGGTGGAATTCAGAGGTAAATAATCAGCGGGTTATTACGGGTAAGTCAGTACCAGATGGTTTTGAATACGATTCTGGCAAAAATACAGAATGGCTGTCAGTTGAGGATTTGCGGGAATTATTGAAGAATTATTAAGAGGCACAAAATATGATTTATTATGGACATCAGCATATTACGGAAAAGGATATACAGGCCGTAGAGAGGGTATTACATTCTGATTGGCTTACCCAAGGCCCGGCAGTCGAATCCTTTGAGAAAAAGGTAGCAAATTATTGTGGGGCAAAATATGCTGTGGCGGTGACCAATGCCACCTCCGCTTTGCATATTGCCTGTAAGGCTGCTGGTCTAGGTGAAGGTGATGTTTTGTGGACTAGTCCGATTACTTTTACGGCTTCTGCAAATTGTGGGCGATATTGTGGTGCTGATGTGGATTTTGTAGATATAGATGATAAAACCTACAATATGAGTGTGGCTGAGCTTAGGCATAAACTGGAAGCAGCAGTAAAAAAACCAAAGGTTGTTATTCCCGTCCATTTAGCGGGGCAGTCCTGTGATATGGAGGCCATCAAGGCATTAGCTGATGAATATGGCTTTAAAATAATAGAGGATGCTTCTCATGCTACTGGAGCGGATTATAAGAACACGAAAGTTGGCTCCTGTTGTTATTCTGATATGACTGTTTTCAGTTTTCACCCAGTAAAAATAGTTACTACCGGTGAGGGTGGGATTGTCCTAACTAATAATAAAGAACTATATGAAAAGCTAAAGCTTTATCGCAGCCATGGCATTACCAGAGACAGTGATTTAATGACTCAGGAGGCAGATGGTCCCTGGTACTATCAGCAGATAGAATTAGGCTTTAATTATCGCATGACGGATATGCAGGCGGCCTTGGGATGTAGTCAAATGGATTCTTTGGATGAGTTTGTGGCCAGACGCAGATATTTGGTTAAGCGTTACAATGAGAAGCTGAATGATTTGCCTCTTAGAACACCTTATCAAGATGAAGCTACAAATCCTTCCTGGCATATATATATAATTAGAGTTGATTTTACCAAAGTGACGTTAAGCAAGAACGAAATTTTTGCTCGTATGAGGGATAGAGGTATTGCTCTAAATCTACATTATATTCCAGTTCACACTCAGCCATATTATCAAAAATTGGGCTTTCAAAAGGGTGATTTTCCTGTTAGTGAAAAATATTATGAGGAAGCTATTACCTTGCCCTTGTACTACGATTTGACAGATAAACAGCAGGATGAAGTGGTTGAGGCATTGAAAGAGGTATTGGCAGAATAATTGATAGGCGGTAGATACAATGAAGTTATCCGATTATGTAATAAATTTTTTGGAGCAAAAGCAAGTAAAGGATGTATTCCTTTTGTCCGGCGGTGGTATTATGCATTTGCTGGATTCTCTTGCCAAAAATAACAATATAAATAAATACTATAATCTCCATGAGCAGGCTTCTGGCTTTGCAGCAGATGGCTATGCTCAATACGGAAATAAATTAGGGGTAGTTTTTGCTACTACTGGCCCAGGAGCAACCAACGTAGTTACCTCTCTAGCCTCGGCTTATATAGACTCTACCCCTATTATGGTTATCTCTGGGCAGGTTAAGAGAGAAACGATTACCAAGGTGCCGGAGGTTCGCCAGACTGGTGCACAGGAGGTAGGAATTATTCCCATAGTATCATCAGTGACTAAATATGCCGTCACCGTTATGGAACCAAATGATATAAGATATATTTTGGAAAAAGCTGTATATATGGCCACCAGTGGTCGTCCGGGAACAACCTGGGTGGATATTCCTTTGGATGTGCAGTCTGCTGAAATTGAGTCAGAGAAATTGAGGGGGTTTGAACCACAGGAAAAATCTGCGAAAATTGCTGAGGCCGATTTGGCGGATATTTACAAGTTGCTATCAGAGGCTGAGCGACCTTGCATATTGGCTGGTACAGGTGTGATGCTGGCAGGAGCTAAAGATGAATTTACCAAGATGGTAAATATGCTGCAAATACCTGTTGTTACATCCAGACGCGCCCGTCGCTTATTCCATAAGGACAATGATCGCTATTATTACGGCAGTGCGGGCATGGTGGCACCACGTTTCGCAAATTATGTTTTGCAAAATTCAGATTGTCTTTTGGTAATTGGCAGTGGTTTGCGATATTATCTCACAGCATATAATGAGGAAAATTTTGCCCCTAATGCCAAAAAGATAATGGTTAATATTCATCAGGCAGAAATTGCTAAGCTGCATATGAATGTAAATAAGGCATTGGTGGCAGATGCAGGAGACTTTATCAGATGCTTTGGAAAATATTGCCAGAAGAATACTATATCAAAGTGTGAGAATTGGATAGATTATTGTGATAGTATGAGGGATAAATATCCAGCTATCAAGGAAATAATTCCCCATGATGATGGTTTGACAGATGGTTATATCGTAACTAAATACATCAACCAATATGCTAGGGCAGATGATGTATTTGTAGCTTCTCCATCAGCCTTTGCCTATGGCTATAATATCTATGATTTGCATGATCAGCAGGATTATATTGTGCCAGTAGGGTTGGGAAGTATGGGGACAGGCTTGCCTTGTGCCATAGGAGCTTGTATTGCCTCTGGCAAAAAGCGCACCATTATCGGCGAAGGTGATGGCAGTTTACAGCATAATATACAGGAATTGGCTCTGTTGAGAGAATACAACCTGCCTATAAAGGTGTTTATAGATAATAACAATGGTTATAGACAGATTTATACCATGCAGCAGACTCATTTTCAAGGGCGGTTGGCTGGCTGTACACCGGAAAGCGGTGTAGGAATGCCAAATTTGCAGAAAATTGCTGAAGCCTATGGGCTGAAGTACTACTGCATTGACAATGATGTTAAAACTGAAGAAATTGTCAGAGAGGCACTGTCGGATGATGAGCCAGCCATCGTAGAAATGATCAGCTCGCCAGCAACAGAATTTGTGCCCATCATCAAAAGTCGCATGGGAAAGGATGGTAAAATGATTTCTTCCAAGCTGGAGGATTTATATCCGTTTTTGCCTGAGGAGGAGCAGAAGGGCAATATGATTTGCAGTGGGAAGGTGTTGAGAAATAAAATGGATTTTGAATCATTAGCTAAAATAACACAAGAAAATTTATATGAAAAATTTTTGAGTAAATACAATCATAATAAGGAACAGAAAATAATTATCTTTGGTGCTGGAGATCAAGGGATGCTTACAGCAGCGTTATTAAAAGAAAATGGCATACCTATATGGAGATTTTGTGATAATAATCCGGATTTACGAGGTCAGACTGTAAAAAATATCGAGGTCATATTGCCAGAGGATTTGTTATCTCTTGATAGAGAATATATCATTATTAATAATGACAGTTATAGAATAGAAAAAAGGAATCAACTGTTGACAATAGGTATTCCAGAAGATAATATATATACTTTTGATGTGTTTAATCCTTTATTTAAGGGGCTTACCAGAAAATATGTGGAGGATCATTATCAGGAATTTGCCAATACCTATTCCTTGTTAGACGATATTCAGTCTCGCAGCACATATATAAATTACTTAAAGGGGGTATATACAGGCAATTTGGATTATTATGAGAAGGTTGTTAGTAAAGAGGAGTATTTTCCAGAGGATATAGCACCTAAGAGTAAAAATCATGTGTTTTTGGACGTAGGAGCCTATAATGGAAATACTATTGAGGATTTTATAGAGTTTGCAGGTTCCTATGAAAAAATATATGCCTTTGAGCCATTCGCCAGCTCTGCAGAAATTATCAAGACTAAAGATTTTGCCAATACTGAGGTTATTACAGCAGCGGCATCAGACTACACTGGGAAAAAGGCTTTCTACTGTAATAATTATGGCAGTTTAACCATGGTTACCACTATTCTGGAGGAAGGTGCTAATCACGAAAAAGTAACATTAGATACTGTTGCTATTGATGATGTCCTAAAGGGACGAAAAGCCACCTTTATAAAAATGGATATAGAGGGCAGTGAACTGGAGGCTTTGCATGGAGCAGAGAAAACCATCAAAGAATATAAGCCTTTTTTGGCTATCTGCGTATACCACAAAAAGGAAGATTTAATAACCATACCAGCATATATAAAAAGCATAGTGCCGGAGTATAAGGTGTATTTGCGGCTTTGCTCAAGAACAGCATCAGACCTAGTGTTGTTTTGCAAAGCTGAGGATAAATAAAGGAGAGTTTTATAATGAAAGCAAAGTTTGAACCAGTATTTAATCATAAAAGACAGCCATTGCATGAAGTTTTACCGTTGGATACCCCAATGGCATTTGGTATAAGTCCTTCTCAGGCATGTAATATACAGTGTGAATACTGTCTTCATTCACTGTCTCCTGAGGAGTTAAGGAAGAAAAATTTCATTTGTAAAAATATGGATTGGGATATATTTTTGAAAACTGTTGAGCAATTAAAGGCATTTCCGCAAAAGATAAAATCTATATCTGTTGCAGGTCAGGGTGAACCACTGTGCAATCCCAATATGGCTAAAATGATTAAGATGTTAAAGGAAGCTGATGTGGCAGATGATGTGTCATTTATAACCAATGCCCTGCTTTTTACTCGTAAACGTGTGGAAGAAATAATTGATGCTGGTGTCGATAGAATATTTATTTCCTTGCAGGGCATGAATTCAAGAAAATATAAGGAGGTTTGTGGTAGGGAAATTGACTTTGAGGATTTTTACGATGTATTGAAATATTTATACGAATATAGCCGAAATAAATGCCAAATTAATATTAAGATTGCAGATGTTGCTTTGGAAGAGGGCGATAGAGAAAGGTTTCTTGCTAGGTTCGGAGATATTTGCGATAAAATTCACATAGAAACTATTAAGCCTCTTTATGCAGATGTAGATTATACGAATATATTGGGAAAAAATATTACCGATATGACTACAACACGTTTTGGCAGGATGCATAAAAAGCAGAAGGCTTGTTATCTTTCCTTTTATATGATGTGTGTAGATCCTTTGGGAGAAATTAGACCTTGTGGAGCACCATTCCAAGGTTGTGAAGGCTTGGGTAATATTGAGGACACTACTTTGGTGGAGGCTTGGAATAGTGATGTAAGACGGGAATTTTTGCTGAATATGCTCAAGGGAAATCGTTGTCAAAATGATGTGTGTAAGGATTGTGATTATCCTAATGATGTGCCATCAGAAAATGATGAGATTGATCCTCATGCAGAAGAATTGATTCAGAAGTTTACAAAAGCATAAGATGGTAATAATGGTTTTTCGAGCCGATGCTTCTAGCTTGATTGGCAGCGGTCATGTTATGCGTTGCTTGACCTTAGCCCATAGGTTGAAGAAAGAAAAAAATGCCAAGGTAGTTTTTGTGATGCGTGTTTTGCCGGGAAATCTAATAGAGGTGGTAGAAAAGCAGGGCTTTGAAGTTTTGAGATTGCCGGTAGCTAATCAAAAATATAGTCTGAATGGATATGGATTGTGGCTGACGGTGCCTATGGAGGTAGATGCTCAGCAAACCATAGAGGTATTACAGCATTATTTGCAAGAACATGGCTGTGATGTTGTGGATAGGCTGATTGTTGATAGCTATGCTTTGGATGAGCAGTGGGAGCTAATGTTGCGTCCATATTGTAGGGAAATCATGGTGATAGATGATTTGGCCAACCGCAGGCATGATTGTGATATTTTGCTAGACCAGAATTTTTATTTGAATAAGGATGTTCGCTATGCAGGACTGGTTCCAGAACATTGTAAAATGCTTTTGGGACCAGAGCATGCATTGCTTCGAGAGGAGTTTCGCAAAGCAAAAAAACATCTCCGTAAGCGTGATGGTACAATCAAAAATATCTTAGTGTTTTATGGTGGCAGTGATTTGACCAATGAAACTGAAAAGGCTATCGAAGCATTAGTTCAGCTACATGATGAAGGTTATAATTTTACGGCAGATGTTATTACAGGTGTATCAAATTCCCGCAGAGAAAAAATAGAGAAGATATGTAGTAAATATCATTTTGTGCATTACTATTGCCAAGTCAGCAATATGGCGGAGTTTATGAACAAGGCAGATTTGATGCTGGGAGCAGGAGGCTCTACAACATGGGAAAGGCTATATATGGAGTTGCCAGCCTTGGTAACTGCTGTGGCAGAAAATCAGATACAGGGATGTGAAGATTGTTGCAAAGCAGGGGTGATCAATTATCTTGGTAAGGCAGAAAAAGTAACGGTGGGGATAATCCGAGAGGCTATAAAACAAATGCCCTTGTTAATAGAGAACTAGAGGGAGTAACGCATATATAATGAGTAGTGAAAATATTTTTTTAAGAAAAGCTCAAAAAGATGATGTGTTAATGTTGTTCTGTTGGGTAAATGATCCAGTAGTACGTCAAAGTGCTTTTTGTACAGATTATATACCATTGAACTCTCATAAACGATGGTTTTTACAGGTGTTAGGTAGCGATGAGGTACAAATATTTATCTTACAAAAAGGCGATCTACCTATAGGTCAGGTTCGATTGGAATTAAAAAATGATGAGTGGATTATTGACTATAGTATAGACGCTGCATGGCGAGGTCATGGTTATGGCAGAGAGATTTTGCAGTTATTAGAAGAAAAAATGCCTGAAGGAACCATATTAGTAGCAGAGGTAAAGGAGGCTAATTTAGCGTCTTTGAAAGTATTTGAAAGATTAGGGTATGTAAAATTATGTAATAGTAACAGTGGTGTAATAAAATACAGAAAATGCGTTGTGTACACTGGGGGGGGACATGCTTCTGTATAATATTTGCTATATATTGTGACTTAATATCTTCATTCAGAATGACATCTTCTAAAGAGGTGGCTGTCTGATATGAGGAAATATAATATCATAATTTTAACAGATAAGGATTCTTGGATAGCTCCATATGTTGCCGTTTTGCGGAATAAATTGATTAAGATGGGACATAATGTGCATATAGAAGAAAAATTTCCTTCTGGAAGTAATTTTGATATGTGCTTTATGTTAAGTTATTCCCGGATTGTGGGCAGGGAAATTTTGGCGAAAAGCAAGCATAATCTGGTAGTACACGAAAGTGCCTTGCCCCAGGGAAAAGGCTGGTCGCCTATGACTTGGCAGATTTTGGAAGGAAAGAATATTATTCCTATAACCTTATTTGAGGCTGCCGAGTCAGTTGATGCTGGACAGATATATCTGCAAAGAGAAATGGTATTTACCGGTAATGAGTTAGTAGAAGATTTGCGTAGTTGTCAAGGGAATACCACAGTTGATATGTGCTTGGACTTTGTAGGCAATTATCCTGAAATCTTATCTCAGGCAAGACCTCAAAAGGGACAGGAAAGCTTTTATGCTAGAAGAACTCCAACGGATAGTCGATTAGATATAAATCAATCTATTAAAGAGCAGTTTAATTTGCTAAGAGTTGTAGATAATAAAAAATATCCAGCATGGTTTGAATATCTTGGGAAAAAATATAGGCTGGAGATTTATGAGGAATAGTTATTGGAGGTGCGATAGTGAGCATAATTATAGTTTCCAACAAGGAATGGCATCGTAAATATATAAAGGAAATTGCTACTCGCACAAACAAGGATGTTATCTATATAGATAATAAAGAGTGTATCACACATGATTATCTCCATAAGCTGCAACCAGAGTGGGTGTTCTTTCCTCATTGGTCTTATATTATACCTGCTGAGGTATACGAAAATATGAACTGTGTTATATTTCATATGACTGATTTGCCTTTTGGTAGAGGTGGCAGTCCATTGCAAAATCTCATAGCGAGAGGTATATACGAAACAAAATTGTCAGCATTGAAATGTACAGCACAGCTGGATGCAGGGGATATATATATCAAACAACCTTTATCTCTATGGGGAACGGCAGAGGAAATATATTTGAGAGCTGCTGAACTTACCAAGGAGATGGTTATTCAGATAGTGAAGGAAAAACCTCAGCTTTATAAGCAGCAGGGAGAGCCAGTAGTATTCCAGCGACGCAAACCTTCAGAGGGGGATGTAGGCGAATTGGAGTCCTTGGCAGAGATATTTGATTATATACGTATGTTGGATGCAGATACATATCCACCTGCTTTTTTAGACAAGAATAATTTGCACATAGAATTTACAAGGGCTTCCCTTAAGGATGGACATATATTGGCAGATGCAAAAATTTTTATCAAGCATTAGGGCAATATATTAATCCCCTGCGAAAAATCTACGGCAATGCAGAGAAATAGACATAAAGGTTGTTAGCAAAGATCGTAAATGAGAGGTTTTTATGAGCCAAAAAATACTAGTAGTAGCTGCACATCCGGATGATGAAGTGTTGGGATGTGGTGGTGCTATTCTTAAACATATAGAATCTGGAGATATAGTTCATACAATTATCATGGCCGAAGGTCTTACTAGTAGAGATTGCTGTCGGGACGTTGTAGGTAGAGCTGATGAATTATCAGAATTACATCAAACGGCTAAAAAAGTTGCCGATTTCATGGGTGTGGAAAAGCTCATTATGAACAATTTCCCAGACAATAGAATGGATAGCGTGGCACTTCTGGATGTTGTAAAGACGATTGAAAGTGAAGTCGATGAATTTCAGCCAGATGTTGTCTATACCCATCATGCAGGAGATGTCAATGTAGATCATCGTGTAACACATGATGCCGTAATTACAGCCTGTCGCTCCTTGCCTGGAGAACCAGTACGGGAGATATTGTTTTTTGAAACTTTGTCCAGCACAGAATGGCAGATGATGACAGCAGATAAAATTTTTCAGCCTAATGTATATGTGGACATTACTAAGCAAATTCATAAAAAAATTAAGGTGTTGGAATTATATAGTTCAGAAATGAGAGAATATCCACATCCTAGGTCATATGAGGGCGTCAAGATTCTAGCACAATATCGCGGATTGACCGTGGGATGTCCGTATGGTGAAGCATTTATGCTAGGTCGTAGTATTCGCTGAATATGGATAATGGCCACTGAAAAACGGGAATATCTTTCCTATAGAGGGGATGTAAATTAATGAGCAAATTTAATTTTCAGAATTTGAAAAAACCATTTATTATAGCAGAAATGAGTGGAAATCATAACCATTCATTAGAACGAGCTTTGCAGATTGTGGATGCAGCGGCAGATTCTGGGGTAGCTGCCTTGAAACTGCAAACCTATATAGCGGATACTATGACTATTGATAAAAGTGATGGTGAATTTTTCATAGAGGATTCCAATAGTTTGTGGAAAGGTGAATCTCTATATAGCTTGTATCAGAAAGCCTATACACCTTGGGAATGGCATAAAGCTATTTTTGACAGGTGTAAGGAAAAAGGAATAGTTTGCTTTAGCACACCCTTTGATTTTACAGCAGTAGATTTCTTGGAGGAATTGGATTGTCCTATTTACAAAATAGCATCCTTTGAAAATATTGATATTCCACTGATAAAGCGGGTAGCCCAGACCGGCAAGCCCATGATTGTATCAACTGGTATGGCAAGCATTAGCGAATTAGATGATTTGGTTCGCACTGCCAAGGAAAATGGCTGTCAAGATTTGACTTTGCTGAAATGTACTAGCAGCTATCCGGCCACACCGGAAGGTACAAATCTATTGACCATTCCCCATATGAAAGAGTTGTTTAAATGCAATGTTGGTTTATCTGACCATACTCTTGGTATAGGAGCTGCAGTGGCCAGTGTGGCATTGGGAGCAACTGTTATCGAAAAGCATTTTACTTTATCCAGAGCAGATGGCGGGGTGGACGCAGCATTTTCCATGGAACCAGCAGAAATGGCCCAGCTTGTAAGAGAATGTAATATCGCCTGTGAGGCATTAGGCGAAGTCAGCTACGAAATGCAGGAGCAGGAAAAGAAATCTATGGTATTTAGAAGAAGTCTGTATATTGTAGACGATATGAAGGCTGGGGACATTATAACTGAAAAAAATATGAGAAGCATAAGACCTGGATTGGGATTATCGCCAAAGTATTATGAGTCACTACTTGGAAAGCAAGTGATAAGTGACGTGAAAAGAGGGACACCACTAAGTTGGGACCTTGTAATGTAGTTAGCATATTTAGAGATATTGTGGTCAATAATAGGAAAATTAAATAATACATATGTATAACAAGCTAGAAAGATTAACAATATTTCTAGCTAACAAGTAGATGATATATAGGAGACAGTATGATCTTGTCATTATCAAGTCACGAACTTTTTGAGTATGTCAATTCACAAGCAAGTACATATTTCCCGGATAAAAGTACTCTAGGGGGGGGGACAAGCGAGCGTTTGATTTTGCTTTGGATAGATTAGAGTATTCTTTTTCTCATATATCTGTAAGAGGATATAAATACAAGGGTGAACCTAATTTTTATCATTTAAATATGGATCAATATAGTGCGTTCCTGTATTACTACGCAAACTGTATTTGGAAACTAGATGGAAATATGAGATTTGCAGATAAGTTAATATTACTAAATAGGACTTTATCTGGAATGTGGTGCTCATATAAAAACAATTTGCCGGATATTTTTGTATTTATGCATCCTGTAGGAACTGTATTAGGCAATGCTAATTATTCGGATTATTTGGTTGTGCTTCATAATGTTACTGTAAATACGGCACAGGACGAAAGAGGTAAGTATTTGCTGAATATAGGAAAGGGGTGTTATTTGAGTGCAGGTGCTAAGATAATAGGAAAAGAATCAATAGGAAATTATTGTACACTAGGAGTTGATACAGTGCTACATAATATGTCAATTTCTGATAATACTATTGCATATAATGATAAAAATGGAAGTTTACAGATCAAGAAGCATGATAATACTAAGTTATTATCAGTATATTTTGATTTATAGGACGTTATATAGATGGATATTAAAAATATAATTAGCTAAAAATATGGAGGCATAATGAAAGATTCAAGAGCAGATAAAAATAGAACTAAATTGGCAAATGCAATACCTATTAATACGCCGTATGTGGTTGGATTTTGGACTGGAGACGTATGTAATTTTAAATGCAAATATTGCGAATATTCACTGGGGGGGGACATCTATAGTAAAAATAAACACATTATTCCCAAAATGATGAATTGGGATATATTTACTCAAGTAGCTAATGGACTAAAAAAATTTCCGACACCTATAAAGAAGGTGTTATTTAGCAGTATAGGTGAGCCTTTGCTAAATAAGAATTTGCCAGATATGGTTAAGTATGTTAAAGGAATAGGTGTGACGAATTATTGTGAAATTATAACAAATGCCTCATTGCTTACACATGAACTATCTGAAAAATTAATTGATTCAGGATTAGATAGATTATGTGTATCTATTCAAGGTGTAACGTCCCAAAAATATCAGGAAATATCGCAGGTGGATTTGAATTATGAAAATCTTGTCAGCGAGTTGAGTTATTTTTATCAATATTCACGTGGAAAATGTAAGGTGCATATTAAGACAGTAGATATAGCTCTGGGGGATGGGGAAGAGGATATTTTTTATGAAACATTCTCTAAAATATCAGATACCATTAATATTGACAATGTGATAGAAGCTTTTCAGGATGTAGATTATAGCGAAATGATATCTGACAGAAATAAGGGGTTATATGGTGAAGTTCAAAATCATCGATTAGTATGCCCAACGGTTTTTTATACGATTTACATATTACCAGATGGTCAGGTTACAACATGCTGCTGTCCGCCATATCCTGTAATTTTAGGAAATATTCAGGATGAGTCTCTTGTGGATATGTGGAATGGGCATAAAAGGACAAATTTACTTAAAATGCAGCTGTCAGGAGATCGTATGAAACATTCTGTATGCAGGAGCTGTGCACAGATAAATGCAACGAATTTTAAAGAAGATGATTTGGATAAGGATAGAGAAACGCTACTCAAGCGTTTTATGTAAATATTAATTTCTAAAAATCAGGTAGTATTATATAAGAGTATAACATTGTTATGTTTCGTCTTGGAATCAAGAGAGGGAAAAGCATGTCTTTTGTTGTAGAATACCCAGCGGTAAAAGAATATATTGAACAGCGTTTTGGGGGATTAAAGGAATATATTATAGAGTGTAAAAGTATAGAGAGAAGAAAATATAATATTAATTTTAGTTTTTCTGATGAATTGTATTACTGTGATGAGGAGGGGTATCCATGTCCTCAAATTAAGGTATTAGCAAGATATACTGCCAGCGAGGAAAATATAGCGTTTAATGTAAGTGAATTGCGAAATAAATTGCAAGATATAAAACAGGAAATTTATAGAGGAAAGTATGCATTACCATATTATATGCTTTTTGATTGTATTGATATAATAATTTTACATGAGTTATCTCATGTATATCAGTATAAAATATTAGAAAGAAGTATGAAACGCAATGATACTGATATAGAAAATGAGGCAGATAAGTTTGCAATAGATTGGTATAGGGATATTTCTGTTGAAGAAGGCAAGACCTTAGATAATATAAATAAGGTTATAGAAATATACAATAAAAATAGAGAGAATAAAAATCTGTTTTAAATCTTCAGCAGTGTAATTGCGATCAGAATGCATAAATCTGACGCTTATTTGTTTGTTAAAGCGGGAAGACTGAAATGAATGAAATATTAGGTAAACAAGAAACTGAAATTTCGCATGAAAATATAGAATATTACTTTGAAAATTATCATGAATTGTATGCTAAGTTCAATCCGTTTTCTCAAAAGATAAATTATAATGATTATATTTTTCGAGGACACTCTAAAGAAGAGTATTTGCTCAAGCCAACTATCAAGAGAAATGAAAACGAAATAAAAGAGGGATCGTTTACTAAGGAAATTAAGTTATTGGAAAGGTTTGCAACATCTCTTAGTCGTAGCGGATTGCATATACCTAGAGGAGGAGAATGTTTTTTAAGATTAAATTCATTTATATCTAACTTGAAAGAGTGGCCATCAAGCGAAATATTAGACTTCTTAGCATATGCACAACATAATGGAATTAGTACTAGGATGTTAGATTGGACATATGATATAAATATTGCATTGTATATGGCAGCGGACGGAGTGGTAAAAAATGTCGAGAAAATGATTTTGAGAGAATATAAAGATGAAGAAATAATAGAGGAAAATTTTAAAGACAAAAACATAGTAATTTGGTGCTTTAATTATGCACAATGGGATAAACTTACGGAAAATATATGTCAGGATTTAAGATGTCATGGTCCCCAAGATTCCATTTTGCGATTTACTCAAATAAATTATGAAGATAATCGGTTTGCATATAGGCAAAAAGGATTATTGAGCTATAACAAATTGCATGGAACGGTAGTTGGAAACTCTATGAAAGATGTATATAAGGCATGGAATGGAATGTCACAGGAAAGCACAGATAATAATGAAATAGAAAAATATATTAAGGATACAATAACATCGATGGGAGAAATTACTGCTCCTCAGATGATAAAAATTAAGATTCCTGCAAAACAATCGTTAAATATATTAGGTATATTGTCTCAGTTAGATTATAAAGAGGAATTGATTTTTCCAACTCCTCAAAATATTGCTAAATCTATAATGAAAAAAGACGAAAATCATAAGTTGAGAGAGATTTTCGATCAAGTATTATGAGAGATATAGAGACGTATTGTATGGCATGATAAATGTAATAGGAATAGAGTAATAATTGGGGGTGAATGTTATGAAGGCAGTTATTTTGGCAGGTGGTTATGGCACCCGCATATCGGAGGAATCTCAAAAAAAGCCAAAGCCTATGATTGAAATTGGTGGTATGCCTATCCTTTGGCATATTATGAAGGAGTATTCTGTTTATGGTATTAATGATTTTGTAATCTGTGCCGGATATAAGCAGTACATGATTAAGGAATGGTTTAACAATTATTTCTTGAATACTAGTGATGTGACCTTTGATATGACTGATGGCAACAAGGTTATTATGCATGAGCAGCATTCCGAGCCTTGGCGGGTGACGGTGGTTGATACTGGGGAGAACACCATGACGGGAGGTCGTATCAAGAGAATCCAGAAGTATATTGGAGATGAAACTTTCTGTATGACCTATGGCGATGGTGTGTGCGATGTAGATATTTCGGAAATAATCAAATTTCATCGTTCCCATGGCAAGCTGGCTACTCTGACCTCTGTACTTTTGGATCAGTCCAAGGGGGTGTTGAATATAGGTGGTGATAATGCGGTGCAGTCATTCCGGGAAAAATCCAAGGAGGACAGTGCACCTATTAATGCTGGCTATATGGTACTGGAGCCAGAGATATTTGACTATCTGGATGGGGACGAGTGCATTTTTGAGCAGGCACCTTTGGAAAAACTAGCTAAGGAAGGGCAGCTTATGAGTTATCGCCATCGTGGTTTTTGGCAGTGCATGGACACCATGCGAGAAAAAATCCAGCTAGAAAACCTCTGGACTCATGGCAAAGCTCCTTGGAAGGTATGGGAATAATATGATATAATTAGAATAAATCCAATGATCATTGTAAAGTAGGTGATAATTTTGATTAAATTAACAGGCATTCAAGGTAATATTGTATATAATGATATTGATATTGACAAAAATATACGTCGTAGTTTTGAAGATTGCTTACAGGATAAATATGGTGAGTTGGCTATAAATCAGTTCGGTATACCAGTAGAGGCACCTTCAGAAATCCCTAGGATTTTGATTGTTTCTCAGAAATTTAATTTTCAATTGCAAATAAGCAAGAATATGTTACAAGTTAATGTACCATTCAATTTAAATGTTGATGAAAATCCTGTACAATATCTACAAAACACTGTAGATGGCATGAAAACGTTGTTAATATTATTTAAAGAGTTTAAAGCTGAAATATTATATGTAGGGGTTATGGCAAATTATGTTTCTAATATAGATAATGGAGTAAATCATATATTATCTAAATGTTATAATACTGACAATTTGCAAGATAAAGATAATATTTATGACATAATGAGTCGAATTACCTATGTCGAGGATGATATATATTATAAAAATATGACTATAGGTAATATAAGGGAAACGATTAGCCAGGATAATATGGTAGGTATATCTTATGATGTTAATGACAGGTATCGTTACAATTCAACAAAACAAATATCTGCTTCCAAAGATGATACCTTAGATAAAATTTTGTCGATACATAAAAGATTCATTGATGATGATTATGGAAAGTTGCTGAAATAAAACTTTCTAAAGAAAGGACAATTATGAAAAAGGAAGTAATGTTTGCGGCATTTTTGACAATGGCATCGCCAACAGGGGTTGTTGCACATGATGCAATGGGAGGACTGTGTCCGACATATACCTCAGTATCAAGTACAGGAATCTGTAAGCAGCATGAAAACTACCTGAATTATTTTGGGAATAATATTATGGAAGGACAGATATACCCTAACACTATGTGTGGCAGGGGGCTAAGTTCTCAAAAAATACCAGAAGATTTTTTGAGTAATATGGCGATAGCCAAAAATGAATTGTCGATTAGATATACCACAGAGGCAAAAATATACTTAGATGCTAGACCGAAAGTGCGAGGACATATATTGGCGATTGGGGGGAAGCTGGGAGAGTATTTTCCTTATGGAGAAATTCTTGTGGATGTAGATGAGATTTCTGATAATGTGATTATAAATGTAGTAGGCAATAGAAGCGTAGACGATATGTTGAAGGACTTAGATAGGTTTGATTATGCGTGGTGGCTTGAGGCGCAGGATAATTTTTCTAATAATATTATTGTTGATGTGATGCCTGTATGAGAAAAAATCAGATGCAGTATAATTGGGGGTTATTTTTAGAAGCAGCAAAACAATGGCTTAATGATATGCAGGATGATGAAGATGAAACCTTGATAAGATGCGGAATTAGTAGGTCGTATTATGCGGCTTTTCATGTTTGCCAGCAGTATTTGATAAGCATAGATATGGGAGCTGATGTTCATGGAGATGGTTCTCATATGGCGGTTATAAATAGTTTTAAACAACTAGGAAAAGCTAGAAATAATAAGGAATGTGAAAAAATATCGGTTGAATTGTCAAGATTAAAGAATAAAAGAATTTCAGCTGATTATAAAGATGTTTTGTTATCTGGTGATCCTAGTTATATTGGGGCGAAGAAAAAAGTATTAGAACAGTCTATAAAAGAGGCAGATCGTATTATACACATGACTGGTATGTTGCCGGATTTTGACTATAAATGCTAGTTAGTCGATTATGTTGTGTGAAATTTTAAATATTTAATGTGAACGGAATATTGTGCCGTATGCTGTAAGGCATACGGCAATATTTTTAAGAGGATTTTTCTATGTTATAGATGTATATGATAATGTGAGTTAGCAGACTGATTATTAGGAATACAATAGAAAAAGGTGACAATTGATCATGTATGGTAATAATGAGTTAACAAAATTAATGGCAAATGATGAGCTTTATGAGTATTTAGACAAGAATAAAGAAAATATAACATATATATTAGAAGCTTTTTCTCAGTATATCGTGTCTACAGATAAAGATTATTTGTATAATAAAGCATATATAGATTCATATATAATTACATTTTGGGATCATATAAGTAGTCTAATGGAAAAATATAACATTTTAGAAAAAAGTATTCCTAAGATAATGGATGAACTTAAAATGAATAAAAAAGAATTTGTGCTGGTAATTGATGAATCGTTGATGTATAAAAATGACAAAATCACTATAAACGAAAGTATTTCTTCTAAGATTTATTTTAAGGATTGTATGACCATTGAGATAAAGTGCATAGATAACGATGATAGAGAAAGATTGCTAATTGCAAGAAAAATAAAGCTCCCAAAAGATTCCATTGCATTAAATAAAGATTTAAGGGATTTGTTAAGATATACGCAAAAAAAATCGGGTGATAAATAAATGGATAAGCAAAATAATACATTAAAAACTAGATTGCTAAGTAGTGAAAATATATATTTAGCTATATATTCATTAGAATCATATGTAAAGAATACATTTTTATTAAGTGACAGAGATAATGATAGATTACAATTATTGACGGATAAATATAATGAAGAGTATATTAATAAATGGATAAAAAAGGTAAGAAAAAGGATCGAGGCTGTTCTAGCAGATGAATATTTTCAGGCAGAAGTATTTTTCAAACCAAAGAAATATAATAAGAATAGCAAAAATGTAAAATTTAGACCGATTCATACAACTACATTAGTTGATTATATTGCTATGGTTTCCATGTTAAATATTCTTATATATGAATTTGACAAAAACAAAAAAATTATAAAATCCAGTATGGCAAATCTGGTACCATATAATTTTTATGGTAATCGTATATCATGCGAGGCTGGTGTGTTATTCAAGAATTGGGTAGGACAATATAAAGAGTATACAACAGGAGCTAATGAATGTTTAAAACGTTATTGTGAAACACGAGAATATAAATATGAATTAACGTTGGATATAAAGGATTTTTTTCCGTCTATCAACCCAGTAAGTCTATATGGTTATTTGTGCGGAAAGATACCTGTTAATTATACTAATTATGAAAAAAATTTGCTTTTTAAAATTATTGAGAAACTTTTATTCGTGAAGCTTAAGAAGCTGCAGGCTAGTGATAAAACATTATATATTGAAGATAAAAATTGGGTTAAAGATATAAAATTTGTAATAGGATTAGCACAAGGATTACCACAAGGATATTTTTTTGCTAATTTATTTATGTTAAAGGTAAAAGAAATTTATGATGAATGTTTTCCAGGGAAAAAGTTTTTTTATGTGGATGATTCTGTTATTTTTACTAATGGTATAGAGAATGTAGAAAAAGCAAATGAAAAAATAGAGGAAATAAATAAAAAGATAAATAAGTATATGGATTCAATATACAATCATCCTAATAATTTAACATGGAAAGAATTAAACTTTACTAAAAGTGTAAAAAAATATTATATAATTGAAGTTTATTCCATAAGTACAGACAATGAAGAAAATAACAAAAGTACATTAACTAATTTATTTGATATTAGTGAAAGTGAAATATTTATACATTGCATTAGTAGAGAAACATCAAAAACTTCATTTGATATAAGGTCAACCTTTTCTGACGAAGATATAGGGACTTTATCAAACAAAACTAGTAGAATATTGGAAGTAGTAAACAATGAAATAAAAAATATAAAAAAGGAGACGCAACTAGGTTATCGTGAAAAATTAATACGATATAGGAAATTTTTTAAGAATAGAACCTTAAATTTGGGTTATAGAAATCAATTTGATTGTAAGGAAATGATTGAAAAGTTCAAAAATGATTTTTTGCTGGAAGGAGACGATGAAAAAAAGAAAGAATATTTTTTTGAAAAATACAATGAAGATGTATTTGAGGTAGCTTTATACATGCTATTGCAAGCGGTTTCTAATGATGAGAGGGACGATTCTACTGATGGGAACACAAGGGAAGATGTGATAAAAGAATTAGATTATTTAAATAAATTGTTGTTTAAATATAAAAATACGACTAGCTCATATTTTTATAAAATGTACACTCAAAAAAATTATATAAAACCACGACTTTTAACGTATGAAACAGTAAATCAAAAGAGCTGGAATCGTATGATTTCATTAAAACATAAAACAGATGAAGCAAGATATGAGGAAATCAAAAGAAATTTATCGGAAAAAGAGCTCAGTTATTATGTTAGCTTCTTTTTTAGTAAGGATTTTATAAAAACTATAGATTATGTTTTAAAAAACTCTAATGAGATTCAGAGACATTGTATCAATGCCTTCTACTCAGTGTTGATGGGAATAGATATTGATGATGAATTGATTCTAAAAAAATATATTGATAGAAGAATTAAATATTATGAACTAAGATTGCTTGTATATTTTAGAAATAAGGGGATCAAATTCGATCAATTTGACTATTTAAAAAAAAGTTGCGTTAAAGAGGAATATAATTGCTCAATTGACTACTCCTTGATTCAGGTTTTGAATACATTTAGAGCATTTGTGAGAGAAGCCCCCAAGGTAGATAATTTGATATTGGTGCATAAATATGTATGTGATATATGGAAAAATGGATCAAAGCACTTGTATTTCTATACATTGCATAATCAGGATCATGCTGTAGTATTAATAGATAAGTCTGTCACATTAGTAAAGTCGATAGATTATATTCAGCTTAATCATTATGATTACTATATATTGTTTATGGCTTGCTACCTGCATGATATTTCAATGGTTACGCTACCAGATCTGAATATTATAAAAAAGGACGAGGCCGCTAATAATGTTTTATGCTCTGAGTTTGAAGAGAATATACTTTCCGACGAAAAAGAGATAAGCAGTATTATGCTGGATTGTTATATGAAGATGGATAGATACTATGAAAGCTATGTTAGAAACAACCATGCATTTGATAGCGCAAGGGAGATACGTAAAAGAGAGGAATTAAATTTTATTTCTTTGGCAGATAAAGACCTGATAGCTGATATATCAGAAGCTCATGGTTATTCAACTAGAGATGTTTATCACATAAAGTCAAAAACGGATGGCAAAAATATACATATAAAATTTCTAAAAATACTTTTAAGATTAGCTGATTTATTGGATATGTGTTCAAATAGGGTATCATTGCTGATATTAAATCACAATCTTGAAAACATGGAGAAAGTGTCTAGGTTTCATTGGTTATCTCATTTTATCACTATGGAGTGTGGAATTACTAGTGATTATAAGATAAAAGAAAACCAAAAAGAAAACTTTCTAAAAAATAGAACCATTATAGAAACAATCATAGTAAAGGTCAAGGTTGCATTACCACAACTCACACCCTTAGAAGCAAATAATTGTAGTGCAATGAATTTGGATAAGGTAGGTGGTAATATATTGCATTTAATTCCAGGTAAAAAATGTAATGGTTCATTATGCAATTTTTTGTGCAAATGGTTTGCTTTGAAGAATAATTATTTAGCAGACGAATTGGATGCATTGCAGAAATATCTACAGAGCGTTAGGGATAATTACTTTGATACAAAAATAGAGATTCAGTTAGAAACAGTTAATGAATCAAGGTTATCGGAAAAGCAGTATTCATTACTACAGGAATATCTTACTTAAATTTCTATAAATATTTACTCTTTATTGGATGTTATAAGGCATACGGCAATATTTTTAAGGAGATTTTTATATGGCTTTGAATTCGGATTTTTATAGAGACAAAAATGTTTTAGTAACAGGTCATACAGGCTTTAAGGGGATTTGGCTTTGTAAGTTGTTGGAGCTGCTGGGGGCTAATGTTACAGGTTATGCACTGCCCTCGCCTACGGAGGAAGGGAAAAAGGTTTTTCAGCAGTCTGGCACAGAAGCTGGCATGAATTCTATTATTGGTGATGTGCGGGATTTGGCTGCTTTGCAGAAGGCTTTTGCTGAAGCTCAGCCAGAGATTGTTTTTCATCTGGCGGCTCAGCCTATTGTGCTGGAAAGTTATCGCAATCCTGTAGAAACATATAGCACCAATGTTATGGGAACCGTAAATGTGTTGGAGTGCATAAGACAAAGTAATAGCGTAAAATCCTTTGTGAATATTACTACAGACAAGGTTTATGAAAACAAGGAGTGGCCTTGGGGGTATAGAGAAAATGAGCCTTTGGATGGCTTTGATCCCTATTCTAATAGCAAGAGTTGTTCGGAGTTGGTAACTCATAGCTATCAGAAAAGTTTTTTTGCAGATGGCAGGGTGGCCATATCTACAGCTAGGGCAGGTAATGTAATAGGTGGAGGGGATTTTTCACCTAATCGTATTATTCCAGATTGTATTCGGGCAGCTTATGCTGGTGAGAATATAGAAGTGCGGAATCCTCATTCCATTCGGCCATATCAGCACGTTTTGGAGCCTCTTTATGCATATTTGCTGATTGCTGAAAAGCAGTATGCAGATGGCAATTTGGCTGGTTGGTACAATGTTGGGCCTGATGAATGTGACTGCCTGACTACTGGGGAGCTGACGGAGCTTTTTTGCCGGTGTTGGGGGAATATAAAATGGCAGGATGTTAGTGTGGATGCTCCTCACGAGGCAAGGTTTTTAAAGCTGGACTGCTCTAAGTTGAAGGCAGTTATGGGCTGGCAGCCTAAGTGGCATATAGAGGAAGCTGTGGCCAAGACTGTGGCATGGGCCAAGGCATGGCAGAATAATGACAACATAAGTTTGTTGATGGAAAAGCAGATTAGAGAATTTTTGGAGGATTAATCTATGGGACAGCAGGAATTACATGATAAAATATTGGCACTGGTAAAGGAATATTGCGATAAATATCATAATCAGCCAAAGGATTTCCATGAGGGGGATAGGATTACCTATGCCTCCCGAGTTTATGACCATGAGGAAATGTGTAATCTGGTAGACAGTGCCTTGGAGTTTTGGCTGACCTCTGGTCGATATGTGCAGGAATTTGAGGCTGGTTTAAGTAAATATCTAGGAGTTAAATACACTGCGGTGGTAAATTCTGGCTCCTCTGGCAATCTGTTGGCCTTTATGACCTTGACTTCCCCTTTACTGAAAGAGCGTAGGATTCGTCCAGGTGATGAGGTTATTACCGTAGCAGCAGGTTTTCCTACAACGGTTTCTCCTATTATAAATTATGGTGCGGTGCCGGTATTTGTGGATGTAACTATTCCACAATACAATATAGATATTACTCAGCTAGAGGAGGCCTTGTCTGAAAAAACCAAGGCTATTATGATAGCTCATACCCTTGGCAATCCTTTTGATTTGCAGGCAGTGAAGGCTTTTTGCCAGAAGTACAATCTCTGGCTTATTGAGGATAATTGTGATGCTTTAGGTTCCACATATGAGCTGGATGGTGTAGAGCATTTTACCGGCACTATTGGCGATATGGGTACATCAAGCTTTTATCCACCTCATCATATGACCATGGGCCAGGGAGGCGCTGTATATACCAATAATACACTGCTGAACAAAATTATGCGTTCCTTCCGGGATTGGGGCCGGGATTGTGTATGTGCTTCCGGTCAGGATAATTTCTGTGGTCATCGCTTTGATGGGCAATATGGAGAGCTGCCCAAGGGATATGATCATAAATATGTTTATTCCCATTTTGGTCTGAATCTAAATATTACCGATATGCAGGCAGCAGTGGGCTGTGCCCAGCTAAAGAAATTTTCTGATTTTGTGGAGCGTCGCAGATATAATTTTAATCTCCTGCATAAAGAGCTGTATGAGGTACAGGACAAGCTGATTTTGCCAGAGCCGTGTCCTCAGAGTAACCCTAGCTGGTTTGGCTTTATGGTGACATGTCGAGAGGGAATCCAGCGGGATAAGGTTATTAGATATTTGGAAAATCATGGTATTCAGACTAGAATGCTTTTTGCGGGTAATCTTATCAAGCATCCTTGCTTTGATGAAATGCGGAAAGCTGGTAAAGGCTATCGAGTTATTGGGGATTTAGCCAACACAGATAGAATCATGAATGATACCTTCTGGGTGGGGGTATATCCTGGTATGACTGATGAAAAGCTGATGTATATGGCCAAGATAATTAAGGAAGCAGTGAGCAAGATATGAAAAAATGTATTGTAACAGGGGCAGCTGGTTTTACAGGCTGCAACTTAGTAGAAAGATTATTAGCAGCAGGGTATTTCGTCTATTGCGTGGTGCGGGAAAATTCTGCCCATAACAAAAGACTGGAAAATTTGGCCAATGTACAGCTGGTTTATGCGGATTTAGCGGAATATAAAAATTTACACCAGCAAATTCAGGAGCCATGTGAGATATTTTTTCATTTGGCTTGGCAGGGTGGCAGATATGATTTCGCTGCTCAGTATCAGAATGTAGAAGATACCTTGGGGGCACTAGAGGCAGCCAAGAAAATCGGCTGCAAGCGGTTTGTTTGTACTGGTTCTCAGGCAGAATATGGCCCTCATCAGGATTTGATAACAGAAGAAACCTGTCCCCATCCTATAGATGCCTATGGTTCTGCCAAGCTGGCGGCCTGCATATTGACTAGACAAAGAGCTATGGATTTGGGAATTGAATGGATATGGGGACGGATTTTCAGCCTTTTTGGCAAATACGAGCCAGCAGGGAGAATGCTGCCAGAGCTGGTTGCTTCCTTGCAGGCAGGGAAAGACTTCTATATGCAATCAGATGGCCAGCAAAACTGGGACTATCTCAACGTTATAGACGGTGCAGAAGCATTGATAGCCTTAGGAGAAAAAGGAAAAAACGGCGAGATTTATAATATCGCCAGCGGGAAACACAAGCCATTGAAGGAGTTTATAGAAGATATTCAAAAAGTTGTAAAAAGCGAGGCCAAGGTACACTATGCTGCTGAGAAGAAAGCGTTATTCTCATTGCAGGTAGATGTATCGAAGATAGCCTGCGATACAGGCTGGAAAGCAAGTTAGAATTTATTTGAGCACATAATTTTCGATTTAGGATGGCAAATTGCTGAATAGTATGTAGAATAGCACATTAATAGAGTCTAGGTCGTACTTATAAGAAATAGTTATAATTATATTTAACGTTTTATTCGGAGGAATGAATATGAAGATTATTTCAGTGTTTAATAATAAAGGTGGAGTTGGGAAATCCACATTGTCGTTTCATTTAGGTAAAGCTCTGGGGCTAATGGGGAAAAAAGTACTTTTTGTGGATTTGGATCCTCAGTGTAATTTAACCATAAGTGCAATGCGGGAAAGAGAATTGGAAAAAATCTGGCAAGAGGAAGATGCATATATTGATGATTTTGAAGATGCAAAAAAAAATAAGGAAAAATTTTCAAGAATAATGAGCGAAACAAGGTCAATGCATTTTCTTTTAAAACCAGCAGAAGATGGCGTAAATGATATTGAAAGTTTGCCACCAGCAAAAAGTATTGGAGATAATGTATATATGATTCCTGGACGGCTTTCTATACATCAATTTGAAAATAGAATATCTGAAAGATGGAGTGGTTTATATCAAAGTGATAATTTAAGCATTAGGACTATAACATATATTAGAAGGTTGTGTGAAAGATACGCAGATATACTTGGTATTGATTTTGTTTTGGTGGATACATCGCCCAGCCTGGGAATATTAAATAAAACAATAATTTCAACAGTTGATGGATTTATAATACCAGCTCAACCGGATATGTTTAGCTTATATGGAATAAGGAATATAGGCAATTCTCTTGAATCATGGGGAAAAGAGCTAAATGTAATATATAGATTGATTTCAGAAGAAAAAAGAGAAAAATTTCCAAAAAAGTTTGTCCAATTTCTGGGATATACAATTTATAACGCTAAAAAGTATGATGGAGATAATGAATATCAATTGGCTGATGCACATTATAGTTATGCAAAGAGAATACCACAAATAATTAATCAATATATAAAAGAAGATAATAAGGTTAAAATTGATGATATTAATATGCCAATTGCAGGAGGAGCAATTATGCATACACATAATACATATCCATCGGTTGCACAAGCATTAAAATGTGCTATTTGGGAGGTCCCAGATGTATTTACAAAGTTACAACAAACAGAATTAGAATATCTAAAAGAACAAATGATAGATGTAAATAGAGGAAGCTTTGGGCGTTATAGAGAGATAAAGGATAAATATATTGAATTTGCAAAGGCATTTATTGAGCGTACGGAGGCATTGCGGCTTTATGAATTCGGATGAGAAAAATATTAATGATATAGTGAATTTTTATAAAAATGATAAGTTACTTAAATATGAACTTGAAGGATTTAAACAGCAAGTTCAAAATTTCTTTTTGGGGTGGCCGGGGTTTGTTGTGAATGATAATTCAGTGATTCATTCAGTAAAATCACGTATTAAAGATGCAGAGCATTTGAGAGATAAATTACAAAGAAAAATACATAGTGGAAGAGAAATAACCATTTCAAATTTTCGTAATCAAGTAACAGATTTAATAGGCGTAAGAATTTTATATTTGTATCAGGATCAATTTGAGATAATACATAATGAGACAAATAAATGAGAGAAAAGAATGGAAATTAATGGAAGAACCTAAAGCATATACATGGGATCCTGAAGCTGCTAAAACATATGATAATCTTGGCATTCGACACGAAATTAAAGAAACGTTTTATACAAGTGTTCATTACGTAATAATACCATATAACAATAATAGTCAACCGATTTGCTGTGAGATACAAGTCAGAACGTTATTTGAGGAAATATGGGGAGAAATTGATCACACTATTAATTATTCTCATTCGACAGATAGTATTGCATGTAAAGAGCAGTTGAAAGTTCTTGCAAAATTAATTTCATCTGGAACGCGATTGAGTGATTCGATTTTTAGAAGTTATAATGAATTTAATGAATTTCGTAAGAAATATTAGAGTGTAACTTATATGGCAATATTTTGGTAACAGAAAATTAAGGGATAATAAAGAACATATAGAAAAGGAAATTAATGTAGTAACCCCATTTTTGAGGTTTTTTCTATATAAATTAGTCTTAATGAAACCAAAATAGAATACGATATATTAATGTATAGTTAATTTGTTATTCCTGCTAGCAACAGGATAGAATGTCACAAAGGCAATGGTAGGGTGGTGTTTTCCCATGCCTATTTTGGTTGTGGGATTGTTTGCAGAATTATATAAGAATTTGAGCCTAGGAGCAGAGCTCGTAGGTTTATTTTTGTGAGAAAAATGAGTATATAAACAAAATTTAGAAGTAGATATTCATGTAAGCTTGAATTAAATGAAGATGATTTTTGAAAGTTGTGGTGAGTGAATGACCAAATTTATATTTGATTTAGATGGAACAGTGACTAAGGAAGAAACCCTGCCTTTGATTGCCAAGCATTTCTCGGTGGAAGAGGAAATCATGGAGCTTACCCGAAACACTGTGGATGGCAGGGTTCCTTTTATAGAGTCCTTTATTCGGAGAGTATATGTATTGGGAAAATTACCAGTAAGTGAGATTGCTGATTTGCTTGGTAAGGTAAGATTGTACGAATCACTGTGCAATTTTATCAATATCCATCCTGAAAACTGCTGTGTGGCTACTGGAAATCTGGCAGATTGGGTTTGCCAAGTAAATGATGTTGTACATTGTGAGTTTTTTTGCTCAAAAGCCAATATAGAGAATAATCAGGTAAAAAAACTGACCAGCATCCTTCGTAAGGAAAATGTTGTGAATGGATACAAGGCAGAGGGGCATAAGGTTGTCTTTATTGGCGATGGCAATAATGATGTTGAAGCTATGCGCTGTGCCGACATTGCCATTGCCTCCGGACTTACGCACGAACCAGCTATGAGTGTTTTGTCGGTAGCGGATTATCTTATATATGATGAGGAGACATTATGCAGACAACTAAATCAGTTATTATAAGCTGTGCTGGTATAGGTTCAAGGTTGGGACTGGGAACAACCAAGGCTTTGATAAAGATAGACGGAAAATCTATTATTCAATGGCAGCTGGAACTTTTTCAGAAAGTAAAGGATATTCGCGTGGTGGTAGGATTTCAAGCCGCAGAGGTTATTGCTGAGGTAAGAAAGTATCGTCCTGATGTGGTGTTTGTTTACAATCACAATTATTTTGATACCAAGACCGGCACCAGCTATTATTTGGGAGCACGACATGGAGCAGAATATTCCATTGAGATAGATGGCGACCTTTTGATTCATCCAGAGGATGCTAAAATGCTGCTGGAATTGGACGGCGAGTGGATTGCCTATGCTGATAAATCCTCAGAAGATGGGGTATATGTCAGGGTTAATGAAGCGGGAGAGGTAATTGGTTTCTCTAGGCAGGACGGCGATTATGAGTGGACTGGCCCCTGTTGTTTAAAAAAAGAAAATGTAATATATTCTTCAGAAAATGTTTTTAATCAGTTAGAGTCGCATTTGCCAATGCGAGGAATAAAAATAAGAGCACGAGATATAGATACATACAATGATTATATAAATGCTATCGAGTTTATAAAAACATGGAGATAGAATTGTGAACAATGAGCAGAGAATAAAAACAAATAAGATTGCTATAGATGAAGATGATGTCAAATTATTTTTTAATAATAGAGTTAATAAAAATTTGCCTTATCTAATTAACTACACCAATTATCAGGATAAGCATCCAGAATTGGCTTTGGAACGCGATAGATATGAAAAAGACAGGATTATGCCTTTTTTGAATTTGCAACCAGAAAGCAGGGTTTTGGATATAGGATGTGGTGTTGGCCGTTGGGGAAATCATATGCTAAAAATACTGTCTAATCAAGGAATGTATGTAGGTGCTGATTATAGTGGAGATATATTAAAATTAGCCAAGAATCATTTTAGGGAAAATAAAAACTTCTATTTTTGTGAGAGTTATTTTCAGGATATATTGCTAAATTTACCAGGAAATATAAAACAGAATAAGTTCGATGTTATATTAATTAATGGTGTAATGATGTACATAAATGATACTGATTTAGCTCAATGTATGAGTAATTTAAAAGAATTAATTGCTGTTAGTGGCAGAATATGTATCAAAGAATCTGTAGGATTACACGATAGGCTTACATTGAACAAAATTTATTCAGAGGAATTGGAGAGTCAATATAGTGCTATTTATCGTGGTGTAGATGAATATAATATTATGTTTAGAGATGCGTTTTCTGGTGATAAATATAATATTGTTTATCAGGATGTGATGTGGCAGGGAGATTTGGCAAATCGCAAGGAAACAACGGCATATTTTTGGATAATAGAGAAAATAGGGTGATAGTAGTGGGAAAATTTACTGGTAAACGTGTAGGCATTATAGGCGGATTTGGTGCCTATGCAACTTTGGATTTTTATAGCCGGTTATTGGATAGTTTTGCTGTGGAGTCAGAGCGGGATTATCCCAATATGATAATAGATAATGTTTTCTCTATGCCTAGTCGTACAAGAGCATTGTTGACTGGGGAAGGACAAACGGAGATAGTTGAGACCATAGTGAGTTCCATGAAAAAAATACTGGATTACAATGTAGACTGTATGGTGATGGTATGTGGTACAGCCCATTATTTTTTGCCTTATGTTTATGAAAAATTGCCTGAGGCAAAAGACAAGGTTATTAATATACTGGAGGCAACAGGAAAGCATCTGGCTGCTAATAACATTGACAAGGTACTGATTTTAGCTGCTGAGGGAACCTTAAAGCAGAAATTATATTCAAGGACATTGGTCAGGTACAATATAGCTTGTGTAGAGCCAAAGGAACAATATTGGGAAGAGATAAGGTATTTTATCGAATGTGTAAAGCAGAATAAATATGATAATGAATTGAAGGATAGGTTTTTACGATTTTTAGTTAGATACGATGTGGATAATATTATTTTAGGTTGTACAGAATTTCCAGTGTTATTAAGGCATATTGATATGGGTGAGGGAACATCCAATTTTTATGATCCATTGACATATGCGATTCAGGAAATACATCGCAGAATATCCTAAATTTATTTTATTTATATTTTTCGCAATGGTGGTATATTATGAAAGAAAGAAGAGTAGATGTAGCCTTTTGGCCTGCCGAGGAAGCAGATGGATTAGCATTATTCCGGAAGCTGCAAAAGAAATTGGCACAAAAGGATTTTGATGATGAATATCTGAAAATGTTGGCAGAATATAGGGTCAAATATCCGCAATCTGAGCATATAGGGGTTTTTGCAGGATATTTTGCCATTTATTATGGCGATGTAAAGGAAGCCCTGGCCTTGGCTCAGGATGCTTGGAAAAAAAGGAAATGCAATCTAATTACCTGGCAATTACTGATAGAATGTTATGATAAGCTGCAGATGCTGCCAGAGAAAGCAAAATTTCAAGGTTATTGCCGTCATGTATACGGCATGGATATAAATCTACAGGTAGATGGAGCAAATATAGACCAGATACTGGACAATATAACCATGTCTCAAAATATTGGTAATTATGCACCATTTTTGGTGAACAAATCTGAGATTAAAGATAATAAACTATATGGTCGAAAAGTATGTTTAGGAGGAGAGTATGTTCCTTGGTCTATTGATAAAGATGGTTATAGGTATTGGGTAGGGGTATTTGTTAATCAGGAAACCATTAACAATAAGGGCCTTTTGCTAGCTAGAGAGAAGGATTTGCCTCAGTTCTTGGATGAATATGCTGCAGATATGATCTTTGATATTTTTAGATCTAAGAGCAGCAGGGATTTTCAATTTGATCCACAGGGAAAAAAATATATTCTTCCATTGGCAGGTAATGAAACTAGTCAGGAGATAGAGATAGCTACCAATAAAAAGCAATATGATGCCATATTGGGGAAGTGGGAGTACAGCTATTATAGAATAGAGGAGCCTGTAAAGATACGGGGAGAAAAGGAATTTGTTGTCGGTAAGCCTGTTCTTTTGGAGCATAGTTCCAAGAGAAAAAAAGTAGTTCTGAATATCTTAGTAGATGCTCTAAGCTGGCAAGCTATGAAGGAGCAAAATTACGCCTTATTGCCCAATACCATGAAGTTCTTCTCAAAGGGAGTAATTTTTAATCAGCATTTTTCTGTGGCAGAATATACCTTTCCTTCATTGACCACCATAGAGGCAGGTATATATACTCATAAATCACAGGTATTTAACGATGCTGTAAATATGCCTTTATCGCCAGAATATAAGGTATTGTCTGAGCAGATGAGGGATTTGGGTTATTATTGTGTCAATATTATGGGGTGCCCTAGTCTGCATTATACAGGGGCTGGCAGAGGCTATGACAGGCAGATAATCAACACATATGCTCAGAGAATATCTGAGGGAGTAGAACGTACTATACAGCAATTAGAAGCTTTTGGAGAATGTGACCAGTTTTTGCTTTTGCATGTTACAGATGTGCACCCTTGGCCTGTAAGCATGATAAGTATGCCTGTGGTTAGTCAGACCTGTTTGCCATTAGAGGATAGATTATGGCAAACCAAGGAGAAGGTGTCCAGTGTAAAATTGTCCTATGCTCCATTATATGCTCATGCTAATATGATGGGAGTAAAAAATACGGATAGAAGCTTAGGTGTGCTATTTGATTATTTAGAATCTCACTACAATGATGATGAATATGTGGTGCAGTTGTATTCCGATCATGGTTCTTCTGTATATGATAACTCTCCCTTCATAATGAGCAACTATCAGACTGGAGCAGCCTATATGGTGCGAGGGGCAGGTGTTCCAGACTTGGGAATCGTAAATGAATTAACCAGTGCGGTAGATATATATCAGGTTATGGCTAAATTACATGGTTTTGAGGCACCGGAATATACTGATGGCAATTTGCCAGCAGCTCTTGGTGGTCAAGAGAGGAAATATACCATTAGTAATTCCATATTCCCTGGACAGACCTATAAACTGTGTATACGCACCAAACAATACGAATTTCAGTTAGAGTCTAAGGAATTTGTGGATGTAGATGGTACTGTGGATTTGACAGGTGCTTCTATGTATATCTTAGATAGACGATATGAATGGCAGCAATGCTATGATATGAATTTGTTGGAGTATTTTATGAATATTGCCAGAGAGCATACAAAATCCTTCTGCACATGGGGCCGAAATTGGCCAGAAATGCGAAAACTAAAGCCCAAATGGTTTGGGGAAACAGAGTAGAGCTGTAGATATTATCCAATGAGAAAATTTTATAGATAAATTTTAATTTTCATTTAAGAAGGCTGAAATTTCTCACGATAATATGTATGACAACGGCAAAGGGCATATTTCAGGTGGCTAGCAACCCAGAAATACGTCAGATATTTGCAAAACAATTTTATACAGTTAGTGGCAAGGATGCTGCTAACCTTGTTGACAACCAAGGAGGAAAATTATTATGGCAATGGTAGTTAAAAACAACATGTCCGCCCTGTCCACCCTGAACACTCTTAACAAGAACACTAATGCACTCTCCAAGAGCTTGCAGAAGGTTTCTTCCGGTATGAAGATCAACAGCGCTGCTGATGATGCTTCTGGCTATGCAATTTCCGAGCGTATGCGTGTACAGATTCGTTCTTTGGATCAGGCTAATAGCAATGCTCAGAACGGCGGCTCCATGATGAAGGTTGCTGAGGGTGCTGTAAGCTCCACTGTAGAGATCCTGAAGACTCTGAAGGAGAAGGCAGTAAACGCAGCCAACGATACCAATACTGATGCAGATCGTCAGACTATCCAGAAGGAGCTGGATCAGTCCATCGACCAGATCAACGATAACGCAAATGTAACCTTTAACGGCCAGTATCTGGTAGATGGTTCCAAGAATAGCTCTACTAAAGCTACTTGCACTGCACTTACCAATCAGAGCTTGGGCCTTGACACTAAGGCAAGTACAGGCTTGACTGCATTGACAGCTCGTAACGGAGATAAGCTGAATATTCAGGCTACTGACAGAGTTACTGTTTCTTGGGTAATGGATGGTAAGACCTATAGCAGCAGCATGGAGGTAAAGGCATCTACTACTCTGTCAAAGGTGTTTAATACATTAGGAGATGGTGGTAAGAAACTGAAAGACTATATCGACATCAAAGGTGCAACCTCCGAGATTACTGTGGATGGATCTGGCAATACTGTTTATACTGCATCTGGTGAGTCTGGTTTGACATTGCAGGCAGCAGGTACTGGTATCGAAGGTCAGATTTCTGGTTTCACCATCTCTATTACTGATAACACTGGTGCAGTTCGCAAGTCTGCTAATGCGGCTTTGGATGCTTTTGATGAGACACTCCGTGCTCAGAACAAGTCTGATGATAATTCCATTAATTTGCAGATTGGTGCCAAGGCTAATCAGACCATTAAGGTTGGCTTGACTGATATGAAGGCTCAGGCTCTTGGTTTGCAGGGTAAGGATAATAACACCTTGCAGGTAGGTAATCAGGAGCAGGCTAATGCAGCTATCAACGTTCTGGATGCAGCTATTCAGAAGGCTCTGGATCAGCAGACTACTATTGGTGCTGTACAGTCCCGTCTGGAGTACACTCAGAGCAACTTGACTACTGCCAGCGAGAATGTAACTGCTGCAGAGTCCACTATCCGTGATGCTGATATGGCTAAGGAAATGACCGAGTACACTAAGAACAATGTTCTGATGCAGGCTGCCCAGTCCATGCTGGCACAGGCAAATCAGAGCAGCTCCAATGTACTGTCTCTCCTCCAGTAATATCTGCTATTCCTTATACGGGTATTCAATTAAACAATACGAGAACCGTCCTTTGGGGCGGTTCTTTTTTCTGATATATATTCCGCGCCTTATGGTAGTTGGTAAGGAAAAGTGGAGTTGTAATAATGAAAAATAAATTAGTTAACATCCAAGAAATATATTCTTCTAATCCTTTAGTAAGCATTATGATACCAACCTATAATAGACCAGAATTATTTGAAAAGACTTTGCAAAGTGCACTGGCACAGAGCTATGATAACATAGAAATACTGGTAAATGACAATAGCACCAACGAAGATACCAGCTCATTAATAAGAAAATATAAATGTGATTCCAGATTAAGATATTATCGCAATATGAATGCCAAGTGCAAGGAAGATAATTTTAGACCTTTTGAACATACTGCAAAGGGCGAATATCTACAGTGGTGTATGGATGATGATGTTCTTCATAGGGATAAAATATCTATGATGGTATCAGTTATGATGTTAAATCCTCATATAACATTGGTGTCTTCCCAACGCGGTTTTATAGATGAAAATGGTAATTTTTTAGAGCCTATGAGGGAAACTATTATTAAGGATGATGTTATAGGAAGGGGCTATAAAGGCAATGCCATTGGTAATTATATGCTAAAGGAGATTAGTAATCTAATTGGGGAGCCATCGGCAGCTCTATTTAGAAGGAGTGATTTAAAACATCATTATTGGCAGGCGGATTGTCGAGGATATAAAACTATTTCCGATGTGGTAATGTGGTTAGAACTATTGGAAAAGGGGGATTTGTTTTTATTTAAGGAACCTCTAAGCTACTATCGTTGTCACAGTCAGCAGGAGGGACAGCAGCCAGAGATAATATTACTTAGCAGAGTGGAATGGTTGAAATTGTTGCAAGAATATTATGAAAGACATATCTTTATTAGTAGAGATGACTATATTTACGGACTCCGTAAATTAAGGAAAAATTATTTAAGTATAAAGTATAATCACAGGTATATGTCTGCGGCTAATTATTCTGCATACTGCGAATGTATGGAGCTGATACCAGAAATAATATTCAGTATAAACAAGTAAATTTAATATTTATGCTATGCTTTTCGATACTATATATAGGTAGTTTATATATAGTAAAGGCTGGCAGTTATGAAGAAAAACAAATTTTATAAATCGGAAGCAAGTGAAGCTGCTTCCGATTTTTTTGGAATAGATAAGGCACAAGGGATAAGTATATCTGCTTGTGCTATTATGAAAAATGAAATATCCCATGTGGAGGCTTGGCTGGATAATGTAAGAGTTTTTGCTCAGGAAATTATTGTGGTAGATACAGGCTCTACAGATGGTACTAATGAGTTTTTAGCCAAACAAGCAGATGTGAAAGTAATTAACCATGAATGGCAAAATGATTTTGCTCAGGCTAAAAATGTGGCTTTGCAGGAGGTAACAGGAGATTGGCTGGTATTTACCGATGCAGATGAATGTTTTTATCATCCGGAAAACATCACGGAATATTTAGGTAAGCTGGTTAGACAGTCTGCTGATATATATGTAGTATTTTGTCCTATTGATAATATAGATGCAGATAGCAATAATGAGATTATAAATTCCGATGTGGTGCCTAGGCTGATGAAAAATCACATGGGTATTAGATACATCGGAGCTGTACATGAACAACTAACCAAAGGGGGAGAGCCTTGGCAGGACATAAAATATGTTGTGGCAGATAGGCAATTGGCCATTCGTCATACAGGTTATTCTGCTAAGATAATTCCTTTCAAGCATCAGCGCAATTATGAAATTCTAAGACAGGTCATAGAAAAAAGTAATAAACCAGAGATGTATTATGGCTTTTTTAGTGAAAGCCTATTAGGTTTAGAAAAATATCAGGAAGCTCTGGAATACGCTATTTTAGCTATGGAATCTCCTTATCAGCCAGCTATTCAAAAGGAACGCTTTGCTCAAGTAGCCATAGAATCCATGGATAAACTGGGCGTAGCTATCAGTGATATATTTTCCTCGCAACAGGCAGAAGAAATCTGTCAGACTATATTGAAGCAGAACAAATGGCATGTAGGAACCTTGTGTCAGTGGCTGGATATGAAGTTGACAGCTGTGGAGAATGAGCAGCAAGATAAAATACAGAATATTATTTCAAGCTTACAGGATATTTATGGGAAAAATCCCCAGGATATACAACAGCTGATTGCTTTGCTGGAGCAAAATGGCTATATTTATTTGGCTAAGGAATTTTCTGCTCATATGAATATGAAAAAAGAAAATAATTTAGAGGAAGTCTATCAGCTTTTACAACAAAAGGATTTTGTTCAGTTGGAAAAGAAGATACTGCCACTAATGGCAGAGAATATCCAGCTTTTATTCGTTGCCTTGCTAGGTTGTAATTATTCCTCTGGTGGCTGGTATCAGGAAAAACTTATGCTTCTGCCTAAAGCACAGCAGGCATTGGTAAAGCTTTATCATGGACACGTGAAAAATGTTGCTCTGAATCCTGATGAATGTATCACTATGCTGGATGGTATTATTCTTTATGGCAATCAGGAAATGTTATTAAAATATTTGCAACTAGCTCAAGGAATGCCGGGAAGCAAGCTGAAGAAAATAGGACATCAGCTTGCAGTTAGGGAATACTATGGCGAGGCATTGGAGATTTTTGCTCAAATTCAAGCTGAGGATGAGGCTGTTACAGAAGATTTTTGGTTTGACTGCGGTGTATGTTTATATTATTTGCAGGATTATATTAATGCCTTAGCAGCCTTGGAGAGGGCAGCTAGCATGGGGAGTAGCAATAAGGAGTTAGAATCATATATTGCTTGGTGTAAGGAGGCTGTGAAGAGATGAAAATATCAGCCTGTGTAATTGTAAAGAATGAAGAAAAAAATATTGGTCAGTGGCTAAACAATATGCGGCAGATAGCTGATGAAATTATTGTAGTGGATACTGGCTCCACAGATAATACCCTAAATATATTAGAAAATGCTAATATTATCCCTTATCATTTTACCTGGTGTAACGATTTTTCGGCTGCCAAAAATTATGCCATTCAGCAGGCTACAGGGGATTGGATTGCCTTTTTGGATGCTGACGAATATTTTGATGCATCAAGTGTACAGCGATTTAGAACGGAAATGATTCGTTATCATGCTAATAAAAAAATTGGTGCCATTATGTGTCAGCTAGTTAATATTGATACAGACAATAGAAATAAAATTATTGATGCTATGATACAGGTGAGAATTTTCCGGAATAGTAAGGATATTTATTATAAAAATCCTGTACATGAGCAATTAGTTACCAAACCTGGTAAGTACATTATGCAAAAATGCTATAGTTTAACAATCATGCATACCGGTTATAGTGCTACGATTGTGCGTCAAAAATCGGAACGCAATTTGCCAATACTAAAACAAAAAGAAAAAATGGCTGTTACCAAGAAGGATAAGGGGGAAAGCTATTTATTTCTTATGGATGCATATAATTGTCTAGGTAATTATGGCAAGGTTAAAGAGTATGCACAAAAGGCTATTGAAAATGGTATAGTAACGCTAGGTAATGCAATACATCCCTATACACTATTAATTACAGCTATGATTAATCTAGATATGGATAAACAAGAAATTATAGCTGAAATTGAGAGAGCAAGAGAAAAATTTCCGAAGGAACCATTTTTCCTAATACAGTTAGGGCATTATTGTTATATTAAACACGACTTTTGGCAGGCAGAAAGATATTTGAATAGGGCGTTAAAGCTGCGAAAGGATGTAGAGGAAAATATTCGTAAGGGAAATTTTATAACAGATACATCCTTGAACCTAATACCTGTTCTATATGCTTATTTAGGAGATATTTGCATACGTAAAGGGGATATACAAGGGGCCTTGGAACTGTCTTTGCAAGGGATGGAATATTATAAGTATAACCATTTGTTGACTAGAACCTTGTATAAATCTCTTTTGGGACGTTCGGCAGTAGAGATAATACAGATTTTTGATTGTTTTTATAATCGAAAAGAGGATGGCGAATTTCTTAAGGAAGCTTTAGAATGGCAGGTATCTGGTGAATTTGCAGCCTATTACTATCCTGTCAATAATGCAGTAGATAAAGTTAAGTTATATGTAAAAACGGGGAAATATCAAGGTGGATTAGCTGCTACAGGACAACAGTTGAATATGCTGAATCATATATCTATGGCATCAGCATTGGAGCAAAAAGAAGATGGTGCAAGGAACCTACCGGAGAGTTTTGGTATCATGCCTGCTAAATACAAATCATTGGCTAATTCTTTACAGATATGTCAACAGGATGAGGACGGTAGGGCCGCTATTAGATTGAGAGAGCAATTGAAATATTATGGATAATATAGATGAAATATTACAGTTAATAGAAAAAACGATTTAGAAACTGCTGTTTGTAGCGGGGTGAAATACTTTCAATTAGAATTATCTCAGAATGATGAAGAACTTATAGTTCCCAAACAGAGTCCTATTTGGAAAATGGAAGATTCTAAGAGATTGTATTTTTATGGTATTGCCGGCGTATATTTTCAATTTTTATGGTCTCAGGAGTATGCCATTGCCTTTTTTAAGAAAATTTGGCAAGAGACAAAGAGTCTGCCAGTTCAGTGGGAATATTACAGCAAATGTCTCATGCAGTGTCATTATATATTTATGTCTCGGTACAAGTATTTTCAATTACATCAAGGTTATAATAAATTATTTAAGGATATATGGCAATTTAACCACGATAAGCAGTTACATAAGCACCATCCTAAAATTCGTATAGGATATTTGTCGGCAGATTTTAATAGTTGCGTGTTGGAAGATTTCATTGGAGTTATTATAGCTTGCTATAATAAAGAAGATTTTCAGGTTTATTGTTTTGCCAATGGCAAAACAGATGATGTAACGGAATTTTACCAGAGTTGTCCTGTGGAATGGGTGGATATTACAGGTTTGAATGCTCCAGATGCTGCCCGTGCAATCTATAGTAGGGAAATAGATATTCTCTTTGATTTGGCAGGTCATACCCGCTATAATCTGCCTATTCTAGCATATAAGCCAGCTCTGGTACAAATGTGTGGAATTGGCTATTTTGCTACTACTGGTTTGGATAGCGTAGATTACTTCCTTACAGATAAGTATTTATGTCACGAGTATGCCAGTAGATATTTTGTGGAAAAGCTATTGCCTATGTCGCAAAGTCATTTTTGCTATTGGCCTAGGGAAGAGATGCCACAGGAGATTCAAGGGGCACCTTGCAATGCAAAGGGATATATTACCTTTGGTAGCTTTAACGATCCTATAAAGGTTAATTCTACCGTATTGCAAACATGGCAAAGAATTTTGACAGCAGTGCCTAATTCCAGATTACTTCTAAAAGGTCGTATGTTTAATGCACATCAGGGTGTTGAGACGATGAAAAATATGTTGCTGGATGCAGGTATTGAGCTGGACAGAGTGGAGCTCCGGGGCTTTAGTAAGGACTATCTTCGAGAATATTGGGATGTAGACATTGCCTTGGACACTTTTCCTTATCCCGGAGGGGGTACTACCTGCGCTGCTCTTTATATGGGGGTGCCAGTTATAACCTTGGGCAACGGCAGTCATGGGAGGGATTTCGGCATCAGTATTTTGAAAAATATTGGCATGGAGGCTTGTTGCAGCTATAGTATGGATGAATATGTTGAAAAGGCTGTACTACTGGCTTCTGATTGGGCGCTTTTGCATGATTTGCACCTTCAGCTAAGAAATATTATGGAAGCTTCTCCACTAATGGATAAAGAAGGCTATATGAGAGATTTGGAAAATAATTATCGTAAAATCTGGCAGAAATATTTGCAGGAGGAATGAGATATGGGCAAGGCAAGGGCATTGAAAATTTCTGCCTGTTATATTGTGAAAAATGAAGCAAAAAATTTGGCTAAGTCCATTAAAAGTCTAAAAAATCAGGTAAATGAAATTGTGGTGGTGGACACCGGCTCTACAGATAATACCATAGTTGTGGCTCGGAAATTAGGTGCCAAGATATACAGCATTCCTTGGCAGGATGATTTTAGCAAGGCTCGCAATTTTGCTTTAAGCAAGGCCAAGGGAGATTGGTTGGTATTGTTGGATGCTGATGAATATTTTACTGCAAAAACTGCGGGCAATATCCGTCAGGTAATTCGTCAGGCCCAGCAGGCAGATGGACTTTTGATTCAGATGGTAAATTATGATGTGGATAAGGCAGAAATACAAGATTATTTTTATCAACTGCGGATAGTTCGCAATCAACAGGGACTTCACTATGAGGGAAAAATTCATGAAGAGCTGAAGCTATCTGAGGGCAAGTCTATGAAATTTTTCAGGATTCCCCCAGAAATGTTGGAGATTTATCATACTGGTTATGCCAGTAGTGTATCTAGGCAAAAGTTGGAAAGAAATCTCAAGCTTTTGCAGCAGGCTGTGGACAATGGGCAATCTGAGACAGATTTGGCTAGATATTTTTGTGATTGCTATTTAGGCTTAGGTGATATGGAGAAATGTACCTATTATGGTTGGCTAGATGTAAAGAAAGGACGACAGTCGGTAAATTTCGGCAGTCGTTGTCATCGAGTGCTGATGGCCTATTATGGTGGTCGCAATGATGATGAAAGTATTTGTAAAAGGCGGCAGCTGGCAGAAATTTCTACGGAGCAATATCCAGAGGTGCCAGATTTCTGGGCGGAATACAGTGAGTGTCTCTACCAGGCTGGAGAATATGCTCATGCCATAGCTGCTATGGAAAAGGCTCTACAGCTGATGCAGGATTATCATGGTATGGAGCCTTCTATGCTGGTGGAAGGGCATATGGCGCCTCAGTTGGAGGAGAGATTACAGGTATTTCGTCAGGCACAGGCTGATTTAATTAATCAAGAAAAATCAACGATAAAACCTACAGAGGATAAATGCAATGGAGGTATTCAAATGGCTAGATTGAAGAACAAAATTAATAAAAATAGAATGAAGAAGCGGAATAATCAGGCCAAGCAGGTATTGACCGGCTTGAAGCATGATATGCAGCAATTTATGGAGGCAGAGGATTATACCGCAGCCATGGATGTTATGGCTGAAATGGCAGCTAATAAGCAGATGGATGGGGAAATAATGTATTGGGGTGCCCAGTGTTATTTCTTTACCGGAGATTTTGAGCGGGCTGAAAAATGGGTAAATAATGCTTTAAATAATGGCTATAATGGCGTGGGCTTGAAAATGTTGTTGGCAACTCTGTGTATGACTGAGGAACGCAACGAGGATGCCTTTAAGCTGTGTGATGTAGTATTGACTGAAGGCATAGAGGGAATGTCCAAGCAGGATCAGGAAATATTTGATAATTTTATGGATAATATCAGTTATGGTTATGATGAGCTAATGTCTGAATATCCTAAGATTAGTGCATATTTCCAGAAGAAGCAGGCTGATACCGAGGTTAACTCCCCTGTAAATAAGTTGAAGGAGATACTAAAAGGCAAGGAAATGAAAGAAGCTGAACCTCAGCAGGCGAAAGTTCAGGAAGAGGTAAAGACCGAGCCGGAGAAAACTCCTAATGAAGATAAAGCTCAGGCAGCGTTGGCTCGTTTGAGACAATTGTTATCCAAGAATAAAGAGCAGGTTGTAGAAGGAAATAGTGAGGTTCAAAAGCCAGTAGAATACACTATTATTTCGGAGGCTGTTCAAGAAAAAGAAGAAATTACACCTGAGATACAGCAAGTTGAGGCAGTTCAGTCGATAGCAGAAGAATCTGATAATGTTCAGCAGAATGAGGCCGAAAAGGTAGATGTATCTGATACCTTGGCCAAAATTGCTGCTAAGGAAATTTCCTTGGTGGAGAAGGTACGCCTGATTAATGTTTTTGCTGGAGTATGCTATCAGCAGGAAGATTATCAGTCTGCCTTTGATTTACTATCTGCTGCCTTGGAACTTGATGGTCAGGATGCAGCAACCTTGAAAAATATTGCTTATACCTGCCTGTCTGCTGGGGAGAAGGAGCAGGCTATGTCCTTTGCTACTAAGTTACCAGTAGTAGATTTCGTTTTGCTTTATGCTTTGAAACAGAATTAATCAGGAGTTATTTTTATAACCGCATTTGGCAAGAACTTTAGTGGGAGAGTGGCTAATGCAGGAACAGTACAATAAGGCCTATGAATTGTATCAGGCTGGAAAATATAATGAGGCTTTGGCTGCCTTGCAGGATTTGCTGGGGTTTTTGAAATCAGTAGAGAATGTACTATGGTTGAGGCCTTGGTTGTTGCAATGTTATATTCTTCGCAATCTTGATTGTCCAGTGCAGGAAATGGAAGTGCTGGAAACTCTGGTGGAGAAGCTGGCCGAGATTGATAACCTGTCCGATGGTGATAGACAGCTTGGGGCAGAGATTTATAGTTTGCTAGGAGAAGTGTGCTGTCGCTTAGGGGAGTGCTCCTTGGCTGTAGAGGCATTTTTGCAATCTGCCAACTGGGAGCAAGATAAAGCTCAAAAGCTGATAGAATACAGTAACGCTATTTTTACCACCAATTATTGTGATAATATTTCTCATAAGAGATGGCATAAGCTTTATGATGGCTATAGAAAGTTGTTGCAGAATATTCAGCCTTTAAATGCAAAGCCTAAAGGGCATCAGAAAATACGGATTGGTTATTTGTCTGGGGATATTCGACGGCATCCCGTGGCATATTTTCTGCGTCCTTTGTTGGAATATGCTGATAGAGAGAGATTTGCTATTTACCTTTATCAGACTAATCAGGGGCAGGATAGTTTGTCGGAGAAGCTTCATGGCTGGGCGGAGTGTGTTCGCATGGTTTCAGGCAAGCTCCATGAGGAAATTGCTGGATGTATAGCAGAGGATGAAATTGATATATTGGTGGACTTGTCCGGTCATACCTGCGATAATCACTTGCCGGTGCTGGCTTACAGGCCTGCTCCGGTGGAGATTTCCGCTATAGGGTATTTTAACAGTACAGGACTTTCCATTGATGGCTTTCTTTCGGATAAATATTGCAGTCCAAGTTCATACAATGAAGATTTTCAGGAGCCTTTACTGCAGCTTACTGATACGCATTTTTGTTATAGTCCGGATTTTGACTATCCTCAGATAAGTTTGCAATCCCCTTGGCAGAAAAATGGTTATATAACCTTTGGCTGTTTTAATAATTTTAGCAAGGTTACAGATGAATTATTGCGGGTTTGGGCGCAGATTTTACAGCAATGTCCTCAAAGCAGGCTTATTTTGAAGCATAAGCTATTTGACAGTACAGAGGGCAGACAATGGACGGTAAGGCGACTGAAAAATTTGGCCTTGCCTGTGGAGAGAATAGAGTTGCGGGGATTTTCGGCAGATTATCTGCAACAATATAATGATGTGGATATTGCCTTGGATACTTATCCCTATACAGGAGGGCTGACCACTATGGAGGCATTGCTTATGGGAGTGCCGGTGGTGAGTCGGTATGGCAGTAGGCATGGCACAAGATTTGGCCTTAGCTTTTTAAGCAATATAGGGATGGAGATGCTGGCAGCAGCTAATTGGCAGGAATATGTGCAAAAGGCCCTGCTGTTGGCGCAAAATCCAGAGCTATTACAAGACCTACGCCACCAAATTCCTCAATTAGTAAAAAACTCCCCACTAATGGATGGAAGAAGTTACTGTCAGGCTGTGGAGAAATTATATATTCGCTTGTACAAAAAAAGATGCTTATCATAAAAAAAGATGTCTGATATGGGTGCTCTTATAGCTCCTATCAGACATGTTTTTTAGTTTGTATTGTGGCTATCGAGGCATAAGAAAACCCGCCTTCAGCTCCGAAACTTAGGCGGGTGTCTTATAAGAATACTTACCTACTGGGGCAACCGTCTATCGGTGCTCTTCTTGCTTTTATTATAATTTTTCATAGTTTTATTTGCAAGACTTATTTGTTTTAGTTAGGTGAATAAAGTATAATATTGTTGGGGGTGGGATTATGGGTGAAAAGGATATTACGCAGAAGAATTTTGAAGCCTACAATGATGTTGTAGCGGATATTGTTAATGGTAGTTTATTTGCTGGGGAAGAGATTATTAAAGCAGATAGTCTTATTGATGCACAGCCATTCTCCCAATACAAGGCTGATAAGGGCACTGTCCATGAGCAGGAGCGGGATGTTGCTAAGTATTGCATGGACATGAATTGTAATATTCGTCTTGCGTTGATTGGTTTTGAGAATCAAACTGCTGTTGATCAGGATATGCCACTAAGAGTGATTGGCTATGATGGGGCATCTTATCGGGATGAACTTAATCAGGATAAAATGGCGGTAGATAGTAATGGCAATCAGTCTACTAATATTCGTAATAAACGCTATCCTGTTGTAACCTTGGTTTTATACTTTGGCAAAAGACCATGGAAAAAGCCCTTGTGTTTATATGATGTATTGGATATACCAGATAAATTAAAACCCTTTGTCAATGATTACAGAATTAATTTGATAGATGTTCCAAGGTTGACACCAGAGCAGGTGGAGAATTACAAGGGTGATTTTCAAATTATTGCTGACTATTTTGTACAGACTGCTAGCGGCAAGGAATATGTGCCAAGTATTAAGAAAATTCAGCATGTGGATAGTATGTTAAAGCTAATATCCGTCTTGGCTAATGACGAGCGCTATGCGGATTGTATGGAAAGCGAAAGCATGGAAATGGAGGTAGTCAATATGTGTGATGTATTAGATAGAGTAGAAGCCCGTGGAGAAGCGCGTGGGGAAGCCCGTGGAGAGGCTCGTGGAGAAGCACGAGGAATGGTTATAGGAGAGAATCGTGGCATGGAGAAAACTAGAAAAGAAATGATTCTTAATATGCTTAAAGAGAATATCAGTGTTGACACCATTGCCAGAGTTGCGAAGCTTACTGCTGATCAGGTAATTGCTATTGGGAAAAAGGCTGCGGTTTTATAAAGCAAATACAAAATAAAAGATGTTTGATATTAGTGAACTTATAGTTTTGAAGTCACTATGTTCAGACATCTTTTTTATTTTGTATTGTGCCTATCAAGGCATAAGAAAACCCGCCTTCAGCCGAACCTTAGGCGGGTGTCTTCTTATTTCGCAGTGGCTAGTGTATAGACACTTGACAAATATGCTATATTGATAGTGTATGTTCCTGTGGATTTGTGGTATAATATGACGAGATATTTCAGATACTAATCTTAATGAAAGGAGGATGTTTGTGAAGATAAAGGGCTTACAGCTAACGGATATTTTAATTATTGTGCTTATGAGCGCTGTTATTGGCTTGGATATGGATTTTGCCAAGCTGGATACCATAGATTATGTGTGCTTAGGGGCATTTGCTTTTTGGCTTTTGGCTTTGGTGGCCAGACTTTATATTGCTAATAGGAAGGACTAAAAATGAAAAAATATTTGCAGATTATCTGCGGTTTAATATTGTGCTGTACCATGCTGTTAACAGGCTGTGGTCAGAGCGGAGGGCAGTCCTCAGATACTGTCGCCAACAGCAAGGCTGAGGCCAAGGGTCAGCTAATCATTAGTATGCTGGATATTGGTCAAGGGGATGCAGTGCTGATTCAGACTGGTGCCAAAAATATTCTCATTGACACTGGTGATGATAAATACTATGAGGATGGCAAAAAGGGCAAGGAAAACACTCAGTTGTTGACCGAGCTGCAGAAGCTGAAAATTGATCATATTGACACTTTGGTTATGACTCACGCCCATGCAGACCATATTGGCAAGGCTGACAAGGTTATTGCTCAATACGGTGTGAAGGAGCTGGTTTACAACGGCATTCCTTCTACCAGCAAGTATTTTATCAATGCTCTTAAGGCCGCTAAGGCCAATGGCACCCAGCAGGTGAAGGTAAAGGCTGGGGATGTGCTGGATTTTGGCAATGGTGTGTCCTTTGAGATTGTTTCCCCTAGTCAAAGCCTGATAGATGAAGATACAGCAGATATCAAGGCTAAGAAAAAGGTGGATGTAAACAACGAATCTGTAGTAGGTCGGTTGACCTTTGGCAATTTTGCCATGCTCTTTACGGGAGATGCCGAAGGGCCTGTGGAGAAAGATATGGCTGCTTCCTATGGCAAAAAGCTGAAATGCCAGGTGCTGAAGGCTGGCCATCACGGCAGTAAAACCTCCTCAACAGCGGAGTTTTTGAAGCTGGTACAGCCAGAAAGCGTGGTTATGTCTTTGGGGGTAAACAACCAATATGGACACCCTCATGAGGCTTTGCTGAACAGATTGCAGAAGCAGGGTATCAAAAATATCTATCGTACTGATGCAAATGGCACCATTACCATTGTCAGCGATGGCAGCAGCTACAGTATAACCACGGAGAAATAAATCCCAAGGTTTGTGCTTCCAAGGTTTTGGGGAGTATCTGCTTTGGGTTGCAATAAAGGGGTGCTGAAAATGATTTCAGGATATATTGATCGCATAGAGGAGGGCATTGCGGTAATTCTTCTTAATGATGGAGATTACCAGCTGAATTATCCAGCGGAGCTTTTGCCTGAAAATCTAGGCGAGGGGGATTATATTAATCTTTCTATGGAAAAAGACGAGGAAAAACAGGAGGCAATGCTGCAGGAGGCATTGTCCCTAATGGATGACTAAGGAGATGTCGTAGTGCTTTTGAATTTGATTAGACAGAGGCTGTGGCAAATGACTATGGCCGTATTTTTGCTGGTGGGAATGCTGGTGGCTATACCTGGAGTCAATCAGGCTCAGGCGGCAGGAACTCACGAATTAAATTATTTTAACTATGAAACCTATACCCATGAGGGGCGAAACTGGCTTCGCATTGAGCTAGGCCTTAAGGGGGGAGAGGTTAAGTACAGCACAAATGTGAGGGAGCTGACACCGAAGCAGCTTCATGTAGTGCTGGAGGATACCAGTCGTGGCAAGGTGAAATCCGATATTTCTCTGGATAGAAAAATTGCCAAATACCTGACCATGCGTCAGGAGGGCAGTAACAATCTGGATGTAATGATTTCCTTAAATAAGCCAGTGGCAGACCAGGCCTACAAGGTGTATACTGCTGATAAGGACCGGAAGGCCAAGAAGCCTTATCGGCTGGTAATTGAAATTGCTGCGGACAAGCTGGCTTCTGAATATGAGGCAGAAAAGCCTCAGGTGGATGCTTTTGAGGGCTTGCAGGGACGGAAGATTGTGCTTGATCCAGGCCACGGCGGTAGTGATAGCGGTGCCATCGGCCCTAATGGTCTGAAGGAAAAGGATGCCACTCTGGCTATTAGTCAGAATGTAGCCAATATCCTCCGCAATTCCGGGGCTATTGTAACCATGACCAGAGATACAGATGTGGATGTATATGGCCCTATGGCCAGCGACCGCAACGAGCTGCAGGCCAGAGTTGATGTAGGCAATCGGGATGCAGGGAATCAGATTTTTGTCAGCATTCACTGCAACGCTTTTACCTCACCTACAGCCCATGGTACAGGCACTTATTATTTTGCCAGCAGCTTCCGAGGTCAGCTTTTGGCCGAAAGCATCAATGATGCCATTGTGGCAGATACTGGCTTGGCAGATAGAGGCCCACAGACCGCCCGGTTCTATGTGCTGAAAAACTCCAATATGCCGGCTGTTCTGATAGAAACCGCTTTTATCAGCAATTATCAGGAGGAGGCCTTGCTGGGAGATGAGGATTTCCAGTACAAGATAGCAGCCGCCATCTGCAAGGGTATTAGTCAATATTTTAGAATGAAATAAAAAGGGGAGAGCAAGATGAAGTTAAAGAGTATTCTGGTTCTGGCACTGACTTTGCTATGTGCAATGGTGCTGGCGGGATGTGATGAACAAAAACAGGGAGAGGCTGGCAGTAAGACTGTGGTATCCAGTAGCTCCAGCTCTAGCTCTTCCTCCAGCAGTTCTTCTCAGAGCGGTTCCAAGGCTCAGCTGGTTAATATTAAGGTGTATTATCCTGATGAAAATGCTACTGGCCTGGTGGCTGTAGAAAAGAGCATTAAGGACACAGACAATAAATATCAGGCTGCTGTGGAGGCTCTTATGGCAGGCACTGATAAAAAGGGCTTGGCCAATGTGTTCCCTAAGAAGGCAAAGCTGCTGCAGGTAACTGTTAGCGGCAAGGTAGCCAAGGTGGATTTCAGCCGTGAGCTGCAGAAGAATTTCGTAGGCGGCTCCACCGGTGAGGAAATGCTGGTAGGCTCTGTTGTCAACACATTGACGGAGTTCCCAGAAATCCAAAAGGTACAGATTTTGGTAGATGGCCAGGAGGTAGAAACCCTTTCCGGCCATATGGATCTGAGTCAACCTTTGCCTCGCATGACTGAGCTGTTAAAGTAAATATAGGCTAATAAATATCCTGCTGAAAGGTGAAAATATCCATGACCACTGTCTGGACGCTTCATCTGTCAGCAGGATTTTTTATGGCAACTTAAATAGGAAAAAAGTACAAAAGTCGGTAGGGAATGGATAGATACTTTCATAAAACAATATTTATTGGTATAATATAAGTGTAAATGAGTTTTCGGTTTTGAGGTATAGAGAATGGTAAAGGAGGCAGGACAATGGGACTGATTAAAGCAGCTTTGGGGGCAGCTGGGGGCGTAATGGCGGACCAGTGGAAAGAGTACATTTATTGTGAAAGCATGCCTGCGGATGTGCTGGTAACCAAGGGACAGAAGCGGACAGGCAAGCGAAGCTCTAATACTAGTGGCGAGGACAATGTTATAACTAATGGCTCTCTTATTGCAGTTAACGAGGGCCAGTGTATGCTGATTGTGGAAAATGGCAAGGTAGTAGATGTTTGTTCTGAAGCTGGAGAATACAAATACGATACATCTTTGGCACCATCGGTATTTACCGGCAACCTGTCCCAGACTGTGGGAGAGGTATTCAAGCAGATTGGTAAGCGGTTTACCTTCGGGGGAGATGCTGGTCAGGATCAGCGGGTGTATTTCTTTAATACCAAGGAAATTATTGGCAACAAATACGGCACCCCAAATTCCATTGCCTTCAAGGTGGTGGATCCGGATATTGGCTTCAAGATGACCATGTCCCTGCGGTGCTTTGGTGAGTACAGCTATCGTATTACCAATCCGATTTTGTTCTACACCAATATCTGTGGCAATGTACAGCAGGAATATACTCGAGCTGAAATTGACAGCCAGCTAAAGAGTGAGCTTTTGACAGCTCTCCAGCCTGCCTTTGCCAAGCTTTCTGCCATGCGGATTGAATATGATGAAATCCTGGCTCATACTATGGAGCTGGCGGATTCCCTCAATGAGGTGCTTAGCAAGAAATGGTCGGAGTATCGAGGCATTGAAATTGTAAACTTTGGTATCAATTCCATTAAGGCCAGCGACGAGGATGAGGCCAAGCTGAAGGAGTACCAGAGCAGAGCAACCTTGGTAAATCCTAATATGCGTACGGCCTATATGGCTGGTGGTATGACGGAGGCTATGGGAGCAGCGGCCCAGAATGAAGGAGCTGGCCCAGCTATGGCCTTTATGGGCATGGGCATGGCTCAGAATGCCGGCATGATGGGAATGCAGGCATTTGGTCAGCAGCCTCAACAACAGCAGATGCCACCTCAGCAGCCTCCTCAGGCTCCACCACCCCAGGCACCAGCGCCAGCTCCGGCTCAGCCTGCAGCTTCATCGGCAGACAGTTGGACCTGCAGTTGTGGTGCCGTGAATACAGGAAAATTCTGTATGGAATGTGGGGCCAAGAAGCCAGAGGTGCAGGTGGGCTGGACTTGCAAATGCGGTGCGGTGAACAAGGGACGTTTCTGCTCCGAATGTGGCAGTCCCAAGCCGGCAGCAGCACCTTTGTACCGCTGTGACAAATGCGGCTGGGAGCCAGAGGACCCTAAAAATCCGCCAAAATTCTGTCCAGAATGTGGGGACCCCTTTAATGATAGCGACATAGTTTAATGGGCTAATGAGCCTTGGGAAAAGGATGGAGGGGAAAAATATGGCAGATACTTCTGTAAGCTTCAAATGCCCCAATTGTGGCGGCCCCTTGGCCTACAAGCCAGGTCAGGGCGAAAAAATCAAATGTGAATACTGTGAAACTGAATTTGAAGTAGAAACCTTGGAAAAACTTTATGCTCAGTCCAGAGAGGAGGCTGCAGCAGCGGAAAAGGCCCAGGAGTCTCAGTGGAATCCCGAGGAGGCTGGCAGTGATTGGCAGGAAGAGGACATAGCTGGTATGCGTACCCTAAGCTGTCCTTCCTGCGGAGCGGAGATTGTCTGCGATGAAAACACTATGGCTACCCAGTGCTGCTATTGCGGTAATCCTACGCTGGTACCGGGAAAATTCAGTGGTGGCTTAAAGCCGGATTATATTATTCCTTTTGTGAAAACCAAGGAAGATGCTATTGCTCAGATGAAGAAATTCTATAGAGGCAAATGGCTGCTGCCTTCTAATTATGCCTCTGCCAGTCGTTTGGAAAAGGTGCAGGGGATGTATGTGCCTTTCTGGCTCTTTGATGCCTCTGTGGAGGGACATGCTCAGTTTAGTGCCAGCAATTCCCGCAGCTGGGATGATGGTGATGAAACCATTACTGAGACTGACTATTATACCTGTGTACGGCAGGGAACCATGGATTTTCATCAGGTGCCGGTGGATGGCAGCAAGAGCATGGACGATGGCTATATGCAAAGCATTGAGCCCTATGATTATCAGGGCATGAAGGAATTTACCACCACCTATATGGCGGGCTATCTGGCAGACAAATACGATGTAACAGCTCAGGAGGCCTGCCCTATTGCGGACAAGCGGATAAGCTATACTGCTGGAGAACAGCTGAAGGAAACTGTGACAGGCTTTGATTCAGTATCGGTGGGCTCCTGTCATATTGTGAAAAATAATAGCAATACTTCCTATGCTATGGCTCCTGTGTGGATTCTCAGTAGTCAGTATGAGGGTAAGACCTACACCTTTATGATGAATGGCCAGACTGGCACCATGGCAGGCTCCCTGCCAGTGGACAAGAAGAAAGGGAAGCTCTTTGGGGCTTTGGCAGGGTTGATAACCCTGCCTTTAACCTACTATATTGGCAAATGCATTTGGTATGTGCTGACAAATTGGCAGGGAGGATAAGTCTATGTATAAGAAAATATTGACAATTTTTGCCTTGCTTATGCTGCTGGTATCTGTAGCAGCAGCTCAGAACAGCCCCCAGGATTTTCCTATGGTTCATGACGAAGCTAAGCTCATGACAACTCAGCAGCAGCAGGATTTGGAGCAGAAGCTGAGAGAGCTGAATGCCAAATACAATATCAAGGTGGCAGTGCTGACCATGAAAAAAGTACCTGGAGCCAAGGAGGTCAAGGAAATCAGGGAATACGGCAAGGCATTCCTTTTTCAGCATTATCGGGATTTGGAAAACAACAATGGTTCCGTTATTTTCTTTCAGGTAACCAGCAGTAGGGATTTTATGGTAATTACTGATAACAATATGCGCCTGCGTATTACAGATGGAGAGGGCTATCCCTATCTGGAGGAACGTTTTTTGGAGCACCTAAAGGATGGTAATTATTATCAGGCCTACAGCGAATATGCTGATGGGGTGGATTTTCTCTGTGGTTATTATGAGGAAAATGATGGAGAGCCTTATAGTCCCTTCAGCGAATTTAGCTGGGCAGGCCTTATTGTAGGCATATTGCTTTCAGGCTACATAGGTTATGGTTTCTACGGCTTTTTGGTTTCCCGTATGTCCAATGTGGCTTTCAAATTTGAGGCAGGGGAATATTTGAACAAGGATTCCTTTAACCTAACCCACAGTGAGGATAATTTCCTCTATACCACCAGAACCGTGGTGGAGCACAAGAGCAAGGATGATGATAGCAGCTCTGGTTCCAGTTCCAGCTACAGTGATAGTGACAGCGGTGGCGGCGGTGGCAAGTATTAAGGAAATTTTGTCAAACCAGCACTTTATATTTTGTGTTTAATATGATATACTAACTCTGCTTTTGTGTTGAAGATAAGGAGGATATGAAGTGGATCTTAGTATCATGGAGTTAGTAAAAACTATTATCCTAGGTATTGTGGAAGGATTGACAGAATGGCTGCCTATTAGCAGCACCGGTCATATGATACTGGTGGATGAGTTTATTCAGTTGGATGTGTCCAAGGCTTTTATGGATATGTTCCTAGTGGTTATTCAGCTAGGTGCTATTTTGGCCGTTGTGGTGTTGAATTTTGAGAAGCTGAATCCTTTTTCCCATTGGAAAACCAAGCGTGAGAAGAAGGAAACCTTTCAGCTGTGGTACAAGGTTATTTTCGCCTGCATACCAGCTGCCGTAATCGGTCTTACCTTTAATCACTACATGGAGGAGCATTTTATGACGGCTCCTGTGGTGGCCTTTACCTTGATTTTTTACGGCGTGATGTTTATTTTGGTGGAAAATTACAATAAGAATCGCCGTCCAGCAGTAACTGATTTGAACAAGCTGAGCTACAAAACAGCCTTTATTATCGGTTTGTTTCAGGTGCTGTCTTTGGTGCCTGGTACCTCTCGTTCTGGCTCTACTATTCTGGGCGGTATTCTCTTTGGAGCTTCCCGTTATGTGGCAGCGGAATTTACCTTCTTCCTGGCAATTCCAGTTATGTTTGGTGCCAGCCTGCTGAAGCTGGTAAAATTTGGTTTCCATTATACAGGGGCAGAAATCTTTATTTTGGTAGTAGGCATGGCCACAGCCTTTGTGGTATCCATTATCTCCATCAAGTTCCTGTTGCAGTATATCAAGAACAATGATTTCAAGGCCTTTGGTTATTATCGTATTGTGCTGGGTATTATCGTTATTGCCTACCTGTTTTTGGTAGGAGATCCTACCCTGCAGTAAGCTGATAAAATGTGGTCTTAAGGAGTTTGCGTATGAGATTTGTATCATGGAATGTTAATGGACTGAGGGCCTGCTTGACCAAGGGATTTATGGAGTCCTTTCGGGAGGTAGATGCGGATATTTTCTGTGTGCAGGAAACCAAGATGCAGCCGGGACAGGCTATTTTGGAATTGCCGGGATATAAGCAGTATTGGAATAGTGCGGAGAAAAAGGGGTATTCCGGTACTGCGGTCTTTAGCCGGGTAGAGCCTTTGAGTGTTTCCTATGGCTTGGGCATTGAGGAGCATGATCATGAGGGCCGGGTAATTACTCTGGAGCTGGAGGATTATTATCTGGTAACGGTGTACACCCCGAATTCCCAGAAGGAGCTGGCTCGCCTCAGCTACCGTATGGAGTGGGAGGTAGCTTTCCGTCAGTTCCTGCAAGAGCTGGATAAAAAGAAGCCGGTTATTGTCTGTGGTGATTTGAATGTGGCTCATACAGAAATTGATTTGAAGAATCCTCGTACCAATCACAAAAATGCAGGCTTTACGGACGAGGAAAGAGGCAAGTTTGAGGAGCTGTTGGCAGCAGGCTTTACAGATACCTTCCGTTACATTTATCCAGATGTAACCGGGGCTTATACCTGGTGGTCTTATCTCCGCAAGGCAAGAGCTAATAACTCTGGATGGCGGATTGATTATTTCCTGACCTCTAACCGTCTTCAGCCTCAGATAAAATCTGCTACTATCTACAATGAGATTTTTGGCAGTGACCATTGTCCGGTAGGCTTGGAACTGTCCTAAGGGATAAATGCTGGGTATATGTACAGGTTTACAGGATTTTGCTTGAAAATTTTTGTCTGCTGTGATACAATACATCGCAGTTGAATATATAAAGCGACGATAAAGAAAGTAGTCTGTGGTGAATACTCCCAGCGAGCCGGAGAGGGTGTGAGTCCGGCAGCAGTAGCGATAGATGAAAATCACTTTGGAGCTGCAGGTCGAGACCATTTTGGTGTTAGGCTGTGCCGGGCTCTCCCGTTATAGAGATAGTGTATGATGGTACATGAAATAGGTGGTTGCAAGGCACCCAATTTTGAATTTTAGCTCTTGTCCTATTTTGGGACAGGAGCTTTTTTATTTTGCGAGGAGGAAAGACTGTGTACAACAAAGTCGATACGAATCTGAACTTCGTGGATAGAGAAGCCGAAGTTCTGAAGTTTTGGAAGGAAAATGATATTGCTAACAAGTGTATCAGTAACCGTGAGGGCTGTGATACCTTTACCTTTTACGATGGCCCTCCTACTGCCAATGGCAAGCCTCATATTGGCCATGTGCTGACTCGTGTTATCAAGGATATGCTGCCTCGTTATCAGTCCATGAAGGGGAAGAAGGTTCTCCGCAAGGCTGGTTGGGATACCCACGGTCTGCCTGTTGAGCTGGAGGTTGAGAAACTGCTGGGCCTGGATGGCAAGGAGCAGATTGAGAAGTACGGCATTGAGCCATTTATCAAGAAATGCCGTGAGTCTGTTTGGAAGTACAAGGGTATGTGGGAGGAATTCTCCGATGTAGTAGGCTTCTGGGCAGATATGGAGCATCCATATATTACCTACGAAAATGATTATATTGAGTCTGTATGGTGGGCACTGAACGAAATCTGGAAGAAGGGCCTGCTGTACAAGGGCCACAAGGTTGTACCTTATTGCCCTCGCTGTGGTACTCCTTTGTCCTCCCATGAGGTAGCTCAGGGCTATAAGGATGTTAAGGAACGCTCCGCTATGGTAAAATTCAAGGCTAAGGACGAGGATAATACCTACTTCCTGGCTTGGACCACTACCCCTTGGACTCTGCCTTCCAACCTGGGCTTGGTAGTAAATCCAGAGGTTGATTATGTAAAGGTATCCTATGAAGGTCAGAACCTTATTATGGCCGAGGCCTTGGTGGAGTCTGTTTTTGCCAATAAGGAAGGAGAGCATCCTGTTCGGGAGCGCTTCAAGGGCAAGGCTTTGGAATATCGTGAGTATGAGCCTCTTTATCCATATGCAGAGGGCAAAATCAAGAAGAAGGCCTTCTATGTAATGTGCGATGGCTATGTAACCACCAGTGATGGTACTGGTATTGTTCATACTGCCCCAGCCTTTGGTGAGGACGATGCTAGAGTTTGCCGTGCATACGATATGCCTTTCGTACAGTTTGTTGATGCCAAGGGTAATATGACTGAGGATACTGATTGGCCAGGCACCTTTGTTAAGGATGCAGATCCATTGATTCTGGATGATTTGAAGGCTACAGGCAAGCTCTTCAAGGCACCAAAGTTTGAACATAGCTATCCACACTGCTGGCGTTGTGATACTCCATTGATTTACTACGCTCGTGAATCCTGGTTCATCAAGATGACTGCTGTAAAGGAGCAACTGATTGCCAACAACAATACCATTAACTGGATTCCAGATGCCATCGGCAAGGGTCGTTTTGGCGAGTGGTTGGAGCACGTACAGGATTGGGGCATCAGCCGTAACCGTTATTGGGGAACTCCATTGAATGTTTGGGAGTGCTCCTGCGGTCATCAGCATTCCATTGGTTCCATTGCGGAGCTGAAGTCCATGTCTGATAACTGCCCAGAGGATATTGAGCTCCATCGTCCATATATTGATGCTGTTACTATTAAGTGTCCAGAGTGCGGCGGGGAAATGAAGCGAGTACCAGAGGTTATTGACTGCTGGTTTGATTCCGGCTCCATGCCTTTTGCTCAGTGGCATTATCCATTTGAGAACAAGGAGATTTTTGCAGAACGTTATCCTGCTGACTTCATCTCTGAAGCTGTAGACCAGACTCGTGGCTGGTTCTATTCTCTGCTGGCTATTTCCACCTTGCTCTTTGACAATGCTTCATACAAGAATGTTATTGTCCTAGGCCATGTACAGGACAAGGATGGCAAGAAGATGAGTAAGTCCAAGGGCAACGCTGTAGACCCTATGGATGCATTGAGAAAGCATGGCGCAGATGCTATTCGCTGGTATTTCTATGAGAACAGTGCTCCTTGGCTGCCAAATCGCTTCCATGATGATGCAGTGCAGGAGGGTCAGCGTAAGTTCATGGGTACTCTCTGGAATACCTATGCTTTCTATGTGCTCTATGCTAATATTGACAATTTTGATGCTACTAAATATGAGCTGGAATATTATAAGCTGTCCGTTATGGATAAATGGCTGTTGTCCCGTCTGAATACCTTGATTAAGGCTGTAGACAACAATCTGGCTAACTACAAGGTTACTGAGACTGCCAAGGTATTGCAGGACTTTGTTGATGAGCTGTCCAACTGGTATGTACGCCGCAGTCGTGAGCGCTTCTGGGGCAAGGATATGAATCAGGATAAGATTAATGCCTACATGACCTTGTACACCGCTCTTACTACTGTAGTGAAGCTGGCTGCTCCAATGGTGCCATTTATTACAGAGAGCATTTATCGCAATCTGGTTTGCAGTGTAGATGATAAGGCACCTATTTCTGTCCATCTTTGTGACTTCCCTGTAGCTAATGAGGCTTTCATTGATACTGAGCTGGAGGCAGAGATGGAGCTGGTACTGGAAATCGTTGTTCTGGGACGTGCTGCCCGCAATGCTTCCAATATCAAGAACCGTCAGCCTATTGGCAATATGTATGTAAAGGCTGACCGTCAGCTGGATGATTTCTTCAAGGAGATTGTAGCCAGCGAGTTGAATCTGAAGGCTGTATCCTGCAAGGATGATATGGAGGAATATCTCTCATATAGCTTCAAGCCTCAGTTCAAGGTACTTGGTCCAAAGGTTGGCAAGCAGATTGGGGAGGTAAAGGCTGCCCTGGCTGGTATTAACGGCCATGCTGCCAAGGCTGAGCTGGAGTCTACTGGTAAGCTGAAGCTGACCTTGAAGTCTGGCGAAGTAGAGCTGCTGCCAGAGGATGTGGATATTACCATGTCTCAGACTGAGGGCTTTGCTACTCAGCGTTATGGCAACGTAACTATTGCTCTGGAGACTACTCTCAGCCAGGAGCTGATTGAGGAGGGCTTCGTCCGTGAAATCATCAGCAAGCTCCAGACCATGCGCAAGGAGAATGGCTTCCAGGTAGTAGACCATATTACTGTTTATGCTGCTGGCAATGATAAGCTGGTGGATATTATGAGCCGTAACGAGGACTTCCTGAAGAAGGTAGTTCTGGCTGATAAGGTGGTTTATGGTTCCACTGAGGGCTTTGTAAAGGAATGGAATATTAACGGTGAGGATATTACTCTGGCTGTTAAATAAGATTTAAGACAAAAAAGGGATTACTGGCTTGGCCGGTAGTCCTTTTTTGTTACACGGATTGTATACATGGTAAAAATTTGTCATACAAGTTTTTTTGTACTAAAATGGGAGGTGTATATATGGTTATGAATGGAGTGTTTGCTTTATGAATATGGATCAACTGCAATTGAAGCAGAGTGCATATATAAAAAAGGTAAATGGCACCGGCTCCCTGCGGCATCATCTCTTGGATATGGGACTTACCAAGGGCACAGAGGTTACTCTGCAAAAGATTGCCCCTATGGGAGATCCGATTCAGATTGAGGTGCGGGGGTATGAGCTAACCCTGCGCCTTGCTGAGGCAGCCTTGATAGAAATAGAAAATATTCATCAGCGGCAGCTGGTGGACAAGGTGGAGCCTGTTCGCTATGAGCCAGTGCCCCATCCTGGTATGGGTGAGCTGGGACAGGCAGAGAGCTATGAGGCTCATGCCAAGGCTCCTGTACTGCCCAAGGGCAAGAAGATTACCTTTGCTTTGGCTGGCAATCAGAACTGTGGCAAAACCACTCTTTTTAATCAGCTAACGGGAGCCAATCAGCATGTAGGTAATTTTCCTGGGGTAACAGTGGATAGAAAGGATGGTACTATCCGTAACCATCCAGAGGCTGTGGTAACGGATTTGCCGGGGATTTATTCTCTATCACCTTATTCCAGCGAGGAAATTGTTACTAGAGAATTTCTTTTGCAGGAAAAGCCTACAGGTATTATTAATATTGTGGATGCTTCCAATCTGGAGCGGAATCTCTGTCTCACCATGCAGCTGATGGAGCTGAATATTCCTATGGTGCTGGCCTTGAATATGATGGATGAGGTTCGTTCCAACGGTGGCAGTATTCGTATTAATATGCTGGAAAAAATGCTGGGCATACCTGTAGTGCCTATTTCTGCCGCCAAAAACGAGGGTATTGACGAGCTGGTTAGCCATGCCATTCATGTGGCACGCTACGGAGAAGTGCCTACCAGAATAGATTTCTGCCCTGATGATGAGGGAGAGGGAGAATCCCTAGGCGCTGTTCACCGCTGTATTCATGCGGTGGCTCATATGGTGGAAATGGAAGCCAATAATGCGGATTTGCCAGTGCGATTCTGTGCTACCAAGCTGATTGAAAAGGATGCTCCTATTGAGGAGCAGTTGAATTTGCCAGCAGAGAAGCAGGAAGCCTTTGAGCATCTGGTTTCTATTTTGGAAACGGAAACCGGTCTGGATAGGGAAGAAGCCATTGCAGATATGCGGTTTAATTTTATTGAGTCCCTCTGCAAAAAGACGGTGATTCATCCTCATGAAAGCAAGGAGCACAAGCGCAGTGTTCAGATTGACCGTTTGCTGACGGGAAAGTACACAGCTATTCCCTGCTTTTTGGCTATTATGGCGGTGGTTTTCCTGATGACCTTTAATTTGCTGGGAGCTTGGCTGTCTGATTTAATGGAAATCGGTGTTGATGGCGTTATTAATCTGATTGATGCTGGACTGACAGCTTGGCAGATAAATCCTGTGGTTCATGCTATGGTGGTGGAAGGTGTTTGCAACGGTATTGGCAGTGTAATTAGCTTTTTGCCTACTATTGTTACCCTGTTTTTGTTTCTATCCATTATGGAGGACAGCGGTTATATGGCCAGAGTAGCCTTTGTTATGGACAAGCTGCTGCGAAAAATCGGCCTGTCTGGCCGCAGCTTTGTGCCTATGCTTATTGGCTTTGGCTGCAGTGTGCCTGCCATTATGTCCACTAGAACCCTATCCAGCGAACGGGATAGAAAAATGACCATATTGCTTACTCCTTTTATGAGCTGCAGCGCCAAATTGCCGATTTATACCCTGTTGATAGCGGCTTTTTTCCCCCGTGGCTATCAGGCTGTAGTTATGCTGGGATTGTATCTTTTAGGTATTATTTGCGCTATTGGCTATGCCCTGGTTTTGCAGAAAACCGTATTTAAAGGGGAGCCAGTGCCTTTTGTGATGGAATTGCCTAATTATCGTATTCCTTCGGCCAAAAGCGTTGTGCGTTTGATTTGGGATAAGGCCAAGGGCTTTGTGCAAAAGGCCTTTACCATTATTTTTGTGGCTTCGGTTCTGATATGGTTCCTAGAAAATTTCGATATTAGGCTGAATCTGGCTGCAAGTCCTGAGGATAGTATGTTGGCTCTGCTGGGCAGTGTGGTGGCTCCAATTTTCAGTCCTTTAGGCTTTGGGGATTGGCGTATTTCCACCGCCTTGATTACGGGCTTTGCGGCCAAGGAAAGCGTGGTTTCCACTCTGACGGTATTGCTGGGAGGCAATACAGACAAGGTAAATACCCTCTTTACGCCTTTTACCGCCATGGTTTTCCTGATTTTCACTCTGCTGTACACCCCTTGTGTGGCAGCTATTTCCACCATTCGCAATGAAATGGGGGGACGGGGAGCAGCCATAGCCGTGGTAGTGCTCCAATGCGTCATTGCCTGGTTTATAGCATTTTTGACTTATCAGCTGGGATTGCTATTGGGCTTAGCCTAAATTTTAACAAGAAAAAACTCCTAAGGTAGAGCTTTGGAATGTACCGACCCCAAAAAGTTAGACCTAAAATCTAATTTTTGGAGGTCGGTTTTTTTGGCAAAATATAGTTATGAAT
>CAKPYV010000003.1 GCA_934203205.1 uncultured Anaerovibrio sp. | reverse complement strand
TGGCCCCGGTAGCACTCTCTACCAATACGGCTTCTGTGAATTGGCTCAGCGACAAGCGGTATTACTGCGTCAGGATGCTCCCTCAGAGAGGGCCATTAAGTCGGACAGAGCAAAAGTCGTTATGACCGCAGGCTGTATATCGAAAAACTATGGCATAATAAATTATACTTGTAGGGAGAAAGAGATAACTCGGCAAATCGGAATTTATGTGGGAGATTTTATGAAGGGGAAATTTTTCAGGCATAATTAAACATAAATAATGGGGCGGTTTTGGGTATATTGTGGTTGACTAAATGGTAATATTAGATTAAAATGAAAAAATGACAAAATTTATTTAAATAGTTTTGTAAAAAAAGAGGATTTTTGACTTTTTGCTAGAATATAAGTCAATACGATAATCTATTTGTGCCTTTTTAGGGAAAGGTGGGAGGCTTTGCCATGTCGGAGCATGGAATCATAACTCGCGAATTTGCCGAGGAAGTGCGTTCAGCTGCAGATATTGTCAAGGTTATTTCCCGCTATGTAGCGCTGAAACGCAAGGGAGACAGATATTGGGGTTGTTGTCCGTTTCACAATGAAAAGACACCATCCTTTTCCGTAAAGCCGGACGATGGTTTCTTCTATTGCTTTGGCTGTCATGCCGGTGGCAATGTTTTCAAATTTGTTTCCTTATACGATAATATTCCCTATTATGAGGCTGTGGCTAGAATTGCCGAGGAACTAAACATTCCATTGCCTCAGAAAAAAATGTCCCCAGCTCAGATAGCCAGGGAGAAGCATATTGAAGATTTACGTCGTGTTAATCAGCTAGCAGGAAATTTCTTTCATAATTGTCTTACCATGACCAGGTACGGTCAAAAGGGACTGGCATATTTTCACCAGCGGGGGATTAATGAGGAGACAATCAAGGAATTTCAGCTAGGTTTTGCTCCAGATGCCTGGGACAAGCTATCTACTGCCTTTGTACAGAGGGATATTACTCCAGAGCTGCTGGAGGAGTGTGATTTGTCCCGGCGTCGTCCTGATGGCAGTCTGTATGACAGATTTCACAATCGAGTAATGATTCCTATTCGGGATGAGCGAGGCAGAATTGTAGGCTTTGGGGGTAGAATCATAGAGGCTGCCCAGGAAAGGCAGGCCAAGTATCTCAATTCCAAGGAAACTATACTCTTTAACAAAAGGCAGCTGCTTTTCGGCCTGGACAAGGCACATCGTCAGATAGAAAAATCTGGCTTTGCCTTGGTGGTTGAGGGCTATATGGATGTTATATCAGTGTATGCTGCAGGCATCCACAATGTGGTGGCTTCTTTGGGTACAGCCTTTACTCAGGAGCAGTGTAAAAAGCTGTTGCGGTATGCTCCTCAGATTTATTTCTGTTATGACAGCGATGCGGCTGGACAGCAGGCCATCTTTCGGGCTATTCAGGTAGCTCGGGAGCAGGAAAACGCCATTATCAAGGTGGTGCAGATGCCTGATGGCAAAGATCCCGATGAATATATTAGAAAGCATGGGGCAGATGCCTTCATGACAGTCATCAAGGGAGCTGTGCCTATGGTGGAGTTCCAACTGCAATACATTGTAAAGGATATGGATTTGAACAGTCTGGAGGGCAGATTGCAGGCCATGTCCAAAATTATACCTGTGCTTCTAGGACTTAGAAATATGGCTCAGCGCAATGCCTATGTGGCTAGAGCTGCCCAGCTTCTGGGAGTGGCAGAAAACGAGCTGAGGGACGAATTGAATCGCCGCTGCCGCAATCAGGGCGGTTATCAGCCGGGAGCTGAAAGGCAGGCTATACGGGCGGTGCGCCGTCAGAATGAGGATGCCAATCGCAGAGCAGGCAGGGTGATTATCCGTGCTATTTGGCAGGAGCCGGCAGTGCTGGAGCATTTTGTATCCCAGGTGCCTATAGATGCAGTGCCAGATAGTATTCAGGCTGGTATTTTGCGTCAAATGGCGATTTTTATCAAGCAGGGCAAAACTATATCTGATGTAATGCAATTTGCCAGTCTAGGTGATGAGTCTGTAGAGGAAATTTCCCGAGCAATGGTAGAGGATACTGGCGGTCAGGATATGATGGACCTCTATCAGGATTGCACCAGATTCCTGCGCAAACATTATCTCAAAACTCAGTTTGAAATACATCGGCTGCGAGCTGATCAGCTTAGCCGGGAGGGAAGCTCAGAATTCCTGGAGGAATTGGAGCTTAGTCAGAAAATAAAAAACGAAATGGATGAATTATAAAGTGATAACCAGTTTAGAATTTTGTATGCTGGAGGAAGGGAGAATGCTCAATGGCTGATATCAAGGAAAAGAAGAGAAGCTCTAAATCCAGTGGCGCACCTAATAAGACAGCTATCAAGAAGCAGGCTGTTGCCCAGGAGGCAGGCAGTGAGGTCAAGCAGAGCCGTATGGTTATTGCCGACTTACTGGAAAAGGGAAAGCGCAACGGTGGCGTTCTAACCTATGGCGAGGTTGTTGAGGCCCTGCAGAAGCAGGATATTTCTCCAGACGAAATAGAGGCTCTGTTTGAGAATTTTGGTAAGAACGGTGTAGATATTTCTGATGATGCAGATTTGACTCCAGAGGATCTGGAAAAGGATGAGGAGCTGCAGGATGTAGAAGCAGATGTAGACCTTAGTGTGCCAGAGGGCATCAATATTGATGATCCAGTTAGAATGTATCTGAAGGAAATCGGTCGTGTGCCTTTGCTGACTGCCGAGGAGGAAATCCATCTGGCCACCAGTATGGAGGCTGGTGTGCGGGCAGAGCGCCGGATTAAGGCAGATAAATATATCAAGGCTTATCAGAGAAATCCAGACAAGATTCTAACTGTAGGCAAGCTAAGCAAAAAGCTGGGTGTGGATAACAGCGTTGTAGCTGCTACCATGCTGCGGAATGATGCCATTGTCAAAGCATTGAAAGAGCAGCATGGCATTACAGACAATCCAGAGGATTATGACAGCAAGGCTCATCGCCAGTATAATGCTGATTTGGAGGAGCTGGAGATTCCTTTGGTAACTGTTACCGAGGAAGAAATGAAGCAGCTGAAGCTGGATATTGAGGATGGCTCTGAGGCTCAGAAGCGTCTGGCTGAGGCCAATCTCCGTCTGGTAGTAAGTATTGCTAAAAGATATGTAGGTCGTGGTATGCTGTTCTTGGACTTGATTCAGGAGGGTAATCTGGGTCTGATTAAGGCTGTAGAAAAGTTTGATTATACCAAGGGCTATAAGTTTAGTACCTATGCTACCTGGTGGATTCGTCAGGCTATTACACGTGCCATTGCGGATCAGGCTCGTACCATTAGAATTCCAGTTCATATGGTCGAAACCATTAACAAGCTGATTCGTGTTTCCAGACAGTTGCTGCAGCAGCTGGGCAGGGAACCAACCCCAGAGGAAATCGCCAAGGATATGGAGATTACTGTGGATAGGGTAAGGGAAATCATGAAGATTGCTCAGGAGCCAGTATCTCTGGAAACTCCTATTGGCGAGGAGGAGGACTCTCATCTGGGAGACTTTATTGAGGATCATGATGCACCAGCACCAGCAGAGGCAGCTTCTTATATGCTGCTGAAGGAGCAGTTGACAGATGTGCTTTCCACTCTTACCGAAAGAGAGAAGAAAGTACTGGAACTGCGTTTCGGTATTAAGGACGGTCGGGCTAGAACCTTGGAGGAGGTTGGCCAGAGCTTTGGGGTAACCAGAGAGCGTATCCGTCAGATTGAGGCCAAGGCCCTGCGGAAGCTGCGCCATCCAAGCAGAAGCAAAAAGCTGAAGGATTTTCTTGACTAATAAATATATGAGGGCTGTCGTGAGATACGGCAGCCCTTTTGTTTAAATAAGGAGGATGTAGATGATTCTTGACGATAGATTAGAAGCGGTGGCTGGATTTGTGCCTGCTGGCTGCAAGGTAGCGGATATTGGTACGGATCATGGCTATCTGGCTATGGAGCTGTACAAAAGGGATAAGAGAAGAAATGTTATTGCAGCAGATAAAAATGCCGGCCCTTGTCAGGCAGCCAGTCATACTCTGGCTGAGGCTGGCTTAACTGATTGTATTCAGGTACGGCAGGGAGATGGACTAAAGGCGTTGGCTGTGGGAGAGGCTAATACTGTATGTATTGCTGGCATGGGAGGCAAGCTGATTAGCGATATTTTATCAGCAGAGCTAGAGGTGCTGGCTGGTTTAACCTGTCTTGTGTTGCAGCCTCAGAATGCCTATAGTCTGCTGAGAAGATGGCTCTATGAGCATAATTGGCATATTGTTGATGAGGCTTTGGCTCAGGTGGATGGCAGAGTATATCAGATTATCAAGGCAGAGAGAGGTCAGACAGAAATTCCTTCAGAACTAGCTTTGAAGTTGGGGCCTGTGCTTTTGGAGAAAAGGCCAAAGCTATTTGCCAAGCATGTGGAGAACAATCTAATTTCCTGTCACAAGGTATTAACAGGTCTGCAGAAAAGTGCAGAACCTGATAGAGAAAGAATTCAGCAGGTGGAGGCAGAAATCGCAGAACTGGAGGGATTGTTATGATGAAATGTCAGACTGTAATGGATATACTGGAGAGGCTGGCCCCTAAAAAAATGGCTGAGGACTGGGATAATCCCGGTCTTTTGGCAGGTTCTCCTCAGCAGGAAGTACGCAAGGTGATGACCTGTTTGGATGTAAGTATTCCTGTGGTGGAGGCAGCCATTAAGGAATCAGTGGATATGATTGTGGCACATCACCCTATGATTTTCAAAGGAGTACGGCATCTAAGAACAGATTTGTATGATGGCAAAATGTTTCAGATGCTTTTGAGTCATAATATAGCTGTCTATGCGGCTCACACCAATCTGGATATTGCTGAAGGTGGTGTAAATGATGTACTGGCCCAGGCTGTAGGCTTGGAAAAAATAGAATCCTTTGTGCTAACAGATGCAGAAAAGGGATTTTCCTTGGGAAGAATTGGATATTTGCCTCAGACAAAATCATTGGACGAATTTGTTATGGACGTAAAAAAAGGTTTGCATCTTAGTCATGTGAGAATTGTACGAGGTTCCGATAAGCCAGTGCGGAAAGTAGCTCTTTGCAGCGGTGCAGGTGCAGAGTTTGTAGCCAAGGCAGCCTTCAAGGGGGCAGACGTTTATCTTACTGGAGATGTAAAATACCATGAGGCTCAAGGGGCTGTACAGCAGGGGATTAATCTTATAGATGCTGGGCATTTTGGCACAGAATTTCCCGTGGTGCAGGTTTTGGCAGATTATTTAACCGCAGAAGCAGCAAAAATGAAAAAAGACTTAGAGGTTATTACGGACAATATTTCTCAGGATTTTTTTGAATTTTGTTAAATTTTAAGGGGATTTGTATAATAAATTTCATTTATTGTGTACAATATTTGACACTAATAGTTGATTATGATATAATATTACCCGTTGTGAGTGCGAAAGATAATCGCTGATACACTGGTTTGCCAGCTGTATTTGAGGAAAGTCCGGGCTCCACAGGGCAGTGTGCTGGATAACGTCCAGCGAGGGTGACCTTAGGGAAAGTGTCATAGAAAAGGAAACCGCCTAAGCAGGTTCGCCTGCCGGCAAGGATGGAAAGGCGTGGTAAGAGCACACCAGCAGCCAGGTGACTGGTTGGCTTGACAAACCCCACATGGAGCAAGACCGAATAGGGAAGGATACGAGGCGGCCCGCTGACCTTCCGGGTGTGTCGCTAGAGCTGTCAGGTAACTGGCAGTCCAGATAAATGATTGTCGCCGCAGAAGCGGTACAGAACTCGGCTTATTGACCACTCATAATTTTTCTGTAAAAAAATTCGACAAAAAGCAGGATTTTTTTCCTACATGTCGAATAATATTTTTAAATGGGTTTTATGTCACATAAAAAGCCTAATCCAGCCCAGGAGCGGGGGAACCAAATTATTAATACTAGTGGACTCAGTTTGGAAGCAGATTGAGAACATAAAGGTTATTGGGGTGAATTTAAAAGCGGCGGCTTCGGCAAGACCGCAGAAAAGGGTATATCTCAACCCTAACCCGACAGCTAACCTCGTAGGCGAAAAGAGAGAGGAGTGTCTTTTTGGGTAGTTTTAAGCGTATTTTGGTGCTATCCATGATTCTTGTGTCCTGTTTTGCTACGGTTGCTTTTGCATCAGCTTTCCGTATTGGTGATCAGGGCAGTGAGGTAGCGGAAATTCAGGGACAGTTGGCAAGTCTTGGCTATGATGTAGCAGCAGATGGGGATTTTGGTCCTGCCACAGCAGAGGCCATCAAGTCTTTCCAGAGTTCCAGAGGTTTGGATGCAGATGGTTTGGTAGGTCCTACCACCTATACCGCCCTGATGGGGCGTTCCATGCCAGAGGTAAGCCGTGGTTCTAATTATATCTCCAGAAGAGTTATAGCTAATTCCATGAACTACATCGGTGTACCTTATGTATTCGGCGGAACATCTCCTAGCGGGTTTGACTGCTCCGGCTATGTCCGCTATGTATTTGCCAATGCTGGTATCTATCTGCCACGTACAGCGGATGCTCAGTATGATGTAGGTACACCAATCTCTAGAGCAGAGCTGGTGCCAGGTGATCTGGTATTTTTCTCTACCTATGAGTATGGTCCATCCCATGTAGGTATTTATCTTGGTGATGGTAATTTCATTAATGCTTCCTCCAGCAGAGGTGTAGCAATAGATTCTCTGTATAGTGGTTATTGGGGGTCCTGCTATATCGGTGCACGTAGGGTACTGTAATGTCACAATTTAAAAGGGGCTTTTCGGCCCCTTATTTTTTTGCTTATTTTTAGGGAAAAGCCTTTAGCCAAAACCTAGTCCCAGTCTTTGGGCATGATGAATGTTGATTAATTGGTAAAGAGGTCATCCCAAAAGGTATAGGCAATCATAATGATGCATAGTAAAAATAAAACCAGGTCACCCATGTTTTTCTGTCTCCAATCCTGTATAATAGAAAATGCTATAGCATAGAAGATAATAGATATTATAATTCAAGGAGAGATATTATGCAAATTTGCCAAATAGATTGTTGTCAGGATGCAGTAAAGCTTATGGAGGAAATCGGCGTTACACCTAGAGGTATTCAGCTGATGGCTCCAAAGGCTCTGTTTATGCCTATCAGGCTGAAACAGGTGGACAGCAGGGCTGCTAATATTTTGAAGCAAACCATGCTGAGCCAAGGGGCAGAGGCAGCTGTTTCCAGAGGTACGGTGAACCTGTCTGACAGCCATACCGATGTGCTTATTCTGGCTAATGCAGCTCAATTACAAAGGGCTGTTCCAAGATTAAAGGAACAGCCCTGGGGACTAAAGGCCATAGCCTGGGAATTGGAGGCTATGCTGAAAAAAGCATTGTCTTCACAGGACTAATCAGGAATAGCTTCGAATATCCAGAGAGTATTTTTCTTTGTATCGGAATAATCATCAGCTGGCAGAATCCGTAAACCAACTCGCACACCATCTATTCTTTTGTAGGTAAGTTCAATGCGTTTGTTTTCTTTGAAGCGCTGTTCAATGGCCTTGAAATCATAACAGATGCGGAAGTCTGGCCAAGAGGAAGGCTCCATAAAGGTTTCTGCAAATTGGCGGATAGAATTGCGGAAAAGGAAATTATTATCCCGCAGGATTGGATCAAAATAATTGGGCCGGAAAATAACTCTGGTGTCATCGGTAGCCAGATTAACAATGTATACACCTACATAGTTGGAGGCAATGGTACGCAGAAAGAAATCCCTGTCGCTTTTTTCTAAAAGGAGATTTTCCGTCTGCTGATTTTTATTTCTTATTTTGCCGGTTTTATTGACATTCTGATAATATAATTCCTTATCTCTGTACATAGCTTTTTCAGCAAGAGAAATGGTATAACGCAGGAATTGATTTTCATTCTGGAAGGACCAGCCTATAGATGCATGATAATCCTGCTGAGCTAAATCGGCTTTTATCCTCTCGACAGCAGTCTGCACCTCATCTGGCGTCATGCCTGTGGTAAAGGAAATAAATTCATCTCCGCCAATGCGGTAGGTATCATTGGCGCCAAAAGCGGTTTTCATGGCTGTAGCCACCGTTATCAGCATTTTATCCCCAGCCTCATGTCCGTAGGTATTATTTAAATCATGGAGGCCGTTGGCGTCAGCATAGATGCAGCAATAACGCTGAGAGCTGGACTCATAGCCATTGAGAGCCTGCTCATAAGCATTGCGGTTCTTTAGCCCCGTCAGTTCATCAGAATTGCCTAGCTTTTGCAGCAGACTATAGGCTTCTATATTTTGTACCGCCAACTGAAGATTATCAGCAATGTTTTCCAGCATTTCCTCATAGCCATCTATCTGCTTGATATTGACTATGGCTAGGAAGCCTACCAGTTCATCACGATTATTTCGTTCTGGTACAAGGAACATATTTTTTATTTCTAAAGAAGCAAGAGGCGTTAACATATGATTCTCTAGGAATTCAGCCGTTTTAATTTCGTTTAGATAGAGGCTGCGATGACCTTTCAGCAGTTGGGCAGCATTGGTATAAGCCTCCTTTCCCATAGCTTTTATGGCGCTGTGATGTTCTAGAGGATAGCAGAAGAAGTCCTTGCGATCCTTGCCATCCATAATGGCAAAATGAATCATATCCGCTTGAACATAATCTCTTACTTGGGACAAAACCTCCTTTATGGGGGCTTTGCTGGAGGAGGTACCTAAAAGATGACTTTGCATATCATAGAAGAATTTGCTTTTTTCTAGAGCAGCATGATAGCGGCGTCGTCTTTTTATATTGATATAAAATAGATAGGCTATGGCCAAACAGCATAATAGGGATTGAACAAGGGCATAAATGCGGATTGTATTGCGTAGTGTACCAAAGGAAGTCAGTACGGCATCTTCTGGTGCCTTGACCTGCAAAATCAGATTAAAAAGTCCTACAGGATAGTAGCTGCTGTAGATATACGTATGGTTAACTTGACAGTCATAGGTACTATGGCCGGCATAGTTATTTTGCATATCAGAGAGCATTTCTTCAAAGGTGCGGCCTTTGATAACAGCACAGGTGGCGGTGTGACTTTCCCGAATATTGATGTTGGTATTGGTAAAGGTATCGATAAGCATATCCCCTGTCATACCGTTTATTAAGGCAATATCGCTAGTTTCAGCAATATTACGCAAATTAAGAAAATTTTTTAGTTGATTCAAGTTGATAATACCGTAAAAAATACCTGTATCCTTGGCATCTATAACAAAATGCATGCCAATGGCGATATATTTTCTACCATCGTCACCTGTGAGAATAGGGCTGATAAAAGTACCTTTGCGGAAAAGGGTAGCATAGTCCTGAGGCGGCATGGTAATACTTATACTATCGTTACGTTGCAACAGTGTTCCATCAGGTAATAGAATACTGTAGGAGACGAGATTGTCATTGGGGACTAGCTCATTAAGAAAGTCCTGCATATCTTGATGACTGTGAAAATTTTTATTGGTAGCGAGCTGGGTAATAAGTTGTATTTGACTTTGCGCATTGCTGAAATTGGTGTATACATCTTTACTCATTTGGATTACCATACTGTCTGTATTATTGTAACTGCGCTGTACAAGAACATCATCAACAATTTGACTGGTATAGATGGTATTTATAATAAGCAGTAGGCAAATACCTATGGCAACTAATAAATGTTTTTGTGGCTCCATAACACGTATCAGTTTATGCATGAAATCAACTCCTTACTAAACAAATCTATTGAGCAGAAAGTAAATTATCCGTCTGTAATCTTCTCTAATTTAAGTATACATATGGTTTGATATTTTGTAAATATTTTGTCAATAAAGCAGCAGCAAAAAAACCAAAGTGACTTTGTGTATAGATTGTGATATTATAGATAGGTGGCTTGGAGTTTAGGATTTCAATGCGGAATAGCAGGAAAGCTCCGTTCATGAAATTTATTGCATTGACAAAACGAGAGGTGTTATTATGGCAAAAATTAGATTAGTAAATATGATGTTTTATGGCTTTCACGGAACCTATGAATACGAGCGTGAGCTGGGACAGAAGTTTTATTTTGATGTAGAAGCTGTTACTAAGGATGACAGTGTGGTGGATGATGATGAAACCAATGATGGCGTACACTCCACAACTATTTATGCTGTGGTTAAGGAAAATGTGGAAAATAAGCGTTTTCGTCATATGAGAGCCTTGGCTGGTCATATTGCAGATATTATTCTGGCAGATTTTACTTCCTTGGCAGAGGTTACTGTTAAGGCTAGAAAAGCTAATGCTACTCTTACTGGCCCTATAGATTATATTGAGGTTGAGGTTACCCGGAAAGCAAAATAATATATTATATATAAATAAAGCTATTAATGGTTTTGCTGTTAATAGCTTTATTTTTTGTGCTGATATTGCCTTTTAAACTAAAACATTGTAAGATAGCATAAGGGATATGACAGGTTAAATCTTAAATAGTTAGGTTTAAGGGGTGAATATATGGACAGATTCTATCTCGGTGTGCTGCAGGGGTGTTCACAGATGGGAGGAGCAATTATACGGCGTTTGGTCAGTCATTTTGGCAGTGGCAGACAAGTATGGCAAGCACAGGCAGGGGAGCTGGCTGAAACAGGTTTACTAAGGCCGGCTGTGCTGGAGGAATTTTTTTTAGCTCGTAAGGAAAGACCGGATTGGCCCTTGGAGTTGGAGGAAATATGTCATAAAAAGCATATTCATTTAGTTATTAGAGAGAATGAAGCATATCCAGAGTTATTGAAGGAAATAGCCAATCCGCCAGAGGTGCTTTTTTATAAGGGTAGTCTGCAAAATCATTTGCCTAGAATTGCTATGGTTGGAGCACGGCGGGTTAGTGCCTATGGCCGAAGTGTGGCTCAGCAGCTGTCAGCTTCCTTAGCTCAGGCAGGCTTCTCTGTGGTTAGTGGTGCGGCTATGGGGGTGGATGCCTGCTGTCATGAAGGAGCCTTGCAGAAAGGCACGACAGAGGCGGTGCTGGGTTGTGGTGTGGATGTGGCTTATCCAGCCAGCAACAGACATTTGCTAGCCCAGATTGAGGAAAGGGGAGCTATTATTTCTGAATATCTTCCTGGAGCTCAGCCTATAGCTGGTAATTTTCCTGCCCGTAATAGGATTATCAGTGGTATGTCTCTAGGGACAGTGGTGGTAGAGGCTGCCCAACGCAGTGGTTCTTTGATTACAGCGGAAATGGCTCTTAGTGAGGGGCGGGATGTTTTTGCTGTGCCAGGCAGTGTATTTTCCCCTGTTAGCAGGGGTTGTCATCGGTTGATTCAGCAGGGAGCGAAGCTAATAGTTGACAGTCATGATATTATGGAGGAGTACCCACAATTTGCAAAAAAACATACAAATACTAAAAATAATGATGAAAAAAATAAAACTCATGCTATAATAACGGAGACAGAAAAAAGAATTTTGCAAATTCTATCTGTGGAAGAACCTTTGTCAGTAGATGAAGTAATTTACCGTCTGCATGGCACCAAGGTGGCCAATGCGGCGTTTATATTGTTACAGCTGGAGCTAAAGGGATTGGCGCGATCGGATGACCTTCGCCGATACGTGCGGACTTTGAAGGAGGGCGTTTTGTGAGTGAAATAAAATCAACTGAGACAAAAACAGCGACTAAAAAAACAACTGTGAAAAAGACTACAGCAAAAAAAACTACTACTAAGAAAACTGCTGCCAAGAAAAAGGCATCTGCTATTGGCACTTTGGTTTTGGTAGAGTCTCCTACCAAGGCCAAGACCATAGAAAGATATTTGGGCAAGGGCTTTACGGTTAGAGCCTCTATGGGCCATTTGCGGGATTTGCCTAAGAGTCAATTTGGTATTGATGTAGAAAATAACTTTGCTCCTAAATATATTAATATTCGGGGCAAGGGTGATTTGATAAAATCTTTGAAGAAGGAAGCATCTAAGGCGGACAAGGTTTATCTGGCCAGCGATCCCGACCGTGAGGGAGAGGCTATTGCCTGGCATTTGTCCCATCTTTTCGATATTGAGGAGGGGGCCCCTTGTCGTATTGTATTTAATGAGATTACCAAGCCAGCGATTCAGGCAGCTATTAAGACTCCTCATCCCATTAATATAGATATGGTGGATGCTCAGCAGGCTCGCCGGATGCTGGATAGAATCGTAGGCTACAAGCTAAGTCCTTTGCTGTGGCGCAAGGTTCGCAAGGGCCTTAGTGCTGGCCGGGTGCAGTCTGTAACAGTACGATTGATTTGCGATAGAGAGAAGCAGATTCAGGATTTTGTATCCCAGGAATATTGGACTGTGGATATGAAGATGAAAAAGGGTAAAAGCAATCAGTTTAATGCAGAGCTAACAGTTTTGGCTGAGGATTTTGCCAATAGCTGCAGTAAAAGTGTAGATGCCGCAGGTAAAGAGCTGCCACCTATTAAAGGCTATAAGCTTGGCCTTTATAATGAAGGGGATGCTAATAGAGTTTCTGAAGCGGTATCGGAGGGAATCTGGTCAGTGGCAGAGGTTAAGAAAAGACAGCGCAGCCGTAAGGCAGCAGCTCCTTTTACTACCTCCAGCTTGCAGCAGGATGCAGCAAGAAAGCTTGGCTTTACCTCTCGTAAAACCATGATGGTGGCTCAGCAACTCTATGAAGGTATTGAATTGGGCCGTAAGGGAATGTCTGGTTTGATTACCTATATGCGAACTGATTCTACCCGTATTTCGGAAATGGCTCAGGCAGAGGCCAAGGCGTATATTGTAGAAAACTATGGTCAGGAGTATTATCCAGCCCAGGCTAATGTTTATGCTGCTGGCAAGAAGGCTCAGGATGCCCATGAGGCAATCAGGCCTACCAGTGTAGTTAATGCTCCAGCCACTATTGAGAAATATCTTAACAAGGATCAGTTTCGCCTGTACCAGCTTATTTGGCAGCGGTTTGTGGCCAGCCAGATGGTGCCGGCTGTTTTTGATACCCTGTCTGTAAAGCTGAACAACGGTGGCTATATGGCAGCAGCTAGAGGCTCCCAGCTGAAATTTGCAGGCTTCCAAAAGGTATATACCTTGGCGGAAAATGAAAGTGACAAGGATGTAAACCTGCCGGAGCTGGCAGAGGGTGATGAGCTTCGGTTAATGAAGGTAGCACCTAAGCAGCATTTTACAGAGCCACCTCCAAGATACAATGATGCTTCTTTGGTTAAGCTGCTGGAGGAAAAGGGCATTGGTCGTCCAAGTACCTACGCCCCAATTATTGAAACTATTTTGGGCCGTGGCTATGTGGCCAGGGTTAGCAAGGCTTTTCAGCCTACTGAACTGGGCTTTGTGGTAGTGGAGCTGTTGGAGGAATACTTCAAGGATATTGTGGACGAGAAGTTTACCGCTACTATGGAAAGCAAGCTGGATAGTATTGCTGGGGGACAGTTGGATAAGGACAAGCTGTTAGCAGATTTCTATGGGCCCTTTGCCGAAGAATTGGATAAGGCGGAGGAGGCTATTGGCCATGTGGAGCTGCCAGTGGAGGTTTCTGATGTACAGTGTGAGCTTTGCGGCCGCATGATGGTGGTGAAGCAGGGACGATTTGGCAAATTCCTGGCCTGCCCTGGCTTCCCAGAGTGTAGAAATACCAAGCCTCTTTTGAAGGATACCGGCGTTAAATGTCCTAAATGCGATGGAACCATTGTGGAGCGTAAATCTCGCCGAGGCAGAAATTTCTTTGGTTGTAAGAATTATCCTGAGTGCGATTTTGTTACCTGGGATGTACCCCAAAAGGAACCATGTCCAAAATGCGGTGGTTTACAGCTGAAGCATTTTTATCGTAATGGCAGAGCCTTGCTGTACTGCAATAACGATAACTGCGAAACTAGGATTAACCACCCTATTAACAAGGAATTGGCCAAGCAACGGGAGAAGGCAGCCAAGGCCAAGGAGAAAGAGAGTGTAGAAAAATCTGATGAATAAAATTATAGTTGTAGGGGCAGGATTAGCTGGCAGTGAAGCAGCTTGGCAGGCAGCCCAGCGGGGGATTCCTGTGGATCTGTACGAAATGCGGCCTGTTAAGAATACTCCTGCTCATAAGACGGATCTATTTGGGGAGCTGGTTTGCAGCAACTCCCTGCGGGGAGCTGGCTTGGAAAATGCTGTAGGTGTCCTTAAGGAGGAAATGCGCCGTCTGGGCTCAGTAGTCATGGAGGCAGCGGATGCCACCAAGGTTCCTGCTGGTGGTGCTTTGGCGGTGGACCGTTTAGGCTTTAGTCATTATATTACTGATAAGGTTAGTAATCATCCTCTCATAAATGTGATTCATCAGGAGGTAGAGGCTATTCCTTATGAGGAGAATGCTGTAACTATTGTAGCCAGCGGCCCTTTAACGGCTGGTGCCTTGGCTGAGGATATTGGCAAGCTTATGGGACAGCAGTATTTGTATTTTTACGATGCAGCAGCCCCTATTGTTACTTTGGAGTCTGTGGATATGTCTATGGCTTGGAAGGCTTCCCGTTATGACAAGGGTGAGGCGGCCTATATTAATTGCCCTATGGACAAGGAGCAGTATCAGCATTTTTGGCAGGAGCTGGTTAATGCGGAAAAGGCAGAAACCCACAGCTTTGAAAAGGAAGTTTTCTTTGAGGGCTGTATGCCTGTGGAGGAAATGGCCTCTCGAGGGGAGGATACCCTGCTCTTTGGCCCCTTGAAGCCAGTGGGTTTGGTAAATCCTCATACTGGCAAGCTGGCTCATGCTGTGGTTCAGCTGCGGCAGGATAATGCAGAGGGAACCTTGTATAATATTGTAGGCTTTCAGACACATCTGAAATGGCCTGAACAGAAGCGGGTATTTGGCTTAATTCCTGGCCTGGAAAAGGCGGAATTTGTTCGCTATGGCGTTATGCATAGAAATACCTTTATTAATTCTCCTGAAACCATGAAGCCAACTATGGAATTTGCCGGGCGGGAGAATCTGCTTTTTGCTGGTCAGATGACTGGGGTGGAGGGCTATGTAGAGTCAGCCTCCTCCGGCCTGGTGGCTGGCATTAATGCTGCTAGATTGTGTCAGGGCTTGGAGCCAGTGGTTTTCCCTGCGGAAACGGCTCATGGTTCCTTGTGTCATTATATAACTACAGCTCCAGCTAAACATTTTCAGCCTATGAATGTAAACTTTGGTATTATGTCTCCCATCAAGGAGAAAATCAGAGACAAAAAGCTGAAAAAGCAGCGGATTGCAGAAAGAGCCCTGGTAATGCTGGAGGAGTTTAAGAATAAATACGAGCTTTAATAGGAGTTTTATTATGGAAAATCAGTTTCATGCTACCACGATTGTGGCTGTAAGAAAAAATGGCAAGGTGGCTATTGCTGGTGATGGCCAGGTTACCTTTGGCCAGAGCACTATTATGAAGGCTACAGCTAGAAAAATCAGAAAGCTGCATCATGGCAAAATTTTGGCCGGCTTTGCCGGATCTGTGGCAGATGCCTTTTCCTTGTTTGAGAAATTTGAGGCTAAGCTGGAGGCCTACAATGGCAATTTGCAGCGGGCTTCTGTAGAGATGGCCAAGGATTGGCGTACAGATAGAGTGCTGCGGAAGCTGGAGGCTTTGCTGCTGGTGGCAGATGAAGAGAATATTCTCATGCTGTCTGGTAATGGCGAGGTTATTGAGCCTGATGGCGGTGTATGTGCTATTGGCTCTGGTGGTTTCTATGCTTTGTCCGCAGCTCGTGCTTTGGCAGAGCATACAGATATGGAGGCTAAAGATATTTGCGTGGAGGCTATGAAGATAGCCGCAGATATTTGTGTATTTACCAATCATAATATTCGTGTTGAAGAATTGGAATAAATTCCAAGGGGAGGAATAGTAGTGAACGAACAGACACCAAAGCAGATTGTGGAGGCCCTGGACAAATATATTGTAGGTCAGAAGGAAGCTAAGAGAGCAGTGGCAATTGCTCTTCGTAACAGATGGCGCAGCCGTCAGCTGGATAATATCAGCATGCAGGATGATATTGTACCTAAGAATATTCTTATGATTGGCTCTACTGGTGTAGGTAAAACTGAAATTGCCCGCCGTTTGGCCAAGCTGGTGGATGCACCTTTCATCAAGGTAGAGGCTACCAAGTTTACAGAAGTGGGCTATGTAGGCAGAGATGTAGAGTCTATTATTCGTGACTTGGCAGAGACTGCTGTCCGCATGGTGCGTCAGACTAGAATTAAATCTGTACAGGAAAAGGCCTTGGAAATGGCTCAGGAGCGCATTCTGGATGTGCTGGTGCCAGAGCCAAAGAAATCTGCTAATCCATTTGGTCAGCTTTTTGGCAATTTGGCCAATAATGAGGAACAGGAGGAAAGTCAGACTGAGGAGCCTAAGCAGTATACTGCCGGCCGTGAATGGTGCCGCAAAAAGCTGGAGGCTGGTGAGTACGAGGATAAGGTTATTGAAATTGATGTAGAGGATACCAGCAAGCCTATGGTGGGCATGTTTGCAGGCTCCAGCCTGGAGGGCATGGGTGATAATCTGCAAGATATGATTGGCAATATGATGCCAAAGCGCCACAAAAAGCGGAAGGTAACTGTGGAGCAGGCTCGCAAGCTGTTCCAGCAGGAGGAAGCCATGAAGCTGGTGGATATGGAGGAAATTCAGGAAACTGCTGTGAAGCTGGCTGAGAATACCGGTATTGTTTTCCTGGATGAGATTGACAAGGTAGCTGTTAGTGGCAATACCAGTGGTCATGATGTATCCAGAGAGGGTGTTCAGAGAGATATTCTGCCTATCGTAGAGGGTTCCACTGTTATGACTAAATATGGCCCTGTTAAGACAGACCATATTCTCTTTATTGCGGCTGGTGCTTTCCACACCTCTAAGCCATCTGATTTGATTCCTGAGCTGCAGGGGCGTTTCCCAATTCGCGTTGAGCTGAAATCCTTGAAGAAGGAGGATTTCAAGCGGATTTTGATAGAGCCTCAGAATGCTCTTATCAAGCAGTACAAGGCTTTGATTGGTACAGAGGGAATCGAGCTGGAATTTGCTGAGGAGGCTATTGATCGTCTGGCTCAGCTGGCCTGTGATGTAAATGAGCAGAATGAAAACATTGGTGCCCGCCGTCTCCATACTTTGTTGGAAAAGCTTTTGGAGGAGCTGTCCTTCAATGCTCCAGATATGGAGGAAAAGCAGGTACTGGTGGATACTGAGTATGTAAACAAGGCTCTGGAGGATATAGTGGTAAATCATGATTTGAGTCAATTTATTCTGTAGTATTATTTCTATCTGTATCAAAAACAAAAGCAATTAAAAAAATACTATAACTTTTATAAGTTCATAAATTTTTTAGAAATAATCACAAAAAGTTGTGATTATTTCTTTTTTTATGATACAATGTAATGAAGTGGAAGAAGATTGAGATTTATTCTGCCTATTGAACAAAGTTTTAACACAAAAAATAAAATTGTAATAATAAAGAATTGAAGGAGGAAGTGTATATGTCAACACTTTTGGAGCGTACGAGGAAAATAAACCGGGTGCTGCAGCGTTTTCACAATGTGGACTATAAGGAAATGGCCACTGTACTGAGCAATGTTATAGATGCTAATATCTATATTGTAGATACAACGGGCCTTATATATGGCTGTGCTTTTCTGGATGATTTTGAATGTGATGTTATGCTGGAGCATGTAGTTGTGCCCGGCAGGTTCCCTAAGCATTACGTAAATTGGTTGAAGAAAATAGATGAAACCTCAGCCAACCTTCGTTCCAAGAGCGGTATCTGTGCTTTTGGGGAAGAAAATACCATGTGCAAATTCGATGGCAAAAATACCACCATTGTTCCTATATATGGCGTAGGGGAGCGGATTGGCACCTTGATTGTGGCTAAGTATAATGTGGATTTCTCTGATGATGATTTGTTACTGGCAGAATACGGTGCTGCTGTAGTAGGTATGGAGATGCTTCACGATAGAGCACGCCGTACTCAGGAGGAAAGTCAGAAGGTTGAAACTGTCCGTATGGCTCTGGGAACACTATCCATTTCTGAGGGCCAGGCTACCATTGCTATTTTCCGCAAGCTGAAGCGGAAGGATGGCCCGGTTAATGCCTCTAAGATTGCCTATATGCTGACTATTACCCGTTCTGTTATCGTTAATGCCTTGAGAAAACTAGAGTCTGCCGGTGTGGTTGAGCCAAAATCCCAGGGTATGAAGGGGACCCATATCAAGGTTCTTAATGAATATTTGTGGAATGGCGTAGAGGAGCTGGCTCGCGATACAGAAATGCATATTGACGATATTTTTGCCGAATATGGCCGCAAGCTGGTGAAGCAGTACGTGGAGCAGCATGCTGAGGAGCATGGCGTAGCCGATAATCCACCAGCTATTAAGGAAAGAATCAACCAGATTTGTGCTGGTATTGACGGGCTGGATATAGATGTGGTGGATATAACCGATATTGATTTTGACAGAGGCTTCAAGGTATATGCTGAGGAGCAACAGCAATCTGTAGCTGAGATAAATCCTGCTGAAATGCTGGCATGGTACATTCGTAAGTACATGAAAAAATAAATAGGTAAGATGAGGCTGTGGTGAAGCAAAAAATGTTTTATCACAGCTTTTTGCTTGTAACTTTTGCACTATTTTTTGTTATATGAAATTATTGTGAAAAAAATACTTCTTAATTTATGAAAAAAATGCTAGAATATAGAAAGATGTTAGTATTTTTATTACGATGAGGAAGTGGGTATTCATGCTGGATCAGATTTTGAATTCACCATCATTTAATTATATGCAGCGTGGCATGGAGGCTGCTAACCTTCGTCAGGAGGTTATTAGCAACAATATTGCCAACGTTAATACTCCCCATTTTAAGCGCAGCGATGTGGTGTTTGAAACTTTGCTGGCCAAAGAGCTTGGAATGGGAGAGGATAAGAACAAGCTGAAAATGGTGAGGACCAGGGATAGACATTTGCCACAGGCTATGAGCAGTAAGGCGAGAGCGGCAGTTTGTCTGGATGATACTACCACCATGCGGGTGGATGGCAATAATGTAGATATTGACTTTGAAATGGCGGATTTAGCCAAGAACCAGATTTACTACAATGCTATGGCCAAAAAGCTAGGTGGCTATATTCAGGGTGTAAAGAATGTCATAAGCAGTAAATAAGCTGATATATAGATTGGAGAAAGTGCAATGAGTATGTTTGGCGGTATTGACGCAGCAGCTTCCGGGTTGACAGCAGAGCGTCTGAGAATGGATGTAATATCCAATAATATAGCAAATGTCAACTCTACAAGAACTGTGGCTGGAGGCCCTTTCAAACGCAAATATGTTATTTTTCAGCCAAGAGAGGCGGAAAAAAACAGTTTTTCAGCTATGCTGGAAGGAGCAATGAATAAGAGTGGCAAAAATAGAGCCGGTGATGGTGTTAGAGCTATAGGTATCGGTACTGATGATAGCATGGGCAAGCTGGTCTATGATCCAGGTCATCCTGATGCTAACGCAGATGGTTATGTGGAGTTTCCCAATGTGGATATTGTTACCGAGATGGTTGATATGATTACAGCTTCCAGAGCTTATGAGGCTAATGTGACAACTATTAATGCAGCTAAGAGCATGGCTCAGCAGGCATTGAATATAAGCAAGTAATAAATGAGGTGAAATAATGGAAATAGAAGCATTACAGATGACTCCGGTAAAAATGCAGGCAGAAAGCCATTTGGGTGAGGACAAAACAGCCCAGACAGTGCCGGCCTTTGGCGAATATCTGAAAAATGCTTTAGGTGAGGTAAACACTTTGCAGCAGGAGTCTAGTGAAATGAGCAAGGCTCTGGCGGCAGGACAGGTTGAGGATATATCACAGGTAGTGATTGCTGCGGAAAAGGCAGATATTGCCTTGCAGCTGACACTGGCCGTACGCAATAAAGCGGTAGAGGCCTATCAGGAAATCATGCGTATGCAGGTTTGATAGTTTGTAATTGATGAGATTTATACTGCATAGCAAGGGGATTTTGTGATGGGTGATTTAAAGGAAAAATATCTGCAGCTATGGGGCAGATTGACAAAAAAGCAGCATTATATGGCTATCGGCGGTGTGGTACTGCTGCTGATAGTTATTTTGGCTGCCAGTTTTTCCCTAGGCAGCAAGCCAGATATGGTACCGTTGTTTACTAATATGGAAACCAAGGACGCAGGCGAGGTAGCTGCCAAGCTAAAGGAGTCCAAGGTAAATTATGAGGTTCAGGAAACCAAGCAGGGAACCACGATACTGGTGCCTTCGGCCAATGTCCATGAGGCTAGACTGAATCTGGCCACCGAGGGATTGCCTCGGGGCAACAAGGGCTTTGAAATATTCGATGATAGCAAGCTGGGGGTAACAGAATTCCAGAACAAGGTGAATTATCTGCAGGCCCTGCAGGGTGAGCTGACTCGTACTATTGAACAGATTGAGGCTGTGGAAAAGGCAAGAGTACATATTGTATTGCCAGAGGACAGCCTGTACAAAAAGAATGAAAAACCAGCCACTGCTTCCATTATGTTGAAGCTGAAGCCTAATCAGCAGTTGAATAAAAAGGAAATTAAGGGTATTGTGAATCTGGCTTCCCGCAGTGTGCAGGGATTGGTGCCAGAGAATATTACCGTGGTGGACGAAACTGGCAAGATTCTCAATGATCCAGACGAGGATGAGGATAATGTCAGCATCAAGACCATGACTCAGCTGGATATGACTCGCAAGGTGCAGGAGCGGATGCAGAAGGATGTACAGTCCATGCTGGATCAGGCCATAGGCGTAGGACATTCCTATGTGCGGGTAAATGTGGAGCTGGACTTTGATCAGCGCCAGACTGATACCCAGACCTATACACCAGTAGTGGATGATTCTGGTATCATTCGCAGTGAGCAGACTATTAATGAGTCCTATAATGGCACCTCCAATTCACCAGGAGGACCAGCTGGTGCGCAGTCTAACGTACCTGGCTATGTGGCTCAGAACAACAATAGCAATGCTAATTATTCCAAAAAGGAAAGCACCAAGAATTATGAAATTAATGAGGCCAAGGAAAAGACGGTGGCTTCTCCAGGTTCCATTAAGCGTGTAAATATTGCGGTTTTGGTTAATGAGGATATTACTCAGGCACAGCAGGAAAGCATTCAGCGTTCTGTAGCTTCTGCTGTGGGCATTAATGCAGACCGTGGTGATACTGTATCTGTTGAGCCGTTGCCATTTAGCACTGAGGCTGCTGATAAGCAGGCAGCGGAGGAACAGGCAGCCAAGGATGCAGAGAATATGAAGATTGCTTTGATTGTAGCAGCTATTCTGCTGTTGATAGGCGGTATAGCTGGTTACTTCTACTGGAAGCGCAAGAAGCGTCTGGAGGCTGAGGCCGAGGCTGCCCGTTTGGCAGAGGAAGAGGCTGAGCTGGAGAGACAGCGTGCTGAGGAGGCCCGTGCTGCTATGCTGGAGAATGGCGAGATAGAGCCTGAGGAAATGACTCAGGAAGAACAGGAGCATCTGTCAGAGCGTCAGACTATTGAGGATCTTATCCGCAATAAGCCTGCTGAAATGGCAATGCTGGTTAAGACCTGGTTGTCGGAGGACTAAAAATTATGGATATGTATGGTGGTGAGCCGGAGCTGAATAATCAGCAAAAGGCAGCAATATTATTTATCGTACTGGGGCCTGAATATTCATCTATGTTATTCAAGCATATGAATGACGAGGAAATTGAAAAGGTGACTCTGGAGATTGCCAATCACAAGCAGGTTACTCCTGAAGAAAAGAAGGCAGTTATTTCAGAATTTTATCAGATGGCTATGGCCAAGAATTATCTGTCCCAGGGTGGTTTGGAATATGCTCAGAACATCTTGGAGAAGGCCTTGGGCTCAGAAAGGGCGACTACTATTATCAGCAGGCTGACTACCAGCCTGCAGGTACGTCCTTTTGATTTTCTGCACAAGACGGATCCAGCTCAGCTGTTGAATTTTATTCAGAATGAGCATCCTCAGACCATTGCCTTGATCATGGCCTATTTGGATCCAGATCAGGCAGCTACCATTTTGACCTCCCTGCCTCAGGAGAGACAGGCAGAGGTTGCCAAACGTATTGCCGTTATGGATAGAACCTCTCCAGAGGTACTAAGAGAGGTAGAGCGGGTGTTGGAGCGGAAGCTATCCGCTTTGGTTACTCAGGATTTCAGCGATGCAGGCGGCGTAAAGGCCATCGTAGAGGTATTGAACCGTGTGGATCGTACTACAGAGAAGTCCATTATCGAAAATCTGGAAGTGGAGAATCCAGAACTTACCGAGGAAATCAAGAAGCTCATGTTTGTATTCGAGGATATCGTTATGCTGGATGACCGAAGTCTCCAGATGGTACTCCGAGAAGTAGATACCAAGGATTTGTCCCTGGCTTTGAAGGCAACCAACAAGGAAGTTGCCGACAAGATTTACAAGAATATGTCCAAGCGTGCTGGCGATATGCTTCGTGAGGAAATTGAATACATGGGCCCTGTAAAGATAAGAGATGTTGAGGAAGCTCAGCAGAAGATTGTAAATGTTATCAGAGCATTGGAGGATAAGGGCGATATTGTAGTCTCCAGAGGAAAGGGTGACGAAATGATTGTCTAGGGTAATAAAGGGTGCCATCTATAATGATGAGCCAAAGTTTGTAGCTGTACCTACTATGGTGGTTTCTGCCAATGAGGAGGGAGCCCAGGCAGAGGAAGAGCTGATGACACCTGAGGCCCAGGAGCATATGCTGGCAGAAATCCGTCACAAGGAGGCAAAGGCTAGCCAGCTTCTAAAGGATGCCCAGATTCAGGCAGAGATTATTCGTCAGGAAGCCAAGGCAGAAGCAGATAAGCTGATGCTGGATACACAGAACAAGGCAGCCTCTCTTCAGGAGGAGGCTAAAAAGCAAGGCTATGAGCAGGGCTTGGCAGAGGGCCGGGAGACTGGTGCTCAGCAGATTCGAGAGGAGCAGCATCAGATATTGGTGGATGCCAATGCTGGAGCAGAACGGCTTCTCAAAGAGGCTCAGACAGCTTGTCAGGATTATGTTACTTCGGCAGAGAATACCATTGCTGAAATGGTATTGAAGATTGCCAATAAGATTTTGCCTCGTCACTTTATAGATGTGCCTCAGATGATTCTGCCTTTGGTACAGGAAGCCATACAAAAGGTAAAGGATCAGCCTAAGGTTGTGGTGAAAGTAGCACCAGAGGCGTATGAGCTGGTAATGATGGCCCAGTCAGAGCTGCAGGCCCAGTTGGAGGGCAGCGGACAGCTGGAGGTTCAATCAGATGGTTCTCTGAAAGCAGGGGATTGTTTGGTGGAATCCCCTAATGGTGTAGTGGATGCAGGCGTAGCGACTCAGCTGCGGCTGGTGGAACAGGCAGTTAGGAATGTAATGAAATAATGGATATAAACATCAATCTGGAAAAATTCAATACTGCTATAGAACATTGCAAGTCTATGAATATGATAGGCAAGGTTGTCCAGATTGTTGGTCTGGTTATCGAATGTAACGGCCCAAATGTCAGCATGGGAGAACTGTGCTATGTACACTCCCACTTTGAGGATGTGGAGCCTCTGCCAGCAGAAGTGGTAGGCTTCCGAGAGGGATATGTGCTGCTTATGCCTTTGGGAGAAACCAAGGGTATTGGTCCAGGCTGTCAGGTTATTTCTGCCCAGAAGGTGCTGCAGGTCAAGGTTGGGCCAGAGCTTTTGGGGAGAGTTATAGATGGCTTGGGGAACCCTATAGATGGTAAGGGACCGATTCTTTGTCAGAAGGAATATCCTATTCAGGCTGATCCGCCAGCGCCCTTGGAAAGACCTGTTATCAAGGATTCTCTTTATGTAGGAGTTAGAGCCATTGATGGACTGATTACTATGGGACAGGGACAGCGTATTGGTATTATGGCAGGCAGCGGCGTAGGTAAATCCACGTTGCTGAGTATGATTGCCAGAAATACTGAAGCAGATATTAGCGTTATTGCTCTGGTAGGAGAGCGTGGCCGTGAGGTAAAGGAATTTATTGAGCGGGATTTGGGGGAGGAAGGCTTGAAGCGTTCTGTGGTGGTGGTAGCTACCTCAGATAAGCCAGCCCTGGTTCGTATCAAGGGTGCTTTGACGGCTACAGCTATAGCGGAGTATTTCCGGGATAGAGGCCGCAAGGTAGTTTTGATGATGGACTCTGTTACCCGTTTTGCTATGGCTCAGCGTGAGGTCGGATTGACGGTAGGTGAACCACCTGCTACCAGAGGTTATACCCCATCAGTTTTTGCTCTTTTGCCAAGATTGCTAGAAAGAGCTGGCACCAGTGCTAAGGGCTCCATTACCGGTATTTATACCGTTCTGGTTGATGGCGATGATATGAATGAGCCTATTGCAGATGCAGTGCGTAGTATTTTGGATGGACATATTGTGTTGTCCAGAAATATTGCAGCTCAGAATCATTTCCCAGCTATTGATGTATTGGCCAGCGTTAGCCGAGTTATGTCAGCAGTGGTACCCAAGGAGCATATGGAGGCCAATCGTAAGCTGAGAGCCTTGATGGCAGTGTACAAGGAGGCTGAGGATTTGATACACATAGGAGCTTATGTAAAGGGATCAAGTCCTAAGATTGATGAGGCTGTACAGAAGATTGATGCCATAAATGATTTCCTGTGTCAGGGTGTATTTGAGGTTCAGAGCTTCGAGGAAACCATCCAGAGGCTGGAAGGTATATAGCATGAAGAAATTTCGTTTTAAGTTGGAGACACTGTTAAAGGTGACAAGAATGAATAAGGAAAAGGCTCAGGTTGCCCTGGCAACAGCCACCAAAGAGGTGGAGGAGGCCAGAGCTACTCTGCAGGTGTATCTGCAGGAAATGGCTCAGGGGCACAAGGATTATGACGAGCTGACCGGAGAGGGCAAAACCATTAGCCTGGGACGTCTTATGACCTTTAACAGCTTCTTCAACTGGAAGCGAGAGCAGATTGAAGCTCAGCAGCATACTATTATGGAAAAGCAGGCTGTCAGACAGCAAAAAATGCATGAGCTGATAGCTATTATGAATAAACTGAAAAGCATAGAGCAGCTGCGGGAGAAAAGATTGCAGCAGTATATGAGCGAGGCTTTGCAGGAGGAGCAGAAGCAGCTGGATGAGATAGGCGGACAGTTATTTTTCCGCAATCGCAGCTAGACTGTGGAGGCCTGAAAAAATGGGAAGTGAATTTATATGATGCAGATAGAAGGTTTGAATAGCATAATACATCGTATTGACGAGTTAAATATGCGGTTTGGTATAAATACAGACAACTATCAAGAAAATGTAAATAAAACTGCCGCAACAGGCGGTGTTGAGCAGGAAAAGCCTCAACGGCTGGAGAATGGCAGCTTTGCTACCGAGCTGGACAAGGCTATGAGCATGGAGTCCAGAGGGGCAGTGGGGCTAAATATTTCTGGCGATACAAACAGCCTGATAAAGGAGGCTGCAGCTAGATATCAGGTAGATCCAAGATTGGTGGCTGCAGTGGCTCAGACAGAGTCTGGTGGCAATCAGGAGGCGGTTTCTCCTGCCGGCGCAGTGGGAGTTATGCAGCTGATGCCTGAGACGGCAGCAGGACTGGGGGTAAATCCCTATGACAAGCGTCAAAATATTGAGGGGGGCGCCAAATACCTCAGACAGATGATGGATACCTTTGGCGGCGATGTGCAGAAGGCTGTGGCAGCCTATAATGCCGGTCCCCAGGCTGTAAAGGAATATAATGGTATTCCGCCTTATAGAGAAACACAGGATTATGTTAATAAGGTATTGGATATTTATCGTTAATTAGGGTGGTAGAATGGCAACTAAGGATAATGCAGAGCAGGAGCCAGTAAAAAAGCAAAGCCGGTTAAAGAAATTTGGTAAGGGATTTTTGCTATTGGTGCTGGTTATAGCGGGATTTTTCCTAGGTATTTACCTGCAGATTTTTGATTCTGATGAAATGAATAAAAAGTTGGGGCTATATAATATGCCGGTTGTAGGCCAGTTCTTTGCCAAGCCAGTGGATAATGAATCCTCAGTACCAGATGAAAAGGATGTACAGGAAACTGACAAGGTTAAGAAGGATAGCGAAAAATCCAAGCCTGTGAAGCTTACGCAAAAGGAAATCGACAAGCTAACCCAGCAGAGACAGGCTGACGAAAAAAAGCGTGTGTCCAAATTGGCAAGATTGTACAATGAAATGAAGCCTGCAGATGCAGCAAAGATTTTGGAAACTATGGATAATGATATTGTCATTGCTATTTTCCAACGTATGGATGAGTCTCAGGTTTCGCAAATCTTGACGGAATTTGATCCTGATAGAGCAGCCACGATTTCCAAGATTATGTACGTAGGTGCTCCCAAAAGAGTACAGCAGGTAACCAACGAGAATGGTGCAGTTCAGCAGCAACAGCTGCAATAGGATAGCGTATTAAGCACTTGTGCTTAGATATACGATATTATTGAAGGGAGGTGAAATTGTGAGTAATAACGTCAATGTTTTTTCCCTTAATGCAGGCAGCAGCAAGGAAGCTGTCAAGGTTAATTCCAAAGCTAGCACCAGAACTGTCAACACTAAGCAGGAGAATTTCTCTCAGACCTTGGATCAGGCTCAGCAGGCCAGGAACAAGAATGATGTAAGCAAGGATGCTGATTACACCAAGAATGATAGCAATGTGAAGGATAAGGCTGTAGATACAGCTGATAACCAGAGCGAGCCTCAGGAGACTTCTGAAGCAAGCCAGCCACAGGGGGAAAAGCCACAGACCAAGGCCCAGGATAAGGGCAAGGGAGAAGTGGAAGATCAGAGTAATCAGCAGACTCAGGGAACTCAGCAGAATCCTCAGGCAGCTGCTTTGTTAGCAGCAGAAGCCCAGGCATCCTTGGTGCAGGATATACCTATGGCAGAGCTAAATACCTATTTCAAGGGTGATACCAGATTGCAGACTGTTCAGGGACAGTTGGCAGGTGACAAGGCTCTGGCAGGAATATTCCAGCAGGCCAATCAGCAGGAGAATCCAGTGGATAGTCTTCAGCCTGTACAGATGATGGAGCAGGTTCAGAAGGTAGAGACTGCAGCAGTAACTGCTGAACAGCCAGTAAAGGCTCAGGAAAGCTATACACCTAATGATATTGCAGCCTTGTTGGGCAGTAAGCCAGCTCAGAATAAGGATAATGCAGGTAATGTGGTAGTACAGCAGTCTCAGCAGGTTAAAAACCAGCAAATGCTGAATCTTTTGGCTGGACAGCAGGGAGCCTATACTTCTCAGCCAGCAGTACAGCAGGTTCAGGAGGATGGAGTTTCCATGACTCAGTTGGCTAATCTGACAGATGGACTGGAGGTTGTAGAATCTGAAGGTCAGCTGCAACAGAATATGCCTGTTACGAATGGCCAGCAGTCTATGACTAATGGTCAGGGACAACAGCAGGGCAGTCAGCTTCAGGGAGAGGCCAGCTTCGATGTGGTTGTACCAGGTCAGCAGGATAGCAAGGCTGTAGAGAATGATTCTGCAGCAAATCAGGGCCTAAGCTTCCAGCAGAATCTGGACAATCAGATTGGTGCCACTCAGAAGGTGGATGGCAATGCTGCCCAGACCAATCAGGCCAGGGAAACCTACAATGTGCCTCAGCAGATTGTAGAACAGGCCAAGCTTTTGCAGAGGGGCACAGATAGTCAGATGATTATCAAGCTGAATCCAGAGCATCTGGGACAGCTTAGTCTCAAGGTGTCTGTTAATGGTAATGGGGGCGTAACAGCTACCTTCCATACAGATAATGCCCAGGTAAGAGCTATTCTGGAAACAACTATGACTCAGCTCAAACAGCAATTGGATGAGCAGGGTATCAAGGTGGATAATGTGGAGGTACATACTGGCTTGCCGGATGGACAGTTGCCACAGGACCAGGGACAGCAGGGTTTCTACCAGCAACAGGGCCAGCAGGTACGCAGTCAGCAGGCAGATTTGCAGGACTTTGAGGAGTCCAGTGAGAATCTGGCAGCAGAACTGGAAAACAGCCAGGAAAATCAGGAAGTAGTTCTGGATAGCCAAGGCAACCAGATTTCCAGGGGTGTAGACTATAGTGTATAATGTAATGAGAAAGGAGGATGCGATATGGCAAGTTCTTCTCTGAATACTGTAACAGTTGATGGCGTTACTTATGATTATGACCAGTATATGGCAAAACAAAACGCTAATAAAACTACTAATTCTGATTACATCAGCAAGGATACTTTCTTGACATTGCTGGTAAAGCAGATGCAGTATCAGGATCCGTTAGATCCAATGGATAACGGCGAGTATCTTTCTCAGCTGGCTCAGTTCTCCGCTTTGGAGCAGATGACAGAGGTAGCCAAAGGACTTACCAAGGTAAATACCTTGATTGAGAATATGGATACTTCTTTGTTGGTGGGACAGCTTACCGGCATGATTGACAAAACTGTGCAGTGGACTACCACTAACAGTGATGGCAGCACTACTACCCATGAGGGTAAAGCCAAAAGCGTAAGTATCTCTGATGGTTCACCATCCTTGATGGTAGAAACTGAGGTAGTAGATGCTAGCGGCAACAAGGTTAAGGCCTTGACCAAGGTTGATATTTCTACCCTTACCCGCATTGGGGAAGGAGCATAAGTTTTAAGGAGGCAAGTGGGATGTCAAATTCAGGAATTATTTTTCCGGGGCAGCCTGTTTTGCCTGTGGAAAAATCCGGTTTTGGACAAAAAATTATCAGAGGGAATACAGCTATTACAGGTGCTTCCTTTGCGGATATTCTGCAAAAGGCTTCCCGGAAGGTTAGCTTTTCCAATCACGCTTTGCAGCGACTGGAAAGCCGGCAGCTGGATTTGAGTCAGGAGGATTTGCAGAAGCTGGATGATGCTGTTGATAAGATGGCCCAAAAGGGAGCCAGAGAGTCACTGATTTATATGAATGATATGGCTTTTGTGGTAAGTGTGGCCAACCGAACTGTGATTACTGCCATGGATGGCAAAAGCGCTAGGGAAAATATTTTTACCAATATAGACAGTGCGGCGATTCTTTCATAGGCTGGACTGTACAGGAAGCCTTGTCCGGTGGAATGACTGAAACAGGGCAGGGAATGGCCAATGGCTATAGAGGTACAATGTACTCTCACAGGATAAGGGCCTGATGGATATCCATCGGGCTTTTGCCTGAGAGTAAGGGATTAGCATCAAGGATGATATATATTATTGAGGAGGAAAGAACCATGATCAAGCTTACAAAATTTAATTCCGATGGCAAAAAAGGAGAATTCATCCTCAATGCGGAAATTATTGAGACTATGGAGGAAACTCCTGATACAGTTATAACCCTGACAAATGGCAAGAAGCTTATCGTTCAGGATAGAATGGAGGATATTGTCAGAAAGGTTATGGTATATAAGAGAGCTCTGTACAAATAAAAAATAGAGCGGGTATCTAGTGCAAATTACCCTTTTTCTGATAAGTTTTTACAAGAAAGGTTGTAATTTAGCAGAATATTGGTAAAATGTTAAATGTGAATATAATTTAATCCTTTAAGGGGGATTAATTTTATATATTGTAAAAGAAGGAGTGGAATGCAATGGCTGATGAAGAAAAGACAGAGGAGACGGCTCCAGCAGAAGGAGGCAAGAAATTTCCAATAATCATCATTGTAGTGTTGATATTGGTGGGCCTTGTGTTGGCAGGCGGTATTTCTTATTTCGTCACCACCCAGTTTATGTCCGCAGGGAATCAGGCTGCTGTAGAGAACAGAAATCATGATCCAGGTGTATTTGTGAAGCTGGGAGATGCCAAGGAGGGCATTATTGTCAATGTTGGAGGTATCAAATCCAGTCGTTTCCTGAAGGTAGGTATTACAGTAGAGCTGAATCCAGAGAATGAGCACAATGTTGCTGAAGGCAAGCTGGTACCTGCTGCTGAAACCAAGATTATGGATACCACATTGCAGATTCTTCGTACTGTTAAGATTGAGGAGCTGGATGCTGCTCGTCAGGACGATTTGAAGAGCAGAATTAAGTCTGAGCTGAATAAGGTTCTTGGCGAAGGTTCTGTATATGATGTATATATAACAAGCTTTATGCTTCAGTAATGAGATGAGATATATTTTATGGGAAAGGGGGATGAAGCTTGGCAGATGATGTATTATCCCAGTCTGAGATAGATAAACTGTTGGCGGCCTTTTCAACAGGCGAGGTTAGTGCTGATGAGATGAAGGCTGAGGAAGAGCAGAAAAAGGTTAAGACCTATGACTTCAAGAGACCGGATAAATTCTCAAAGGACCAGATTCGAACCCTTAATATGCTGCATGACAACTTTGCCAGGTTGTTTAACACTTATCTGTCCACTTATTTGCGGGCTTTGGTAAGTGTTGAGGTTGCCTCGGTAGAGCAGACGACATATCAGGAATTTGTACAGTCCATAGCCAATCCATCAGTAATTGGTATTTTGGCTGTACCGCCTCTTAAGGGCAATATTATCATGGAGTTTGACACAGGAATCTGTTTTGCTATCATTGACAGAGTCTTTGGCGGTCAGGGAGAGAATAGTCTCAAATCCAGAGTATTGACGGAGATAGAGGAAGCCGTAATCCGCAGAGTATTTGATAAGGCTATGAGCCATCTGCGGGAGGCTTGGGCCAATGTGGCGCAATTTACGCCAAAGATAGAGGCAATGGAGTCAAACCCTCAGTTTGCTCAGATTGTGCCCCCTAGCGATATGGTGGTTATTATCACCTTGCAAATGAAAATCGGCCCTGTAGAGGGCTTGATGAATATATGTATTCCTTATCTGGTATTGGAACCTATTATGTCGAAATTGACAACCACCTTCTGGGTGGCAGCCTCTGTAACTAAGGAGGAAAATCCTGAGCATGAGGCTATTATTCGTCGTAAGCTGAAAAATACCAAGGTTCCTGTTATTGTTCAGATGGGAGCATTTAGTATAACCTTGCAGGAATTCCTATCCCTAAGCTATGGGGATGTCCTACAGATGGACACCAAGGTTGATGATGAATTAAAATGTATAGTAGGCAATATGGAAAAATTTTATTGCCGTCCTGGTACCTCTGGCAATAAAAAAGCAATACAGATTACCAGAATAATTTCGGAAGGAGATGAAGATACTAATGGCTGATTTGACGCAAGAGGAAATTGATGCGCTGCTGAAGGGTGGTGCATCAGAGCCTGCTGCCAGTGATTCGGCATCTAATGAGGAAGCTTCTTCTGTATTATCGGATGATCTGCTGTCCAGTATGGAGAAGGATGCCCTAGGTGAGATTGGCAATATCTCTATGGGCAGTGCTGCAACAACATTGTCAGTATTGTTAGGACATAAGGTTAATATTACAACCCCTACTGTAAGTGTGGATACTATGTCTACAATTCAGAATCAGTATCCAATGCCTTACTTGGTGGTTGAGGTAGGCTATGTAATAGGTATCAATGGCAATAATATTTTGGCAATCCAGGCTTCTGATGCCTCTATTATTGCAGATTTGATGATGGGTGGAGATGGATTAAATCCACAGGAAGAACTCAATGAGATTCATATGAGTGCTGTGGGTGAGGCCATGAACCAGATGATGGGTACAGTGGCAACCTCTCTCTCTACCATGTTTAATAAAAAAATAGATATTTCCCCACCAAAGGTAAATCTTATTGATTTAGGGACCGAAGATAAAATTACAGATTTGGTTAATAATGATGAGCCAGTGGTAAAAACCAGCTTCCGCATGGAGGTAGATGGTCTTATTGACAGCGAAATCATGCAGATTCTTCCTTTGGATGTGGCTAAGGAAATGGTGACTTTCCTGATGGGAGGTGGTGCAGAGGCAGAGGCTCAGGCTGAGGAGGCTCCCGCACCAGCCCCAGAGCCTGCACCGGCTTCAGCAGCTCCAGAGCCTGCTCCTGCGGCAGCTGCTCCAGCCCCAGCTGCAGCACCGGCTCCACAGCCAGCAGCACCTCAGTATGCAGCTCCTCCGCAGCCGCAGTATGCGGCACCGCCTATGGGGGTTCAGCCTGTATATGCACCTCCTGCTTATGCTAACAATGTGGTAGCTTCAGGAGTACCGGTGCAGAATGCACAGTTTGCACCTCTTACCAACGAACCAGTTGAGGTTAATGCAGCGAATATCAGCCTGATTCAGGATGTTCCGCTGCAGGTTACTGTTGAGTTGGGACGGACTAAGAAATCAATTCGTGAGATTCTGGAATTTTCTACAGGCTCCATTATTGAGCTGGACAAATTGGCTGGTGAGCCAGTGGACATTCATGTTAATGGCCAGCTGACAGCCAAGGGCGAGGTTGTAGTTATTGATGAAAATTTTGGTGTTCGCATTACGGAAATAGTAAGTCCTATGGAAAGAGTTCAATCTTTGTAGGATAGCAAATTGTACTGGGACTTGAAAAATTTTCAGGTTTAAAGTACAATGGTATTGATTATAGACGAAATTTAGCTTGTTATACGTTAAATAGACAAGGAGAGATGACAAATGGCAGTTAGAGTATTGGTGGTTGATGACGCAGCGTTCATGAGAATGATGGTAAAGGATATCCTGACCAAAAACGGTTATGAGGTTGTTGGTGAAGCTGAGAATGGTATGAAGGCATTGGAGAAGTACCAGGAGCTGAAGCCAGATTTGATTACCATGGATATTACTATGCCTGAAATGGATGGCATTAGTGCTGTCAAGGAGATAAAGAAGGTTGATCCTAATGCAAAGATCGTTATGTGCTCTGCTATGGGACAGCAGGCTATGGTTATTGAAGCAATTCAGGCAGGTGCCCGTGACTTCATTGTAAAGCCTTTCCAGCCAGACCGCGTACTGGAGGCTGTTCGCAAAGCAGTCGGCTGATGAGTAATTGGAGTCGTTTTTACTCCATGGCATCTGTCCTATGTATTTTAATTTTGGTGTTTTCAGTACTGTCGCCAGATTGTCTGGCGGCAGCTGCTGATACGGCTGGTTCAGGTGGCGGTTATCTGTCTGGCTATGAAAATACAGATCCAAAACCTTCTCAAATGTCATGGTGGTCAACATTGGCATATTTAGTCAGCCTTGTAGCTGTATTTGCCTTTGTGGTTGTCATGGCTTATTTTGCGTCCAAATTTCTGAGTGGTCGTTTCCAAAATCGTACAACCTCCACAGGGGGACGATTATTGGAGCATTTGGCCTTGGGACCAAGCAAATCTGTCTGTGTGGTAGAAATTGCGGATAAGCTTTTGCTACTGGGTGTTACAGAGCAGCAGATTACTCTGCTGGGGGAGATTGAGGACCCGGAGGAAATAGATCGGCTGAGACGTCAGGCTGTGGTACAGTCCGTAGACAATAGTGCCTTTGCTAGTCAACTGTCCTCCTTAGAGGAATTGACCAAGCGGGTACCGTCTCTGTTTCGTGAGGGATTGAATCGCAGAGGATAGGAGTTGTGGAGATAGTGACCAGAGTACAGAGGCTTTTGTGCCCTTGCATAATGGCTCTGCTATTAGCTTTTATTTGGGTGAATGCTGCTTCTGCAGCCCCCTTGATACCAAATGTAAATATTGATGTCGGTTCATCAGAAAATCCACAGGATGTAGCAGTTACCCTGCAGTTGATGGCCGTGTTGACAATCTTGTCCATAGCACCCTCGATTCTGATAATGACAACAGCCTTTATCAGAATTGTTGTGGTGCTTGGTTTTTTACGTAATGCTTTGTCAACTCAGACAGCTCCACCAAATATGGTAATTATAGGTTTGTCTTTGTTTTTGACCTTCTACATTATGGCTCCCTATTGGAGTCAGGCCAATGAGAATGGCCTGCAACCCTATTTGGCTGGCCAGATAACCCAGGAGGAGGCTATTGACAGGACAGTAGAGCCTATTCGGGAGTTTATGTTCAAACAAACCAGGGAATCAGATTTGGCACTATTTGTAAATTTGGCAGATGGGCCAAGACCTAGTGGTCCAGAGGAGGTTTCAACCTTTACACTGATTCCTGCCTATATGATTAGTGAGCTGAAAACAGCCTTTCAGATAGGCTTTATGTTATATGTACCATTTATTGTTATTGATATGATTGTGGCCAGTACCCTGATGTCCATGGGTATGATGATGCTGCCGCCAGTAATGATTTCTCTGCCTTTCAAGATATTGCTTTTTGTTATGGTGGACGGCTGGCATCTCTTGATTAAGTCCTTGATTATTAGCTTTAAGTAGAAACAGGTGGGTATATGTCAGGTGATTTAGTAATACAGATGGCACAGGAGGCCCTGCGGATGGTGTTGATTATTTCAGCTCCTATGCTAGGACTGGGCTTGCTGGTAGGTTTGGCAGTCAGTATTTTTCAGGCTACCACCTCTATTCAGGAGCAGACCTTGGCCTTTATTCCAAAGATTGTGGCTGTTTTTGTGGCCATATTGATTTTTGGCCCGTGGATGCTGAGGCTTATGGTTGAATACGTAACCAATGTCTTGGTTAATCTGCCTTATTACATAGGCTAAGAGGTGGCGCTGTGGATTTTTATGAATTGCTGCAGAATCACGCAGCGGTATTTCTGCTTTTGATGACCAGAGTCAGCGGGCTGTTTCTAATTGCACCATTTTGGGGCAGTCAGAATATCCCGGTCTATTTTAGAGCAGGTATTGCCTTTGCCATTACTTTGGTGCTTTTTCCTGTGGTGGATGCCAAGATGGCAGTAACAGCACCTGTATCCATATTGGGTTATACTCTGGCTGTAGTGTCAGAGCTGTTTATAGGCTGGCTGATTGGCTTTGTGGCCTATGTGGCTATGATGTCTGTGAATATGGCTGGTAAAATTATGGATTTACAGGCAGGCTTTGCGGTGGTTAATGAGATGGACCCTACCTCCAATCAGCAAAATCCTCTGATTGGCAGCTTCTTATATTATCTTACCTTGATAGTTTTTGTGGTCACTAATGGGCATCATATGCTTTTGGCGGCTGTGGTAGGCAGTGTGGATTCTATTCCTTTGCTGGGAGTGAATTTCAATACGGATATTGCTACCTTGATAACAGATTTTACCGCTGGGGTTTTTGTGACAGGGATGAAAATTGCCATGCCATTAACCTTTTCCATTCTGTTGACTAACGTGTCTCTAGGGGTATTGGCTAGAACCATGCCTCAGATGAATATATTTGTGGTAGGTATTCCCATGCAGATTGTGATAGGTATTTTTACTGTTGCAGTGATTATGCCTTTTTATGTTATGTTTTTGGATGTGTTGTTCAATGAAATGTATGGTAATATTTCCATTGCCCTACGGGCATTACAATAGAAAAAAAAGTGAAGACAGTGGCAGTGGCCAGATAGATTTTGTTTTTGATTTACAGCTTTTTGCTGGTGAGAAAACGGAGGAGCCAACAGCCAAGCGTAAGCAGGATGCCATGAAAAAAGGCCAGGTTGGCCGTAGTCAGGAAATTAGCGCTGCTTTTGTGCTGTTGGCAGGATTTTTCGTACTGAAGATGTTAGGCTCCACAGCGGTGGAGGAGGTTATGAATTATACTGTTTACATTTTTGGTAATCTGAATTTCGATGTAAACGAGGAATCCATTATGCAGCTGTTTATTGGCATAGTGATTTTGTTGGCCAAAACAGCTATGCCTTTGATGGTCTTTATCATGATTATTGGCCTGGCTATGAATGTAGCTCAGGTGGGCTTTAATTTTTCCACGGAAAAGCTAAGCTTTAATCCTGGCAGGTTAAATCCTATTAGCGGTTTTGGCAGAATTTTTTCCAAACGTTCTTTGGTGGAATTGGTAAAGTCATTGTTTAAGATTGCCATTATCGGTTCATTGGTCTATATTTATTTGGCCGATGAGTTGTTTCAGATGCCTAAGTTGATTTTTACGGATATTTTCTCCGGAGCAGCCAAGGTGTCGGATATAGTTTTTGATTTGGCCTTCAAGATTATCGGCCTGTTTATGATTATGGCTGTTTTGGATTTTATGTATCAGAAATGGCAGAACAATCAGGATTTGAAAATGAGTAAGCAGGAGGTTAAGGAGGAATTCAAACAGCAGGAAGGTGATCCCCAGATTAAGGGTAAGATTCGTCAGAAGCAGCGTCAGATGGCTATGTCCAGAATGATGCAGGAGGTGCCCAAAGCGGATGTTATTATCACTAACCCTACTCATTTTGCCGTGGCCTTGAAATATGAAAGCGGCATGACGGCGCCAGTGGTGCTGGCCAAGGGGCAGGACGCAGTGGCGCAAAAAATTAAGGGCATTGCCAGAGATAATAGGGTTCCTATTGTGGAAAACAAGCCTTTGGCCAGAGCTCTCTATGCTGCAGTTGAGGTGGGAGGCAGTGTGCCTCAGGAGCTGTTCAAGGCAGTGGCAGAGGTTTTGGCATATGTATACAAGCTTAAACATCGCCATAAAAGGCGTTATGCATAGAATATGAAAAGTGTCAGGAGATAGAATATGGCTGCACCTGAAATGACTGCCGGCAAGATCGGCTTCGTAAAAAAATATAGTGACGTAATGATAGCAGTAGGCATCGTAACTATCATAGTTATGATGATTATTCCATTGCCTACAATATTGCTGGATTTGCTGCTGTGTATGAATATTACTCTGGCACTGGTGGTAGTAATGAGCGCAATCTACAATGTGGAGGCTTTGGATCTTTCCGTATTTCCTTCCTTGCTGTTGATTACTACCTTGTTTCGCTTGGCCCTGAACGTTTCCTCAACACGGCTTATTCTGCTGGAGGGCTATGCGGGAGAGGTTATTAGCTCCTTTGGTAATTTCGTAGTTGGTGGTAATGCAGTTGTAGGTTTCATTATCTTTGTTATTCTGATTATTATTCAGTTTCTGGTTATCACTAAGGGTGCTGAGCGTGTAGCTGAGGTATCTGCCCGCTTTACCTTGGACGCTATGCCAGGTAAGCAGATGGCTATTGATGCGGATTTGAATCAGGGTGCTATTACAGATGCTGAAGCTAGTGAGCGTCGAAAAAAGATTCAGCGAGAGGCGGATTTCTATGGCGCTATGGATGGTGCCAGCAAATTCGTTAAAGGCGATGCCATTGCGGCAATTATTATCATTATCATCAACATTACCGGTGGTTTTGTTATCGGTATGGTACAGCGTAATATGACAGTGGCGCAGGCCTTGCAGAACTACACATTGTTGACTGTAGGTGAAGGCTTGGTAAATCAGATTCCAGCCCTGCTGATTTCTACAGCTACCGGTATTATTGTTACTAGAGCGGCTTCCGAAAGCAATTTGGGCTATGATTTGATTCATCAGCTGGGAGCCAAGCCAAGGGTTTTCTACATTGTCTGTGGCGTGCTGTTGGCTATGGCCTGTGTGCCAGGTTTGCCGGGAGCCCCTTTTGCCATTTTGGCTGCTGTCTGTGGCCTTATTGGCCGTCAGATTTCCAATGGAGACAAGAAGGTACAGGAAACTGCTGTGGTGGAGAAAAAGGAAAAGACAAAAACAGAGGCCAACAAGCCGGAAAATATTGTTTCTCTGTTGCAAGTAGATCCTATGGAGCTGGAGATTGGCTACAGCTTGATACCTTTGGTTGATACCGGTCAGGGCGGCGATTTGCTGGATCGTATTGTGATGATTAGACGTCAGTGTGCTTTGGAGCTGGGACTGGTGGTGCCAACCATTAGAATCAGAGATAATATTCAGATTAAGCCTAATGCCTATATCATTAAGCTTAAGGGGGTTGAGATAGCCAAGGGCGAGCTTTTGTTGGATCATTACCTGGCTATGAATTCCGGTACTGTATTTGAGGAGATTCAGGGTATTGATACCATTGAGCCGGCTTTTGGCTTGCCAGCTTTGTGGATTCCAGAGGCTTCCAGAGAGCAGGCTGAGCTGAATGGCTATACTGTAGTAGATGCTGTATCCGTATTGGCTACTCATCTTACAGAGGTTATTAAGGCTCACGCTGATGAAATTCTGGGCCGTCAGGAAACCCAGAATCTTATTGACAATGCTAAGAAAACTAATCCATCCTTGGTGGACGAAGTTATACCAGATCTTTTGGGCGTGGGAGATATTCAGAAGGTTTTGGCTAACCTGCTTAGGGAGCGGGTGTCTATCAGAGATATGACTACTATTTTGGAAGTATTGGCAGATTATGCTCAGGCCACCAAGGATACTGAGATATTGACAGAGTATGTACGTCATGCTATGGCAAGACAGATTACCCAGCAATATACTCAGAACAATCAGCTGACCTGTATTACCTTGGACCCTGCTATTGAAAACAGGATTGCAGGAGCTGTGCAGAGAACAGAGCGAGGTTCCTATGTCAGCCTGGATCCTGACACCATGCAGAAGCTGCTGAACTCCCTTAGCAAGGAGCTGCAAAAGCTGACAGATATGGGCTATCAGCCAATTGCTTTGACCAGCCCTACCGTGCGTTTGTACTTTAGAAAGCTGGTAGAGCGTTCTGTGCCAGGAATTATTGTTCTGTCACATGCAGAGATTGATCAGTCTGTTGAGATTCAGATTATAGGGGTGGTGAAGTTATAAATGCAGATAAAGAGCTTTAAGGCACCTACTCTCAAAGAGGCTATGGCTAATGTTAAGTCCGAGCTGGGAGTGGATGCAGTAATTCTTCATACAAATAAAATCAAAAAAGGCGGTATCTTGGGATTCCATGCCAAGGAAATTGTGGAGGTTATTGCAGCTATTGAGGACGAGCCGGTAGTAAAAGAGCAGAAGCCTGCTATGGATACTGGTGCTGCCTCTGAGGCGGTATTGCAGGCGGCAGCGGTAGCAAGAGCCAGTAGAAATTCTGCACCAGAGCCACAGTTACAGCCTGCAGGAAATTTTACGCCACGAAATATGGTAAGCCAATATCAGACAGCAGGCACCATAGAGGCTATTAGTCATGCTATGGCACAGAATACCCCTAGTCCCACCTTTGGAGAAGTGTTAGCTAGTGTCAATAGAGTGCAGGAGCAGGTCGAATCAGGAGAAAGTGCTTCTGGAACATTGCCACAGCAGTTGTCAGATCAACCAGTTATTAATGAGCAAGTTGCCCCTGTGCAACCAGCTGTTGATGTGAATTCTGAGGTAGAACAGCCAGTGGTCAAGGAAGAGCCGGCTGAGCCTATGAAAGCGGCGGCAGAATCATTGACACAGGATAGGGATACTGAGACGGCTTCTGAAGATTCTACTGATTTGGATGTTAAGGAGCAGGAAATTTTGGATTTGCAAAACCAGCTGGAGGAAATGAAATCTATGCTGGTGGAAATGAGTCGTAACAAGGGTGAAGCAGGTGGCATACCAAATTTGCAGCGGGCTATGGAGGAACAGGGAATTAGCCAGCATGTTTTGGAGGATATGATTTCCAAGCTGAACGGCACAGAGATTTTGGCACCTCAAAATTCTATTAAGGCAATGAAAGCTTTGGAGAAGTATATTCGCAAGGCTATTCGGATTGCCAACGGTATTACTCTATATTCTGACAAACCAAAGATTGTGGCTTTGATAGGTCCTACCGGTGTAGGTAAAACTACAACTCTAGCTAAGATTGCTGCGAAATTTGTTCTAGAAGAAGGGGCCAAGGTGGCCTTAATTACAGCAGATACTTATCGTATTTCTGCGGTGGAGCAGCTCAAAACTTATTCTGATATTCTTGGTTTGCCCTTGGAAATTGTTTACAATTCACAGGCTCTTCAGGAGGCCGTTGAAAAGCATCGGGACAAGCAGCTTATTTTGCTGGATACAGCCGGCAGAAGTCAGTATAATACCTATCAGATGAAGGAGCTTAGCGAGTTATTGAATATAGATGCAGATATTGAAAAGCATCTGGTTATGAGTGCTACCACTAAAACCGGTGATGGACTGGAACTTTTGGATAATTTCTCCTTGTGCAAGCCAGACAGGGTGATTTTTACCAAGGTGGATGAAACCAAGACTCATGGCATAATCTTGAATATTTTGCATAGACGTAAGGCAGCTTTGTCCTATTTGACTAATGGTCAGAGTGTGCCCGATGATATTGAGCCTGCTAGTATTGAAAAATTAGCGGAGTTGTTGCTGAGGTAAGAGGGTATGGATGATCAGGCTACCAGGCTGCGAATGCTTGTAAAGGGGAAAATTACAAAAGAAGATACAATGGACTCCGGGAGATTACAGGGAAGCTCTCAGAGCATGGCCCATCAGCCAGTTAGTCAGGGAGCCAGAGTTATTGCCATTACCAGTGGCAAGGGAGGCGTAGGCAAAACTAACCTTACGGTGAATCTAGCCATTGCCATGGGAAAAAAGGGCAAACGTGTGATAGTGGTGGATGCGGATCTTGGTACAGCTAACGTGGATGTATTGCTGGGAACCAGTTCCCGTCAGACCTTGATGTCCTTGGTTAATAAAGGTGTAGAGCTGGAGGATGTGTTGATACGGGGGCCTTACGGAGTTAGCTATATCTCTGGCGGCTCTGGTATGGAGCATGCTGGAGAGCTGTCTACTATTCAAAGGCAGGTTATTTTTAATAAGCTGGCTGGTTGTGATGACTGGGCAGATATTATTTTGGTGGATACTGGTGCTGGGGTAGGTAAAAATGTTTTGGACTTTATTATGGCCTCTGATGAGGTAGTTTTGGTTACTACGCCAGAGCCAACCTCCTTGACAGACGGCTATGCGGTTTTGAAGGCATATTGCAGTTTGGGAGCCCAACAGCCTATAAGATTGGTGGTAAATCGTGTTTTTGATCTTATGGAGAGTCATGAAACTGCTAACAAGCTTATTTGCACAGCAGATAAATTTCTGCATATGAAATTGGAATCCTTGGGATTTATTTTAGACGATAACAATATGATGCGAGCTGTTAGAAAGCAGGTTCCTATTATATCTGCTTATCCAGATTCCTTGGCCTCTAAATGTATAGCTTCTTTGGCTGATTCCCTGCTAACAGGTAGAGAACAGAAAGTAAAAATGGGCTGGCAGGGATTTTTACGAAAATTTTTTCATAACGTTCGTTAATATTTTTGCAATAATATGTGTTTTTAGATAAAATAGAGGAAAAGGTTAGATTTTTCAGTAACCATAAGATGAATATGATTGCTTTATATTAATTTACTATGAGGGGATACCAATGAGTGGTTTTAAAGGCACAAAATTAGCTGCAGACAAAATAATAAGGATTGGCTCAAGACTGGAATTCTATCCAGAGAAAGCACCGGAAGGTGTAAGCAGCCGTGTAGAGGAAATCAAAAATGGCAAAATATTGGCGGCTATGCCCATGAACGAAAAAGGAGTACCAATTATTCCTAGACCAGGAGAGGCTATGATGGGCAAAACGCCAGGAGATGGATGCTTTTACAAATTTAGTACCCATTACTTGGATAAGGCTAGGGAAGGGAATATTCCGGTTTGGATTGTTACTATGCCAGCCGAGGTACAAAAAATTCAAAATAGGGAATTTGTCCGTGTATCAGCAGATTATACAGTGATTTTACGGCCTCTTAATGAATATGGTGCCATGGGAGATATGATTATTACCCGCATTACTGATATCAGTGGCGGTGGCATTGCCCTTACATATGACAAGGAGCTGCCTGTAGGCAGCAAGGCGGTAGTGGAGCTGACCAGTATTCCAGGAGTGGGAATGCTGCGGATTACTGGCCAGATTATGCGATGTGTTCCTGTCAAGAATGCAACCACACCTACTTATCAGATAGGTGTAAAATTCTTGGATATGAACAAGGTTCATCAGAATAAGCTGGTAAAGTTTATTTTTGAAATACAAAGACAAAGTTTGGCCAAGGGAATTGGCACTAAGTGAGAGGAGGCAGGCAAATGATTCGCGTGGTTATAGCAGACGACTCTGCCTTTATGAGAAAGGTCATATCAGATCTTTTGAACAAAACACCAGATTTTCAGGTAATAGGCATTGCCAAAAATGGTAAGGAAGCTGTAGAACTGGTAGCCAAAGAAAAACCAGACTTGCTGACGCTGGATATCAATATGCCTGTAATGGATGGTTTGCAGGCATTGCAGATCATTATGAAGGAATGCCCTGTGCCTGTGCTGATGTTCAGCAGTCTTACCAAGAAGGATGCTGACGAAACTATTAGGGCCTTAGAGCTAGGGGCCGTGGATTTTCTTTGCAAGGCAGGCGGCTCAATCTCCAAAATAGACAGTATCGAGGGAGATATTATTGAGAAATGTCGCAGTGTTGCCTCTGTTGGAATAAGAAAAACAAAAAATATCCAGAATATTTTTCAAAAAAAGCAGGAAGCGTCGAATTTAAGGCGAATTAATATATTTGAGAGGAAAGGTTATGGAAATCAATCCTCCCAGACAAGTAAGTCCACAGGCCTATCCACATCTCATGGATATACCAGTATGTTGGCCAAGCATGAGAACCCTCTGTTGAAGCAGAAGCCTGCTACATCATTCTATAGCAGCTCTGCTGGAGGTAACTCTACTAAGCTTGTGGCTTTGGGGACCTCAACAGGTGGACCAAGAGCCTTGCAGCAGGTAATACCCAAGCTGCCTGCTAATATGCCTTGTGGCATGGTAGTTGTGCAGCATATGCCACCGGGCTTTACCAAATCTTTGGCTGAGAGATTGAATTCTCTGTCTCAGGTTACGGTTAAGGAAGCAGAGCAGGGTGATATTATTTTACCGGGCCATGTTTATATTGCACCAGGTGGATATCATCTTACAGTTAGGGGAAATGCTGCAAAGAGAGAGATTTCTCTGAATCAGGATCCGCCGCTAGCTTCCCATAGACCAGCGGTGGATATCATGTTTGACTCTGTGGTAAAATATGGTTCTGATGTGGTATCTGTTATCCTTACAGGTATGGGATGCGATGGTGCTGCTGGAATGAAAAAGATCAAGAAGGCCGGGGGCTATGTTATAGCTGAGGCTGAAGAAACTTGCGTTGTATATGGTATGCCAAAATCTGTTGTGGAGGCTGGTATTGCAGATGAGGTTCTGCCAATAGGGCAGATAGCAGATGCTATTATAAATAGAATTAGGAATTAATCAAATCAGGAGGAATAGAAATGGAAACAAATCAGTACATGGAAATGTTTTTGGATGAATCACGGGAACATTTGCAGTCTCTGAACGATGGTCTGCTGAGCCTGGAAAATGATCCTGAGGATTTATCAGTCCTTAATGAGATTTTTCGTAATGCTCATACCTTGAAAGGTATGTCTGCAACTATGGGCTATACCAAGACTGCCGAGTTAACTCATGATATGGAGAATCTTTTGGATATGCTCCGTAAGGAACAGCTGAAGGTTAGCGAGGAAATTATTGATGTAATCTTCAAATGTGTAGATGCATTGCAAGAAATGGTTGATAATATAGCCAACGGAGATGGTGAGGATGCAGTTGATGTATCTGAGCTGGTTCGTATGGTTAACGCCATTGCCAAGGGAGAGTCTGTAGCTCAGGCTGAGGCAGAAACTGGTGTGAAGCTGCCAGGAACTCCAGTGGAGCCAGAGGCAGAATCTGCTAAGTCCAAGATGCCAGAGGGATGCGAGCTGAATGATACAGATTTGCTGGTTGTTAAAGAAGCCAAGAACAGTGGCTTGATTCCGTACTGGGTTCATGTGGAGATTGCTGATACCTGTCTTTTGAAATCTGCCCGTTCCTACATGGTTATGAATGTTTTGGACGAGTTAGGTGATGTTATAAAGTCTGTGCCACCAGCTCAAGATTTGGAGCAGGAAAAATTTGATCACAGCTTTGATGTTTGTCTGGTAACGGATGTAGATGCTCATAAAGTAGAAGAAGGAGTCGCTGCCATTTCTGAAATCAGTGCAGTTAAGGTTACCGAAATTGTTTTGGATGAGCCAAAGAAAGCCGAAGAACCAAAGGCAGCTCCAGCAGCTGCTAAGGCTTCTGCTCCTGCGCCAAAGACAGCTTCTGTTGCCAAAGCGGCAGATAAGCATCCAGCAGCTAATGGCAATGGTAAGCACGACAAAAAAGCTCATGTAGGCGGTCAGTCTGTTCGTGTTGATATTGAAAAGCTGGATACACTTATGAATCTGGTAGGAGAGCTGGTTACTAACAAGGTACGTTTGGAGCAGATTGGTATGACTCATCGTCTTACTGAGCTGACAGAGACCTTGGAGCAGATGGATAGAGTAACTACTGACTTGCAGTCCGTAGTTATGAAGGTAAGAATGGTGCCTGTTAGCCAGGTATTCAACCGTTTCCCACGTATGGTTAGAGATTTGGCTAAGGAATTGAATAAGGATATTAATCTGACCATCGAGGGTGAAGATACAGAGTTGGATCGTACCGTAATTGACGAAATCGGTGATCCATTGATGCATTTGCTGAGAAATTCTCTGGATCATGGTGTAGAGCATCCTGACGATCGTGAAGCCAAGGGGAAGCCAAGAACTGGAGAGGTTGGTCTGATTGCTCGTCACGAGGGTAACAATGTAGTTATCATGGTTACTGATGATGGTGCAGGTATTAATGCAGATAAGATTCGCAGCAAGGCTGTAGAAAAGGGTATGATTAGTCGTGAGGAAGCTGATGCTTTGCCAGATGCTGATGCAGTGCGTTTGATTTTCCTGCCAGGCTTCTCTACTGCTGATACCATTACTGATGTATCTGGTCGTGGTGTAGGCATGGATGTAGTACGCAGCAAGATTGAGTCTCTGGGCGGCCATGTAGACGTAGAAACCAAGATTGATGAAGGTTCTGTTTTCAAGATTAAGCTGCCTCTGACCTTGGCTATTATTCAGGCTATGCTGGTTAAGGTTCAGGATGAGATGTATGCTATTCCTTTGGGCTCCATTGATAGCACTATCAATATTACTCCTAATGACATTAAGACCGTACAGAACAAGGAAGTTATTGTTCTGCGTGGACAGATTATACCAATTGCTCGTCTTAATGAGGTACTGAGCGTGCCACAGGGCGAGTCCGGTGATGAGGATGATATTTTTGTGGTTGTTGTCCATGTTGGTGACCATAAGATTGGTATTGTGGTAGATAATCTCATTGGCCAGCAAGAAATAGTTATTAAGACTTTAGGCAAGCTTTTGTCCGGCCTGAAGATGTTGGCAGGTGCTACTGTTCTAGGTGATGGCCATGTGGCTATGATTCTGGATGTCAGCGCATTGATGTAATCGAAGGGGGTACAGAAGATGGCTAAGGATGATAAGGTAATGACTGACGATGATGTACAGGTAGTTGCCTTTAAGCTGAGAAACGAAGAATACGGCTTCAGTATTTTAAATGTGCAGGAAATCAAGGGATTAACCGATATTACCCGTGTTCCTTTTGCACCTGATTTCATAAAAGGTGTAATTAATCTTCGCGGCAGTGTATTGCCAGTTATTGATCTGAAAAAGCGTTTGGGCTTGGAGGATACACCGTATACTGCTAATACTAGAATTGTTATTGTACAGTATGATGAGGTTTCTGTAGGTATGCTGGTAGATGCCGTAACAGAGGTGCGTACTATTAGTGCAGCAGATATTGATACAACTAGAGCTATTACTTCTGGTAGTGATTCCAGCTCTAAGTTTATTTCCGGTATTGGCAAGGTGGATGGCAGATTGATTATCCAGCTTAATATCAGCGAAATTATAGGATTGAGTGGTGAGGAATAAGTCTTTCAGATTTGTATAGATTGGTGGGATAAAGGAAATGTCAGATGATATCGCAAGTCTTTCTTCGGTGCAGATGGACGCACTGCGAGAAATTGGCAATGTAGGTGCAGGAAATTCTGCTACAGCGTTGTCACAGATTATCAATCGTCGTATAGATATGGACGTGCCAAGGGTATCTATTGTACCTTTGGAGGAAGTTCCAGAGCTGGTAGGCGGCCCTGATACAATGGTGGTAGGCGTGTTCTTGCGGGTATACGGCAAGGCTCCTAGCAATATTTTGTTCTTGCTGCCAAGGGAGAGTGCTTTCTATCTGGTAGATATGCTTATGGGCAAAAAGCACGGCGACACTCAAAAGCTGGACTTTATGGATGAATCAGCTTTGATGGAGATAGGCAATATTCTTTCTGGTGCCTACCTTAATGCACTGTTTAATTTTACGAATATTTCTCTGTTGCCATCTATTCCAGCCTTGGCGATGGATATGGCAGGGGCTATTCTTAGCGTTGTGCTGGTACAACTTGGTCAGATGGGTGACCATGCCCTGGTTATTGAAACAGAATTCAAAACTGAGGACGATGGTATTAAGGGACATTTTTTCCTCGTACCAGATCCAGGTTCGTTGGAGATAATATTACAAGCAGTGGGAGTGTAGCTATATGCCAGATTTAGTAAAGGTGGGGATGGCTGACTATAAGGTTGGCCGTGCACCTGATATCTTAATAAGTTATGGTCTGGGTTCATGTATAGGCATTTCCCTGTACGATCCTCAGACAAAAATTGGTGGTCTACTGCACATTATGCTGCCTGATAGCAGCAAATCCCGTTCCAATGAGAATAGAGCAAAATTTGCCGATACGGGAATCAAGGATATGCTACAGGAGCTTATTAGCATGGGAGCTGCCAAGTCCAGATTGGTTGCCAAGCTGGCTGGCGGTGCCCAGATGTTTGCTTTTGCCAATGCTTCCGATATTATGAGAGTTGGCTTGCGTAATGCTGCAGCATCCAAGGAAATATTGGCCAGTTTATCTATTCCTGTTGTGGGAGAGGATACGGGGGGCAACTATGGACGAACTGTGCAGATTGATTTGTCCGATGGTGTCTACAAGGTAAAAACCATAGACAAAGGTGATAAGGAAATCTAACATGATAGATATTTGTAAGCTTACGGCAGCCCTGGTATTTGCAGCTATAGCAGGCTTGACGGCTATAGCTGCCGGATTGCTGAGTGATGTCCGCATATCGGTTATTCTCATGCGGACAGCTTGCATTTTTTTAGCCACCGGTGTATTGGTTTATATCGGTGCTTTTCTGTTTGAAAAGATAGGTTATGGCTCTTTGATTAAGGAAACAGAGCAGGCCATGACGGATTTGAAGCAGAAGGAAAAGCAGGAGCAATCTGAGGCAGAAGCCGAAGTAGCGGGGGATGCTCAGGATAAGGATGCTGTTACTGAGCCACAGCCGGAGAAGAGTAATCAGGAAGGATTTGCACCTCTGGATACAGATTCTCTCCGCAAGGTAACAGGCAGCAGTGAAACGTAATCAGGTGATACAAGCAATGGTGGTGAGGCATAGTGCAGAATGATCATAAATCAGCTGAGGATATAGATACTCTTTGGCAGGCCTATTCCCAGAATCCAACTCTGGAAATTCGCAATCAGCTGGTGGAGCACTATCTGCCTCTGGTGAATATTATAGCTGGCCGTATGGCCATGAGTCTTCCATCTCATGTTGATAGGGATGATTTGATAATCAGCGGATATTTTGGTCTTATGGATGCAGTGGCCAGATATGATATCCGGCGAGGAAACAAATTTGAGACTTATGCAGGACTACGTATCAGCGGGGCCATGAAAGATGATTTGCGTTCCAGGGATTGGATATCCGTTTCCCTCAGACAGAAAATTCGTAGATATGAGGCTGCGGTAAACAAGCTGGAGGGTACATTAGGCCATGGGGTAACAGATGAGGAGCTGGCCCAGGAATTAGACATGACTGTGGAGCAGGTACATCATCTGGAGCAGCAGATAAATGCGGCAACTATTATGCCCTTGGGGGAATATATGAAATCTGAGGCCGCAGGGGCTCAGGACATGGACCCTTACAGTAGTGCCGAATATGTAGAGCTGAAGGAAACTCTCATGGGTGCATTGGACGAGCTAACTGAAAAAGAAAAGCTAGTGGTATCTTTATATTATTATGACGAATTGACCATGAAAGAAATAAGCTTGATAATGCATTTATCAGAGGCACGTATTTGCCAGCTGCATACCAAGGCTATATTCAAGCTAAGGGGATTTTTGGCGAATATGAATGAGCTCTGATACATTTTACATATATCAGATACTGGCATCTAGGTATTGAAGAATAGCCAGGGGGGCTGTACATGGATGAACGTAAAATTATAGCAAAAGTAGGTGGCAAGAAAGAAGGCTATCTATTGGAATTCTGCACAGATGGTATCTTTCTAACTGTATATCCCAAGGATGGGACTGGCCTTATGTTTGAGATTTCTGATATGCGTCGGGTATTAAAGGATTTTAGTGTTTCTGATTATGACCTAGTGGCTATGACTGATGCATTGAAAAAAAATGACGGCGTTCCTGTTTATTTGGGCAAGGATTTTATTTTGCCACAGGGCTATTCTGGTCAATCTGTTGATAAAGTAGATCAGGAAACCTTGCAGGAGCATGTAGAATATGGCAAGGTTATCGTGGAGATTGCTCCGGATAGACTGTCTGCTGCCATAAGGTTTGATGTAGCTGGCAAGCAGTCTATTCCTACAGAAGAAATGATATATGAGGCATTGCGGGCAAAAAATGTCAGATATGGTATTAATGATGAGGCTGTTCAGGAAGCAAGTCATACTGGTCGTCCTACGGAGGTGGCTAAGGGAGAGGCTCCTCAGAATGGGCAGGATGCCCAGATTATCCGTAAATTTAATGTAGGTGAAAAGGGCGTACCTGTGGTAGACGAGCACGATAGGGCAGATTATAAGAATCTGAATATGTTCCTGCGGGCTAACAAGGGCCAGGTATTGGCAGAAAGAATACCTCATACCAAGGGAACTCCAGGCACCAATATATTTGGTGATAGGATTATGGCCAGAAATGGTAAACCAAAGCCTGTGCCTGCTGGCAAGAACACTATTATCAAGGATGAAAATATTGTTGTGGCGGATATGGATGGCCAGATTGTGGACAAGGGCAGTAAGATAGATGTGGATCCCCGTTTGGAAATTAAAGGTGATGTCTGCATGGAAACCGGCAATATTGATTTTGATGGTGCTATTACCATTAGCGGTAATGTGGAGGCTGGCTTTGTAGTAAAGGCAGCTGGAGATATTGAGATCATGGGGATGGTTAGTGCAGCCAATGTAGAGGGGGCCAATATCTTTATCAAGGGTGGCGTTCGAGGTATGAACCGAGGCTTTATAAAGGCTAGAGGGGATTTCCATGCTTCCTTTGCTGAGAATGCCGATATCGAAGCTGGCGGGGATATTTTCATTCATGATGTGGCCATGCATTCCACTATACGGGCAGGTCATCGTCTCATTATGGATGAAGGCAAGGGGCAGATTACTGGTGGCAATTTGGCGGCTGGTGAGGAAATTCGAGCTAAATGCATAGGTAATGAAGCCAATGTCATTACCCGTTTGAGCGTAGGTGTTAATCCTATGTTGCAAAAGGAATATCAGCAAGTGCTGAAGGAATACAATGAGGCCAAAAAGCGTTTGGAAATGCTGAATAAAACCTTGTCAACTTTGGAAAAAATAGATATAAAGCTTTTGCCGCCTAATAAAGTTGAGCAGCTGAATGGTTTGGTTCGCTCTCAGTTCCCATTAGCAGGTAAGGTGGAGCGTAGCGAAAAACGGTTGAGAGAAATTGATGAGGAACTGCGGGATATGCAGCATGGCCGAGTATGTGTGGCAGATACCATGTATCCAGGTGTACGGTTGAGCATTAACTCCATTGTTAAGAATGTTCAGGTCAAGGAAACTCATTGTACCCAGTATGTTAAGGATGATTTTATCATGGTAGGTGCTTATTGATTTAAGATTTGAGGCGAAGACTTATGGATTTTGCACCAATGAATATGCGTATGGCTGTCCCACATGCCAATGATGTGGGGGAAATACAGCACAATCTTAATCAGCAGGCTGCTTTGCAACAGGATTTTAAGGCGGAGCAGCACAAAAAGCTTATTGAGCGTCAGCAGAATCAGGTACGTACTAAGGATGAGGCTGAGGGAGAGAAAATTAAGGATAATCCAGATCGAAAGCAGGGCCGTAGACAGCAAGCCAGAGGCCGTCGCAAATCTCCCAAGGAGATTATGGAGGAGCAGGAGACCTTGGAAGCTCCAGAGGAACCGCCTATGGCTGTAGACCAATATAGAGGACGCAGTATAGATATAAGCTGCTAATTTGTTATTAGGACGGAGTTGCGCATGACCACAGAGATATTGGGATTTATTATTATTCTGGGGGCAGTTATTGTACTGTTAGCCAGACAGCATTTGAATAAAAGCGAGGATGATCCCGAAGTATTGGAGGCGGCCACAGGCAGACTCAGATATGAGCTGGAGCAGTCAGCTGATGAGATTATTAATCGCATGACGGAGCATGTAGATCGCTTGGAGCGTATGCTTAGGGAAGCTGATTACAAGTCTGAGCTTTTGCAACAAAAAATTGATATGCTGCAGTCTATGGGCAATATGGATGTTAAAATGCCAACTACAGGCATTGATATGGAGGAAAAGGCTTCAGCCGCAGTATATGCTGGCAAAGAAACAGCTCAGACCAGTAATAATGTTGAGGAGAGCTATGATATGACTCCTTCAGATGAAAAGGCCTGGGAGTATATTCGTGAGGCCTCTATGAAACTGGAGGCACAGTATGAGGCCCAGTCCAATACCATGCAGTCAGTACAGCAGGCTGATGCCCTGCAACAGGCAGTGGATATTCAGACTGGCAATTTGGACGGCCTGGTTAGCGCGGGAGGTAATGCCAATGCTGCTCAGACTGCCAGCAATGCTGGCAAGGCTGAACAGTTGCCTTATATTGAGGAAGGTCAAAGTTTGGATACAGAGGTTGCTACAAAGGTCGCCAGAGATATGCTGACTGATGGTTATGAGCTGGAAGAAATTGCCAAGGCTACAGGTTTGGGTATAGGAGCTGTGCATTTGATAAAACAGCTTCAGGAAAAACATCAGTAAAGATTCCTTTCCTATAGAAATTTTTGTAGGAAGTTATAGAAAATATCAATAAATTTTCTTGACACATAAGTGCATATCACGTATAATATCAATTGTGCATGGGGGCGTAGCTCAGCTGGGAGAGCGCTTGAATGGCATTCAAGAGGTCAGGGGTTCGATCCCCCTCGTCTCCACCATAAGTTATATAGAATAAGGCTTTAGACGGTATATTAGCAAAATAATATGCCGTTTTTTTCTTGTGCTTTTTTATACCCGTTATTTTCACAAATAGGCCTAATGTCCTGTGTATATAAAATCAGCTATTCATGTGCATGAATAGCTGATTTTTTGCTTAGAAAAGGTTTAGAAATGAAAATGGTTCATCATTTTCTGTGTTAGCTTTTTGCTGTCTATATCCTTATGCTTTAGGATTGTTTCCAGGGAGCTGACAAAGAAAAATGAGTTGATAGGGATATAACGGCGGCGTTTGCGGAAGTTTGCCCAGTGAAACAGCTTGTCAAAAATATCTTCATAGTCCTGTCGGGTAGCATGATATTTTTCAATAATTCGCTTTAGGCGGAAGTCCTGACAGCCGTAATCATACATTTTGTCCAACAGCTCCTTTTTGGATAAAGTGCCTTCCTCCAGAAAGGCCTTAATCAAGCTGTTAATATAATTGTCACGACGCATAATTCGCTTCATAACCATATAAAAGGTTATAGCCATGAATAACATAAAACCAACATAAAAAAGCAAAAATATCACCTCTGTAAAAATGTGGTATTAATACCGTTAATATATTCTTTATGGTAGATAAAACAGGGTAGCCAAGGTGCTATGCCCATTGTTCAAAAGATATTTTCTCATGCGCTCCATACGGCCAAATAATGGGGCACCATGAAGTCGCAACTTAAATCTCATAAAGGAACCTTCGAAATTGCCAAAGATAGGCACACGAGGCATTTCATATGGATCATCCCAGGAATGAACCAAATCATAACGAACGGTAAAACCACCATCATAGCCACAGTCCTTTACGGCTGCCATAGAAGCCTCATCCATAGTACCGCAAGGGTAAGCCATGTACTTGACAAATTTCAGCGTTTTCCACTCAGTAGCCAGTTTGCCTCCCATCAGCTGATTGTACAGCTCATCATGAGGCAATCCAGCCAGCTCTACATGGCTGAGGGTGTGGCTCTCCATATTAATGCCAGCTTCGCTCATTTCCTGCACCTGCTCCCAGGTAAGATAATTCTCAAAGCGATCCATAAAATCCGATACAAGGAAAATAGAAGCCGTAAAGCCATATTTCTTTAATATAGGAAAGGCATTGGTGTAATTATCCCGATAACCGTCATCAAAAGTAATCATCACAGGCTTAGGAGGCAAGGGACTGCCGTATTTCAAATGATTAGACAGCTGCTCCGGTGTAATGGAGGTATAGCCCTCAGCTTTTAGGTAGACCATTTCCCGTTCGAACTCGCTGACAGGCACCGTCAGGGCATTGTGATCCCTATCATTAATCTGATGATAGTTCAGCACAGGAATACCAGTAGATGCATCTCTGACAAAGGAAAGAAAGCTAGTGAAAAGCACTGCTATCACTAGATAAAGAACAACCAGACAACGCTGTCTTAGCGTTGGTAACATAATAACACGACCTTTGATTTTTCTTTTCATTGTACCCCGAGATGGGTATATAGTCAAGCAAGAGAAAAATGATATAAAACTATCACAAAATAAAAAACAAAAGAAAAATAGCTTGCAAAATATTCTAGCCTATGCTATTATATACACAACAAATGAAGAGAAAATATCATTTTTAAGGAGTTGAAATGATAATGAATATCCAAAATACTGTTACAAACAAGCAAGAGGTTTGGATCGGGGTAGACCTGGGAACTACAGGGGTTAGAGCTATTGCCTACGATGTAGAAGGGCAGAAATACTGCTCATCAGAGGCATTTTATCCTCTTCTCACCCCACATCCTGATTGGGCAGAGGAAAATCCCCTGCAGATTTTTGAATCAGTAGAGAAGGTTATTAAGGAAACAGCCGCAGAGCTTCGCTACAAAAATTGCCTGTTACAGGGCATTGCCCTTAGTACAGTAATGCACAGCTTTGCTGGTCTGGATGAGCATTATGAACCATTGATGGATATGCAGACTTGGGCTGATAGCCGTAGTGCCAGCATTGTCAAGGAAATGAAGCAGGATGAAACACTGTGCCGCAGCTTTTATGAAAAGACTGGTTGTCCAATTCATGCCTGCTATCCTCTAGCTAAGGTTATTTGGCTTCGCCGTAACCATCCAGAGATTTTCCAACATATGCGTTATGTAGGTTCCCTAAAGGATTATATCTTCCGTGGTTTAACAGGGGAATGGCTGATTGACCATTCCGCAGCCAGCACCAGCGGTATGTATAATGAAAAGAATATGGATTGGGATGACGAAATTTTGGCCTATGCTGGTTTGAGACGGGAGCAGATGCCAAAAATCGTTTCCACCACCTATATGTCTAAGCTAAGCTCTCAGGCGGCAGCGGCTATGGAACTGCCAGAGGGGGTGCCAGTGGTTATTGGTGCTACTGACGGAGTTTTGGTTAATGTAGGTATTGGTGCGGTACATCCAGGACAGCTTAGTGCCACCATTGGCACTAGCGGAGCTTTGCGGATGCTAACCTCACAGCCTATGACGGATCCCAAGATGCGCACCTGGTGCTACAATCTGGTGGATGATATGTGGGTAGCCGGTGGAGCTATTAACAACGGCGGTATGATTCTCAGATGGGTAAGAGATAAGATCTGCCATTATACCAAGGCTCATTTGGAAAATCTGGATGTAGATGGCTATGATTTAATGACTATGAAAGCCTCTCATATACCAGCCGGTTCCGAGGGATTGATAATGCTGCCTTGCTTTACCGGAGAGAGAGCACCCTATTGGAACTCTGAATTGCGGGGTATGTTCTTTGGCCTTTCCCTGAACCATAGGCGTTCTCATATGATAAGAGCAACTATGGAGGGAATCTGCTACAGTATGAATGCTGTATTGGATGCCTTGAAGGAATTTGGAGAGATTCAGGATATTAGAGTCAGTGGCAGCTTTACCAAATCAGATTTGTGGCTGCAGATTCTGTCAGATGTTCTCAATGAAAAGCTAACCCTGCCAAACAATAGCGAGGGAGCAGCCTTTGGAGCAGTGGTTTTGGGCTTTATTGCCAGCGGTAGATTGAAGAGTATTAAGGACACCACCGAGTTGGTGCATCCTAGAAAAATTTACAATCCAATTCCAGAAAATGCAGCTACCTACAAGGAGCTATATGGAATTTTTGAACGGTTGTATTGGAATCTCCAGCAGGAGTTTGTAGATATAGCAGCATTTCAGAAGAAAATGTAATATTAATCAAGTTATTAGAGCGGAGGCGGAATAAAATGGTCAAGATGAATATAGGTATGGTAGGCATGGCTGTAATGGGCAGCAATCTGGCACTGAATATGGCAGACAAAGGCTTTGATGTGGCCTGCTACAATTACACCCCGGATTTGACAGAAAAGGTAATGAAGGAGCATCCTCATGAGCATATGCATCCTTTTTATGATTTAAAATCCTTTGTAGAATCTCTGGAAAAGCCAAGAAAAATCATGTTTATGATTATGGCAGGCGCCCCAGTGGATTCCATGTTAAACCAGCTGCTTCCTTTGCTGGAGCCAGGGGATATTGTTATGGACGGTGGTAATTCCTTCTTTGAGGATACCCGCAGACGCCATGATTTGGCATTGGAAAAGGGTGTTAGATTCTTTGGGGTAGGTATTTCTGGCGGTGAAAAGGGTGCTAGATTAGGCCCATGCATTATGCCGGGGGGTGATAAGGATGCCTACGAATATGTCCGTCCTATCTATGAGGCCATTGCAGCCAAGGCTGGTCAGGAGCCATGCTGTGCGTATATTGGCTCTGATGGTGCAGGCCATTATGTGAAGATGGTGCACAATGGTATTGAATATGCTGATATGCAGCTGATAGCAGAAAGCTCCCTGCTGATGAAGCATGTGGGAGGCATTCAGAACCATCAGATGGCAGATGTATTTAACCAGTGGAATCAGGGTGAACTGAAGAGCTTCCTTATCGGAATTACTGCAGATATTTTTGCCGAAAAGGATGATTTGGCAGCTGGGGAGCTGGTGGATAAGATTGAGGACAGTGCGGGTCAGAAGGGCACTGGCCGTTGGACCAGTATTCAGGCTATGAAGCAGGGAGTAAATACCTCCATGATTACCGCTGCCTGCAACAACCGCGTTATGTCCAATCTTCTCTTGGAGAGAAAGGCCTTGGGAGAGGTTTTGCCAGCTCCAGAGAAAATAGAAACTGTAGATGAAGCTTTCTTGGAGGATGTGCGTCGCAGTCTTTACGCAGGTAAAATTGCTGCCTATGCTCAGGGCTTCTCTCTTTATCGTTCTGCTGCCAGCACCTATAATTGGCAGTTGGATTTTGGCAAAATTGCCGCTATTTTCCGGGCAGGCTGTATTATTCAGGCAGAGTTCCTGAACAAAATTACCGAAGCTTATCAGCGTCAGCCACAGTTGGCCAACCTCATGCTGGATGAATTTTTTATGAAGAAAATTCAGGAGAATCTCCCTAGCCTGAGAAGAATCGTTTCTCTGGCTATTGCCAATGGAGTACCTGTGCCAGCGCTGGCCAATGCCATTACTTATATTGACAGCTTCCGTGCTCAGCAGCTGGGTGCCAATATCATTCAGGCTCAGAGAGATTATTTTGGGGCTCATACCTACAAGCGTATTGATAGGGAAGGATCTTTCCATCATGAATGGCAGGAGCATTTTGCCAAATAATTATGTATAAATAAATGCAGGGAAAAATCATGACAGCAGTTGAGGGGCTGCTGTCATGGAAAAAGTAAAAGGGGGAATTTTATATGCCACTCGTTATTTTGGCCATTGGTATTTTGGCGCTGTTTTTCTTGATTGTCCGGGTAAAGCTGAACAGCTTCCTGGCCTTGTTACTGGTAGCAGGCTGTATAGGCTTTGCTGAGGGATTGCCTATTAATCAGATTATTCCTACCATTGAAAAAGGCTTAGGTGGTACTCTGGGCGGTTTGGCTATTGTGGTATCCTTTGGTGCAATGCTGGGCAAGCTGATGGCAGAAAGTGGCGGTGCTCAGCGCATAGCCACTACTCTGATTAATGTTTTTGGCCGCAAAAATGTAAGATGGGCGGTGTGCCTTACCGGTTTTGTGGTAGGTATTGCCCTGTTCTATGAAATCGGCTTTATCTTGTTGATTCCACTGGTATTTACCATTGCTCAGTCCGCAGATGTGCCTCTGTTGGAGGCAGGTATTCCTATGGCAGCAGCATTGTCTGTAACTCACGGCTTCCTGCCACCTCATCCAGGCCCAACAGCCATTTCCATTATCTATGGCGCTGATATTGGTACTACTCTCATTTATGGTGCTATTATTGCTGTACCAACTGCCATTGTGGCAGGTCCTATTTTCTGCAGTACTGCCAGAAATATTCGTCCTAATATTCCAGAGGGAATGCATAGTCCCAAGATTTTTGCTGATAATGAAATGCCAGGTTTTGGTATTTCCGTATTCACTGCTTTGGTGCCTGTAGTTCTTATGGCTGCCTCCGCTGTAGCCAAAATGACTATGAATGCAGATTCTGCAGCTTATCATGTGCTTACTTTCCTTGGTTCTCCAGATATGGCTTTGACAATTTCAGTGGCTCTAGCTTTCTATACCTTCGGTATTGCCAGAGGCAAAACCATTCCTGAGATTATGAAGGTTGTAGAGAGCGCTGTTCTCAGCATTGCTATGATTCTGCTGATTGTAGGTGGCGGCGGTGCCTTGAAGCAGATTCTCATTGATAGCGGTGTAGGCCGTTATATTGGTGAGATTGCAGCCCAGTCCAATTTGTCTCCACTGCTGATGGCCTGGACCGTAGCAGCAGTTATCCGCACAGCCTGCGGTTCTGCCACTGTGGCTGCCTTGACAGCCGGTGGTATTGCAGCTCCTGTAGTAGCTGTTACCGGTGTCAGCCCAGAGCTGATGGTATTGGCCACTGGAGCAGGCAGTTTGATTTTCAGCCCTCCTAACGATCCTGGTTTCTGGCTTTTCAAGGAATTCTTTGGCCTGACCTTCAAGGAAACCATTCGCACCTGGTGTGCTCTGGAAACAATTATTGCTGTTATGGGCTTGGCTGGCGTATTGGTAATCGAAGCCTTTATCGCCTAAGCTAAATCTAACACAAGTGTCCTCTCTACTGATATATTCCCAACTTTCAGTAGATTCCTTATACCTAATCCTGTCTGCTCCCCCAAAGATGCAGACAGGATTTTCTAATCTTGAAAGAAAAATTAGAGACATTTTCTTTGTTTCAAGTAAATGTTATAATAAAAGCAGGATTTTGTTGCCTGCTAAGGCGATACAGGTTGGATATATAAAGGGGAACTCTTATGACCGGAGAAAAAAATCAAGCGGTACTGCCTATTTTGCGCAGTGTATATCAGGATTTAACCAAATCAGAGCAGCGGATAGCCAGCTATATTATGGAAAATGCAGCCAGGATTATGGAGCAGACTATTCCAGAGCTGGCAGGCAATACCAAAAGCTCTGAGATAACTATATCAAGATTTTGCAAGAAGCTAGGCTTTAGCGGTTTGCAGGCCTTGAAAATAGCCTTGGCAGCGGAGCTATCCAATGCTGGGGAAATGGAATTTCGTGAAATTGGGGATAAGGATACGGAGGAACAGGTAGCTGCCAAAGTTTTTCAAAATATTATGGATGGACTACAGGACACCCTGAAAATTTTGGATTTTCAGCAGGTGGCTAAGGCTGTACAGGTCTTGCAAAAAGCTAGGCGGGTGGCTGTCTATGGCTATGGTAATTCGGCTACTGTATGTCAGGATATTGAAACCAGATTTATGAGATTTGGCATGGTGATTCAGGCTTATGCGGATATGAGTCAGCAGCTGACCTCGGCCAGTTTGCTAACCAAGGAGGATGTGGTTATTGCGGTATCTCATACAGGAGCCACTATCAAGCTGCTAGAGGCTGTTCGAGTAGCCAAGAGAGCCGGAGCAGCGGTTATTGTTATTACCAGCTATGCCCAGTCCAATCTAGCCAAGCTGGGGGATGTAGTGCTGACTGGTATGGGCCGGGAGGTGCACTATAGCTCCGAATCTGTGGCTTCCCGTCTGATACATATGGCCATTACAGATGTTTTGTACACCGCTATGGCTAGAAGCAACCCGGAGAGCTACCATGATAATATTGCCAAAATGCGGTCTGTAATTGCCGATACCAGGGAGTAAGAACAGAATATTTTTCCATCACATGGTAATAAGGTAAAATAAGGGTGGACTATTTTGCAAATTTCCTTATAATTATATATGTACTGTTATTTATAGCGAAGATGTAATATTAACGAAAGTTGACAATCTTCTCTGGTAGCAGTTGCTAGAAGGACAGTATATGTCCCTCTGGAGAGTGTAATTGAAAGGAAGCTATTTATTGTATGAATAGAAATGATTTATGCTGGTGTGGCAGTGGCCTGAAGTACAAAAAATGTCATTTGGCCTTTGATGAAAAGCTGGATGGGATGAAATTCGATTTTTTCAAGGGACAGGTTCGACCACCTCATAAGATTATCAAAAATGCTGCAGATATTGAAGGTATCCGCAAGGCTGGTGTGATTAACGACGCAGCCCTTGACCTGGCTGGCAGTATGGTGCGGGAGGGTATTGATACCGAATCCATTGATACAGCAGTCCGGAAATTTATTGAGGGAAATGGTGCTATTCCAGCCTGTCTGAACTATGAGGGCTTCCCAAAGAGCATTTGTATCTCTCTAAATGATGTGGTTTGTCATGGTATTCCCTCCAAGAAAACCATTCTTAAAGAGGGAGATATTCTCAATATAGATATTACAACTATTTTGGATGGCTATTATGCAGATGCTTCCAGAATGTACACAGTAGGCAAGGTGGCACCAGAGGCACAGCGTTTGGTAGAAATTGCCAAGGAATGTATGCTGGTAGGCATTGAGGCAGTTCGTCCTTGGGGCTATGTGGGAGATATTGGTGCGGCAGTTAATGCTCACGCCAAGGCCAACGGCTGCTCCGTAGTTACAGAGCTAGGTGGACACGGCGTAGGCAAGGACTTCCATGAGGATCCATATATTGCCCATGTAGGAATGCCAGGTACTGGCATGCTGATTGTGCCAGGCATGGTATTTACCGTGGAGCCAATGATTAATGCAGGCCGTTTCAAGGTAACAGTAGACAAAAAGGATGGCTGGACAGTTCGCACCAAGGATCATTCCTTGTCAGCTCAGTGGGAAAAAACAATCTACGTTACCGAGACAGGTGTAGAGGTATTGTCCAGCTGATAGCAGCTGTTAAGGGGAGATATTATGCTGTACAGGCTATGGAATACAAATGAAGATAATAGCGCTGAAGCAGCGGAAATGTCCTCAGCAGGACGTCTTAAGGAGATTATCAATGTTCTCCGACAGCGGGAGCTGTTGCAGGGAATTACCCCAGTCAAGGTAAGACAGGTACTGGAGGATTTGGGCCCTACCTTCGTGAAGCTGGGACAGATTATCAGCATGCGTCCTGATTTTTTGCCTACAGAATATCGGAATGAGCTTACCAAGCTTCAATCTGATGTGCGCCCTATGGAATTTTCTGTGGTCAAGGAGATTATCAATAGGGAGTATCAGCAGAACTGGGACCAGATTTTTTCCTATATAGATTCTGAGGCTATGGGCTCAGCCTCCATAGCTCAGGTTCATAGAGCGGTGCTGCTGAATGGCAGCAGGGTGGTTGTCAAGGTACAGCGGCCCGGTATCTACGATGTTATGGCCAAGGACATCAGTCTGCTGAAAAAGGCTGTTTCTGTGGTAAATATAGTTCATGATTCAGAAAGTGTTGTGGACTTCGAAAGCATTGTAGACGAAATGTGGGAGGTTGCCAAGCAGGAGATTGACTTTATTCTGGAGGCTGACCATATTGAAGAATTTGCTCATCTCAACAAGGATGATGCAAATATTCTCTGTCCTAAAGTGGAAAGGCAGCTAACCACCCCTCGTATTTTGGTTATGGAATGCATGGAGGGCATTCCCTTGGACGATGCAGATGCCCTAGCTGAAGCTGGGGTAGACATGGAGCGGATTGGCAAGCTGTTAGGCGTCAACTATGTAAAGCAGATTGTGGAGGACGGTTTTTTTCATGCAGATCCTCACCCCGGCAATATCTGGGTAAAGGATGGCAAAATCCTTTGGCTGGATCTGGGCATGATGGGCAGGCTTTCGGCCAAGGATAGATCCAGCTTCCGCAAGGCCATTATGGCACTGGTAACTGGTGATGTCTATGAAATGAAGGAAGCTATATTGGCTCTAGGTGTGCCAAGAGGCAAGGTAGATCATGTCCAGCTTTATGATGATGTGGCCATGCTGATGAATCAGTATGGAGATTTGGACTTTGAGCACGTCAAGGCAGGAGAACTGGTACGACAGATTCTCAAAGTGCTGCAGGGCAACAATATCTCGGTGCCCCATGGTTTTAGTATGTTTGGCAGAGGCATGCTGATTATGGAGGGGGTTATGACTCGCTGTTGTCCCAAGGTCAATTTCTCTGAGATTTTTGGACAGGGACTGCGTATCAGTCTGGAAAAGGATTTTAGCTGGCGTAATCAGATGAACAAGGCCAAGCGTGAAGGATATACTTTGGTAAAAAAATCCATGCAGCTGCCAGAGCAAATATCGGATATTTTGAAAATGACTCTTAGTGGTCAGACCAAGGTCAATCTGGATATGACTGGCTCACAGGAGCCATTGCGGCAGTTGGATGCCATGATAAACAAGATGATTATGGCCATTATCAGCGCTGCCCTATTACTGGGCTCCAGTACCATCTGCACCACCCAAATGACGCCTAAGATTATGGAAATCCCCCTTTTGGGAGTGTTGGGCTATTTGGCTGCTATGGTGTTGTGTAGCAAACTGTTGTGGAATATAATAAAAGCTGATAGGAGGAAAAAGTAGTTGCGAGGAATCAGAGGAGCTATTACTGTTGAGGAAAATACAGCTGAGGCTGTTATAACTGCTACCCAGGAGGTAGTAACTGCCATGCTGGAGGCTAATGAAATAGCCACTGAGGATATTGGAGCGGCTATTTTTTCTGCCACAGAGGATATAACGGCAGCCTTTCCTGCCAAGGGAGCCAGAGCCTTGCCGGGGTTTGATATGGTGCCTTTATTTGATGCCCGCCAGATGGATGTGGAGGGAGCCTTGACCATGTGTATCAGGATTTTGCTTCTGGTAGATACAGATAAAAAGCAAAAAGAAATCAAGCATATCTATAGAGGACGAGCACAGAATCTCAGACCAGATCTGGCTAAATTATGATTATATAAAGATTTTACTTGCTTGTGCAGGTGCACAGCTCTATAATGGTAAGCAGGTAAAAAATAATATTGCAAAAAAGATTTGAGAAATGCTTGTGCGTTCACGTGCACGCATGTATAATAGAGCTGTAATTATGCCAAGGCATAGTATAAGGGAGGTTGTTTTGTTTATGAACAAGATTATTTCTACAGATAAAGGTCCAGGAGCTATTGGGCCATATTCTCAGGCTGTTCAGACTGCTGGCGGGATGCTGTTTGTTTCCGGTCAGATTCCTTTGGTGCCAGCTACTGGTGCTATGGTGGAGGGCGGCATTAAGGAGCAGGCCACTCAGGTATTGAACAATCTGAAGGGTATTGTGGAGGCTGCGGGCTATCAGCTGTCTGATGTAGTTAAGACCACTGTTTATCTGGCAGATATCAAGGATTTTGCCACTGTCAACGAGATTTATGGTCAGTATTTTACAGAGAACTGTCCTGCTCGTGTATGTGTAGAGGTAAGCAAGCTGCCAAAGGATGCCTTGGTAGAAATTGATGTTATTGCATCCAAATAATGAATATTTTGTTGTGATTTGCAGCTCTGAGGCAAGAATATTCTGGGAGGATTAACCATTGCTTTGGGGCAGCTGTTCCTAAGGGATTTTCTATATAAGAGAAGGAGTGTTATCTTTGAGCAAAATCGAAAACACCAGTGTAAACGCTATCCGTATTCTGGCAGCAGAAATGATTCAGAAGGCTAAGTCTGGTCATCCAGGGCTGCCAATGGGTTGTGCACCAATTGCCTACGAGTTGTGGGGCAACCATATGAATCACAATCCAAAGAATCCAAAGTGGTTGAACAGAGATCGTTTCATCCTGTCTGGCGGTCATGGTTCTGCTATGCTGTATTCCCTGCTGCATCTCTTCGGCTATGGCCTGACCATGGAGGATCTGAAGAACTTCCGTCAGCTGGATTCCCTGACTCCTGGCCACCCTGAATATGGTCATACTGTAGGTGTTGAGGCAACTACTGGTCCTCTGGGTGCTGGTATGGGCATGGCTGTAGGTATGGCTATTGCTGAGGCACATCTGGCTGAGAAGTTTAACAAGCCAGGCTATCCTGTATATGATCATTATACCTTTGCTCTGGGCGGCGACGGCTGCATGATGGAGGGTATTTCCTCTGAGGCATTCTCCTTAGCAGGTACTCTTGGTCTGTCCAAGCTGATTATTATCTATGATAGCAACCGTATTTCTATTGAAGGCTCCACTGATATTGCCTTTACTGAGGATGTTCAGAAGCGTATGGAGGCCTTTGGTTTCCAGACAATTGATGTAGCAGATGGCACTGATCTGGTTGCTATTGGCAAGGCTATTGAGGAAGCCAAGGCAGACAAGACTCGTCCTTCCTTTATTACTGTTCACACTCAGATTGGTTATGGCTGTCCTGCTAAGCAGGGTTCTGCCAGCGCTCACGGCGAGCCACTGGGTGAGGAGAACCTGAAGGCTACCAAGGAGAATCTGGGCTGGACCTATGATCCATTCACCGTACCTGATGAGGTTTATGCTGACTATGCAGCTAAGGCTGCCAAGGGCCAGGAGGCTGAGGACAAGTGGGAAGCTATGTATACTGAGTGGCAGGCTAAGTTCCCAGAGGAAGCAGCTCTCCATGCCAAGTTCTATGACAAGGAAGCTATTAAGGCTGTTCTGAATGATGAGTCCTTCTGGGCACCTGCTGAGAAGCCAACTGCCAGCCGTGCTCTCTCCGGCAATATCATTAACAAGTTGAAGGATATTGTACCTAGCCTGATGGGCGGTAGTGCTGACCTGGCTCCATCCAACAAGACTGAGATGAAGGGTGAGACTTTCTTCAGCAAGGATGATAGAAGCGGCCGCAATATGCATTTCGGTGTACGTGAGCTGGCTATGGGTGCTATCGGCAACGGTATGGCTCTGCATGGTGGTGTAACTGCCTATGTAGCAACCTTCTTCGTATTCTCTGACTATGTAAAGCCAATGATGCGTCTGGCTGCTCTGATGGGCTTGCCTATCACTTATGTACTGACTCATGATTCCATTGGTGTAGGTGAGGATGGCCCAACTCACGAGCCTATTGAGCAGCTGGCTATGCTTCGCTCCCTGCCAAATCTGCAGGTATTCCGTCCAGCAGATGCTGTAGAGACTGCCGCTGCTTGGTACACTGCTGTAGCAGATACTACCTGCCCAACAGCTTTGGCTCTCACTCGTCAGAATCTGGCTATTATCCCAAGCAGCAAGGAAGGCGCTCTCAAGGGCGGTTATGTAATTGCTGATGCCAAGAAGGATGTTCCAGATGGTATCATCATTGCTTCCGGTTCCGAGGTTGGTATCTCCTTGGAGGCTAAGGAAATTCTGGCTCAGCAGGGCAAGGATGTGCGTGTAGTATCCATGCCATGTATGGAACTCTTTGAGGCTCAGTCTGATGAATACAAGGAGCAGGTATTGCCAAAGGCCGTTCGTGCTCGTGTAGCTGTAGAGGCTGCTTCCGACTTTGGTTGGGGCAAGTATGTAGGCTTGGATGGTGCAACTGTAACCATGAAGGGCTTCGGTGCTTCCGCACCAGCAGAGCTCCTCTTCAAGAAGTTCGGCTTCACCAAGGAAAATGTAGCTGAAACCATGAGCAACCTGCTGAAATAAGTAAATAAATGCCGTCCCATATCCGGGGCGGCATTTTTATATATAGTTGTAAGTATGTATATAATAATTTTCATAACAAAAGCCAGTCGGGGAAGTCGACTGGCTTTTGCTAGATTAGGGATTGTTAGTTGTCTAAAATAGACATATTAGGGATTATTTAGATACCCGAGGAAAGGGTATCAATATAAGGAAAAATTTATGTCAGACAGGGTGGTGCAATCTATATGGGATTACACCAGCCTGGCTTACATCGTAATTAGGATAGATGGGAGAGAACCCAATCTACATCCTTAGTGGTTTTGAGTTCTTCAAGAACCTTTTCGTCCTCCAGCATGGTGCAAATATTGGCTAGAATCTCAAGATGTTCGTCGCCTACACCTGCAATACCAAAGATTAGCTGGGCTTTTTCGCTGCCAAAGTAAACACCCTGTGGGTACTGGAGGCAGACAATGCCGCTTTTCTTGACAGTGCCCTTGGCCTGGCTGGTGCCGTGAGGAATGGCAACACCCATACCCATATAGGTGGATACCAGCTTTTCTCGTTCCAGCATGGCTGGAATATAGGATTCATCTACATAGCCCAGTTTTACCAGCAGTTCACCAGCCTTGGCAATAGCCTCTTCCTTAGTTTCTGGCAGTTGTCCCAGTACAATTCCTTCTTTAACAATAATAGAATTGTTTTCATTATGAGATACTTCCTCTGCTACGGTAGGCTGTACCTCCATGACAGGAGCATCACCAGTGGTTAGCTGTACATAGAGAGCATCCAGGGCAGGATCTGCCAGGAAATTGCCAATAGTTACCAACTGAGCCTGAGGGGCAGACTTTTTGGCTCTATCTGCCAAGGTAGTTTGTACTACAGCAATATCGCAATCGGCAGGAATATTATCTACAGAGGTATTCTTCACCACAATTTCAGGGCGCTGGGCTTTGATGCGGTTACGGAATTTGGTAGCTCCCATAGCGGAGGAGCCCATACCTGCATCACAGGCAAAAATGATTTTCTTTACATTGGTCTTTTCCAAACCAGTAAAGCTAGGAGCTTCCCCCTTGGCCTGAGCCTTTCTAGCAGCTACCTCCTTCTGGGCATCCTCCAAGGATTTGCTGCCTGCCATTTTGATAATAGGCGTAGCAATGGCAAAGGATACGCCAGCGGCGATTAATACACCCGTCAGGACAATCAAGGTATCGGAACCTGGAGCCATCATCAAAAAGGCAATAATGGAACCAGGGGAGGCAGGGCCAGCAAGGCCGGCACCAGTCATGGTAAACCAGAAAATGGCAGCAATATTACCTACAATAGGAGCAATGATAACCATAGGGTTCATCAGAACATATGGGAAATAGATTTCGTGAATACCGCCGAAGAGGTGAATAATTACGGCACTTGGTGCAGAATCCTTGGTGGTTTTGTCCTTGCAGAAGAACATATAAGCAAGAAGTACGCCAAGACCAGGGCCAGGATTGGCCTCCAGCATGTAGAGAATGGATTTGCCATGCTCCAGAACCTGAGCCGTAGCCAAAGGGGTAAAGATACCATGATTAATAGCGTTATTCAAGAAGAGAACCTTGGCTGGTTCAATGAATACAGCAATTAATGGCAGCAAATTGTGCTGTACCAAGGTATCTACACCTACGGAGAGTACCGCCAAAATGGCAGCCATTACAGGGCCGACAGCCCAATAGCCGAAGATGGCCAGCAGCATACCCAGAATACCGATGGAGAAATTGTTAATCAGCATTTCAAAGCCGGCTGGCATGCGATCTTCCATAAAGCTGTCAAAGGTTTTGATAACCAATCCAGCCAGGGGGCCCATAATCATAGCGCCCATCAGCATGGTAATATTCAAATCGCTGAGAATGGCACCAACTACGGCAATGGCACCGATTACCCGTCCTCTTTCTCCTGCCACCAGATAACCACCGGTGGAGGCAATCAATACAGGTATTAAATAGGTAAGCATTGGGCCTACCAAAGTGCTTAGCTGCTTGTTAGGCAGCCAGCCGGTATCAATAAACAAAGCGGCCAGAAAACCAAAGGCAATCAGGGCGCCAATATTTGGCATAACCATAGAAGAAAGGAACTTGCCAAATTTTTGAATAGAATTTTTCATGGTGGCTCCTCCTAAAATATAACTAAAGATGATTACATAGGAAGAACGAAGAAATGGTATTTAGATAACCCTTACATTATGTTGCTGGCAGCAGGTCAAAAAATCCTGGGGCAGCTTGCCGTCAGATACGATAATATCCACATTATCCAGATGGGCAAAGGTAAAGGTACTGTGCTTTTGCAGCTTGCTGGAGTCCATAAGGAGAATAACCTCCTGAGCATGCTCTATGGCCAGTTGTTTTAGTCGGGCTTCCTCGTCAATACTACAGGTAAAGCCTGAGTCATAGCTAAAGCTGGTAACACCAATAAAGGCCTGCTTAAAGTGAATCCTTTCCAGCTCTCTGATGGCTGAAACACCACATACACTGTGACTATAACGGTTCAGCACTCCTCCCGGCAGACAGATGCGTGGCTGGGCCAGATTGGCCAGCTCAATGGCACAGGTTAGGCCGGAGGTGTAAATCAGCCGTGATTCATCAGGTATGGCTGCTGCCATCATGGTGGCGGTACTGCCAGAATCCAAAAAGATGGTTTCCTCAGGCTGCAGCAGTTGAATGGCTTTTTGGGCGATAATCTGCTTTTCATCTATATTAAGGATAGATCTCTTGTTGAGAAAATCATCCTTACTAATAACAGATTGGACAGTGCCCACAGATTTGGCCCCACCGTGAATCCGGACAATTGAGCCTGCTTTATCCAGAGCCTTTAAATCAGTGCGGAGAGTCATTTCTGAAACCTGGGGAAAGCTTTCCTTCAAATCACCAAAGGAAACAGAGCCTCTTTCGTTAATCAAAGACACAATAGCATTTCTTCGTAATTCCATCGAATCCATAATACAAAGCCTCCCATAAGGTCAGAAAACCTAAGGGAGGCTTTCTGACATATTATTCTTTTATGAAATTGGCCAGCAGGTATTCCTCAGCCTCTGGGCACCATAGGCCCTTGTTGGCTTCTACAATATCTGCTAAAGCCAGATAACGCTGGTCATTTTTTGCTTCACCCTGAGCCCGCAGGTCAGTGAGAGCTGTTAAAGGCATTTCCAGATGGGTGTAAATCAGCTTCTTGCCACCTGAAATCTTTGGCAGGTTCAGAGTGGTTTCTGCTGCAGCATCCAAACCGCCAATATGGGTTACCATAACAGCAGGATTGATTCTCTTGGCAGCAGTCAGCTCCAGGGATTCAATCATGTCAGCAGTGTTACCGCCAGTAGTGCCCATAACATGAGTAGAATTGTAGTGTACATCATAGAAATTCATAGTGGCACTAAATAATTTATCGGTAGGGCCGGCAAAGAAGTTGAGACAACCATCTCTGCCCAGAATACCGCTGGACTGAGTAACAACAGCGGATACTGGTGCATAGCAAAGTACATCATCATAGCCAGTACCGCCGGAAAGCTCTCTAAGCTCTGCTACAGGATCTGCCATTTTTGCAGTGTTTACAAAGTGCAGCTCAATACCATCTGCCTTAGCTTCCTCTGGTGGGAAGAGATGAGCAGCTCGGTCCAATCTATCCTGATTGATATCAGTAACTACAATCATGGATGGACGCACATCCCGATGGAGGGCATAGGTGAGGGCACCTAATCCCATAGGTCCGGCACCGGCCATAATAGCCAGCTTGCCATCCTTTTTGATACCCATTTCATGGGTGTAGACACCCATCTGGGTATGATAAGCTGCGTTGAAAGCACCAATGCTGCAGGACATAGGCTCTGCCAAGGAAGCCTCATAATAAGCCTTGCCCTTGTATTCCAGCAAGCAGCCCAGTTCCATAACCTCTGCTGGGATAATGCAATAAGTGGTGTCGCCACCGAAGAATTCATAGGAATAGCCAGGGCTCCACATGGTTCCCTTGTAGTTCAGAGCTGGCTGCAGGGTAAATTTCATACCTGCCTTGAACTGGTGTTGATGGTTTTTACCTACCTTCACAATATCACCAGCAAATTCATGGCCCATAATAGCAGGATGCTCTGCTACGTCTTCATGTACACGCTTATGTTCAGTGCCTAGAATGGCGCATTTGTAGGTGGACATACAGATGCTGTCAGATACCACCTTTACCAGGATTTCATCATCGGTAATCTCAGGCAGTTCAAACTCCTCCAGACGGAGATCGTTAGCACCGTGAAGTCTTACAGCTTTTGCTTTCATAATAAGTTCCTCCTTAATCATAAATGAAAATGACTTTTAGTTCAACAGTTTTTACTTAGCAATGAGATTTTCTGTTTCCCTTCATAAGAAAATAGAATTAGAATTGAGAAAATAACGCTTTTGAAATAACAGTATAAATTGTTGTTTCAAAACTATGGCTATATCATAACAGGTAAAAATCCCTTTGTCAACTGTTATTTTAAAAATAATTGTTTTCGTTTCAAAAAATAATTTTGATTTTGCTGGTAAATGCTATTGACTATTGTGCATGAATAAATTAGAATAATGGAGAGTTTTCTGATAAGCTTTGCTTTAGAAAACCATTTCCTGTAGATTATTCTTTCTAGTCCTGGGGAGATTATGTTGGCAGGAGAAAAAATATGGTGAATGTCTTTTATATAGAAGTTTTCACAATATTTAGCGCATGAGCCTGATACATGGTCAGGCTGACGAGGAAAGAGGTTGTCGAATTTTCAGCGGATGCCTCTCGGTGGTGCCCCATCGAAAGCCTATGTCAAAGCCACAGGTAACTGATGGTACAAAGCAGATGGCGCGGGTAGGCAGGACTCCTGGATAGATTGTTGTAGTAGATGTTAGAGAGACTTTCTATCCTGTGCCAGCATTATGATGTTGGCAGATACGGAGGTATATTATGTGTGGTATTGTTGGTTATGTAGGCGACAAACAGGCAGCAAAGTTTTTGCTAGAAGGCCTGAACAAGCTGGAGTACAGAGGTTATGACTCTGCTGGTATTGCTGTATACAATGGTGAAACTGACAAGATTCGTGTGGAGAAAAGCGTAGGCCGTCTGGCAGAACTGGAGAAGAAGATTGATGGCGATGTGCCTGTAGGCTGCCTGGGTATTGGTCACACTCGTTGGGCAACTCATGGTGCTCCATCTGATTTTAATTCCCATCCTCATACTGACTGCACTGGGGATTTTGCAGTAGTACACAATGGTATTATTGAGAACTATCTGGTGCTTAAGGAGCAGTTAATTGAAAAGGGACATGTATTTAAGTCAGAAACTGATACTGAGGTGCTGCCTCATTTGTTGGAAGAGGCTTATGATGGGGATTTCGAGGCTGCTGTTCGCAAGGTTTTGAAGCAGATTGAGGGTTCCTATTCCATCGTTTTCATGTCCAAGCATGATCCTGATACCTTGATTTGCACTAAGCAGGATAATCCGCTGGTTATTGGCCTGGGTGAGGGAGAGAATTTTATTGCTTCCGATATTCCTGCTATTATTGCCCGCACCCGTCGTACCTATATTATTAACGATGGTGAAATTGCTGTAGTAAAGAAGGATTCTGTCTGGATTACCAACCGTCGTGGCGAGCCTATTACCAAGAAGGTATTTGAGGTTAATTGGAATGCTGAGGCAGCTGAAAAGGGCGGCTATGAGCATTTCATGTTGAAGGAGATTCACGAGCAGCCAAAGGCTGTAAGAGATACTCTTGCCGGCCGTATTGCCCATGATAATAGTGCTGTAGTGTTGGATGAGCTGAAGTGGACCAAGGAATATGTAAATTCCTTCTCCAGAGTATTTATTATTGCCTGTGGTACTGCTTATCATGCTGGTTTGGTAGGTAAGTATTATATTGAGAATCTGGCTCGTATTCCTGTAGAGGTGGATATTGCTTCTGAGTTCCGCTACAGAAAGCCAATTATTGATGATAGCACTTTGACCATCGTAGTCAGCCAGTCCGGTGAGACTATTGATACCTTGGCTGCCTTGAAAGAAGCAAAGCGTCTAGGCTCCAAGACGATGGCTGTAACCAATGTAGTTGGTTCTTCCATTGCTCGTGAGGCAGATCAGGTGGTTTATACCTGTGCAGGCCCTGAGATTGCTGTAGCTTCTACCAAGGCTTATACGACTCAGCTGATTGTTATGTTCCTGCTGGGTGCCTATATGGCTGGCCTCCGGGAGACTGTGGATACTGAGCGTATGACTCAGCTTTTGACTCAGTTGAAGAATATTCCTAGCCAGATCAGCGAGACTCTGGAGGATGTGGAGCCTATTATGGCCTTTGCTCAGCAGTATGGCTATACTAACGACGCCTTCTTCCTGGGACGTGCCTTGGATTATTATGTAGCTTTGGAGGGTTCCTTGAAGCTGAAGGAAGTTTCCTATATTCATGCAGAGGCCTATGCAGCTGGTGAGCTGAAGCATGGTACTCTGGCCTTGATTACCAGTGGTGTGCCTGTTATTGCCCTGGCTACCCAGAAGAGTGTTTATGAAAAGACTCTTAGCAATATCAAGGAAGTAAAGGCTCGTGATGCTGTGGTTATCGGTATTGCTGCTCAGGGTGATACTGAGCTGAAGAAGTATACTGACCATGTTATCTATGTACCAAATACTGATGAGCTGATTATTCCATTGCTGACTGTACTGCCATTGCAGCTGTTGGCATATTATACTGCCATTACCCGTGGCTGCGATGTAGACAAGCCACGTAATCTGGCCAAGTCTGTAACTGTAGAGTAATTTGATTTTCTTTTGCCCCTGTGACTCCGCTCACGGGGGCTTTTGTTTTAGGTTGTATAAGAAAAATGTTTGACAAATTGGCTTCTTTGTACTAACATTAAAACAATATCTTTAGATATGATTCGGTTAGCAAGGCCCATTGGGCATTCATTTTGATTTTTACAGAAAGTAGGGATTAAGTTGGCATTCTATTTCAGTGAACCATCTCATACCTTTGGCGAGTACCTTCTGGTACCTGGTTATTCTTCTGATCAGTGCATTCCAGCAAATGTTTCCTTGAAGACTCCATTGGTAAAGTTTAAAAAGGGTGAGGAACCAAAGATTTCCATGAATATCCCAATGACCTCTGCCATCATGCAGTCTGTATCTGATGACCGCATGGCAGTAGCATTGGCTCGTGAGGGCGGCGTTTCCTTTATCTATGGTTCCCAGAGTATTGAGGAAGAGGCAGCTATGGTAGCACGGGTAAAGAACTTCAAGTCCGGCTTCGTAGACAGCGATTCCAACATTACTCCTGAAACAACTATTGCTGAGATTCTGGCACTGAAAGAAAAGACTGGCCACTCTACTATGGCTGTAACTGAGGACGGTACTCCTACTGGCAAGCTGTTGGGTATTGTTACCAGCCGTGATTATCGTGTAACTCGTATGAGTCCAGATACTCCAGCCAAGGAATTTATGACTCCATTTGAAAAGCTGGTTTATGCTAGTGCAGATACAACTCTTCCAGAGGCCAACGATATTATTTGGGAAAACAAGCTGAATATGCTGCCATTGGTAGATGACAATCAGCGTCTCCGTTATATGGTATTCCGCAAGGATTATACCGATAACAAGGAGCATGAGTTGGAGCTGATTGACAGCAACAAGCGTTATATCGTTGGTGCTGGTATTAACACCCGTGACTATGCAGAGCGTGTTCCTGCTCTGTTGAAGGCTGGTGCTGATGTACTGTGCATTGACTCCTCTGAGGGCTTCTCTGAGTGGCAGAGAATTACCTTGAAGTATATCCATGAGAATTTTGGTGAGGATGTAAAGGTTGGTGCAGGTAATGTTGTAGACCGTGAGGGCTTTATGTTCCTGGCCAAGGCTGGCGCCGACTTTATCAAGGTAGGTATTGGCGGCGGCTCTATCTGCATCACTCGTGAGACCAAGGGTATTGGCCGTGGACAGGCTACTGCTCTGATTGATGTATGTGCAGCTCGTGATGAATACTATGAGGCTACTGGTATATACATTCCTGTATGTTCTGATGGCGGTATTGTTCATGACTATCATATGACCTTGGCATTGGCTATGGGTGCGGACTTCATGATGCTGGGACGTTATTTCTCCCGCTTTGATGAAAGCCCAACTGATGTGGTTAAGATTAACGGCACCTATTATAAGGAATATTGGGGCGAAGGTTCTAACCGTGCCCGTAACTGGCAGCGTTATGACCTGGGCGGTGCCAAGAAGCTATCCTTTGAGGAGGGTGTTGACTCCTATGTACCATATGCTGGCAGCTTGAAGGATAATGTAGGCATTACCCTGAGCAAGATTCGTTCCACCATGTGTAACTGCGGTGCTCTCAGCATTCCTGAGCTCCAGGAGAAGGCTCGCCTTACCTTGGTTTCCTCTACCAGTATTGTAGAGGGTGGTTCTCACGATGTTGTGCTTCGTGACAGCATAAACCACTAAAATTTGTTTGCTAACAGCTTGGAAGTTTTTCTTCCAGGCTGTTTTTTAGTCTTTTTTCATTTATAACGGTTATAATATTAAAAAAATACGCAATTTTAAAGGAGGCCTGGCTATGCGGGTTTTGCTGGCTGAGGATGATCTCAAGTTAGGTAAGCTGATTCAGTATATGCTGGAACAAAATCAGCTTGCTACAGAATGGGTAAAGGATGGGGAGCAGGCATATGATTATGCTTCCTACGATGAATATGATGTGGTAATCTTGGACTGGATGATGCCCAAGATGTCCGGTGTGGAGGTCTGCAAAAAATTGCGGGCCAATGGCTATCAAAAGGCTATTATGCTGCTTACGGCAAGGGATGCTGTGGAGGATAGGGTTGCCGGGCTGGATGCTGGCGCCGATGACTATCTGGTAAAGCCCTTTGAATTTGATGAGCTTATGGCCAGGTTAAGAGCCTTGGGACGCCGCAGCAGTCAGAAAATTCAGTTGGATGTTATGGAGCTGGGAGAGTTTTCCTTGGATAGAACCTCCAAGGTTTTGCGTCACAAGGATAGCATTATTCAGCTTTCTCCTAGAGAATTTCAAATTTTTGATTTGCTGGTACAGAATGTGGGCATTGTGGTGCCAAGAGATATTATTTTGGACCGTATCTGGGGGCTGGAATCTGAGGTTAGCTCCAATAATATTGACTCCTACGTGAAGCTGCTGCGAAAAAAGCTGGAGGCCGCTGAGGGGAAATTCCTGATTAATACGATAAGGGGTGTTGGTTATAAACTGGAGATTAAATAAATGCAAGCTGACCAACATGTTTTATCAAAGCCGTTGGCGATTGGCAATTCTCTATACCTCCATGATGTTCTGTATTTTTGCGGTGATGATTTTCATGGGCTACAGAGGAATGCTGTGGGCAGTTGGCTCGGAGCAGGCTAGGGAACTATCGGGAGTGGTCAAGGATATAGCTGATGCTGAGGCCTTGCTGATGCAAAAGGACGATATGCCAGAGGATTTGGGCTACAGAGAGAGAATGTTTTTCTATGCCTATGATTTGCATGGAGATTTGCGACATTTTTCCAAGGCTCCTCAGCGGCTGGAGGATGATGTGTTGGCTCTGATTCAGGATGGCCAGGTTCCCTTTTATGATGTGGCCACCGTTGAGCTTAGTGATAATCAGGTAATGATTATTACCGCTTCCTATGTTACCTTTAATGATAGAATTATCGGTGTGGTATATCTAGGTAAGGATATTAGTGCGCTCTATCGAGGGGCTACCAAATATGCCTATTTCCTTTTGATGCTGGCTCTTGTGGCTCTCATATTGGCAGGTATTCTAGGATATTATTTATCTGGCTGTGTGATACGGCCTATGCAAAATGCTTATGAAAAGCAACGGCAGTTTACGGCAGATGCTTCCCACGAGCTGCGGACACCTCTTAGTGTGATTATGTCCTCAGCGGATTTGCTGTATAATGATCCATCCATAGAGTCACCTTTCCTAAAGCAGGTTATTGCGGATGTAAAGGATGAGGTTAAGAAAATGAGCAAGCTGGTAGGAGATTTGCTGGTAATTGCTCGTAATGATAACAATGCAGAAAAGCTGAATCTGCAGGATTTTGACCTTAGTGGCTCCTTGCAGCAGGTGGTGCGGAATATGCAGCCTGTGGCAGAGAAAAAGCATATTGAAATTCAGGATAATGTACCAGAGGGAATTTTCTGTCATGGTGATGAGCAAAAAATCAAGCAGTTGATTCTTATTTTAGTGGATAATGCTGTAAAGTATACGCCGGAAAATGGCTGTATCAAGGTTTCCGCCCAGATTTTGAAAAACAAAAAAATCCGTTTCAGCGTGGCAGATAATGGTATTGGCCTTAATGAAGAGGATAAGGCCAAGATATTTGAACGCTTCTACCGGGTAGATAAGGCTCGTTCTAGAGCTATGGGAGGCACTGGCTTGGGTTTGGCTATTGCCAAGGATATAATAGATGGTCACAAGGGCTTTATTTATGTGGAAAGTAAGCTGGGCAAGGGTACTACCTTTACTGTAGAATTACCGTGAAAAATCTAAAAGACAAAAAGTCAAAAATAAATCTTGACTTTTTGTCTTTTTTGTTTATAATAAAAATCAAAAGAACAAAACCATGTTAAATGAGATCATCTCATTGTGAAAGGTGGAGAGATTATGGAACAGGAAAAATATACTCAGAGAGTTTTGAATACATTGCAGGCTGCTCAACAGAATGCCGCTCTGCATTATCATCAGGAAATCACCAGCCTTCATGTGCTGCTGGCCTTGGCTCAGGAACCAGAGGGGCTGTTGGAAACAATCTTCCAGGAAGCTAATGTTGACCTGGGGATGCTGAAGGAAAGAGTGGAGCAGGAGCTGCGGAAGATTCCTAGTGTCAAGGGACAGGATAGATTGTCCATGAGTGTGGAGCTGAGCAGAGTTATTGCCAAATCCGAGCAGCTGGCTAACAGCATGAAGGATGATTATATCAGCACCGAGCATTTGCTGTTGGCTATTGTGGAGGATGGCAGTGACGAGGCTAGAGATATTTGCCGTGCTTTTGGCTTGACTAAGAATGGTATAGCCAACTCCATTAAGAAAAACAGAAAGCAAAATGTAAACTCTGCCAACCCAGAGGATGGTTACAAGGCTCTGGAAAAATACGGCCGTGATTTGACCCAGGTGGCTCGTCAGGGCAAGCTGGACCCAGTTATTGGCCGTGATGATGAAATCAGAAGAACCATTGAGATTTTGTCCCGCCGTACCAAGAACAACCCTGTGTTGATTGGTGAGCCAGGTGTTGGTAAAACCGCTATTGTAGAGGGATTGGCTCGGAGAATTGTGGCTGGCGATGTGCCTGAGTCCTTGAAGAACAAGACCTTGTTCTCCTTGGATATGGGTGCTTTGGTGGCTGGTGCCAAGTATCGGGGTGAGTTTGAGGAAAGATTGAAATCTGTTCTCAACGAGGTAGTAAAATCTGATGGACAGATTTTGCTGTTTATTGATGAGGTACATACTGTGGTAGGTGCTGGTGCTACCGACGGTGCTATGGATGCCGGCAACCTGCTGAAGCCAATGATGGCTCGTGGTGAGCTGCGCTGCATTGGTGCTACTACTTTGAATGAGTACCGCAAGTACATTGAAAAGGATACTGCCTTGGAGCGTCGTTTCCAGCCGGTTATGGTTGGTGAACCATCTGTAGAGGATACTATTTCCATTCTTCGTGGCTTGAAGGAGCGTTATGAGGTACATCATGGTGTACGGATTCGTGATGCGGCTCTGGTATCTGCAGCAGTGCTGTCTGACCGATACATTTCTGACCGTTTCCTGCCAGATAAGGCTATTGATTTGGTGGATGAGGCTGCTGCCAAGCTGAGAACTGAAATTGAATCCATGCCTGCACCATTAGATGAGGTGCGCCGTAAGATTCTTCAGCTGGAAATTGAGGAGCAGGCTCTCCAGAAGGAAACTGATGCAGCCGGTCAGGAAAAGCTTGCTAGCATTCGCAAGGAAAAGGAAGACTTGCAGGCTCAGCAGAAGGAATTGCAGGCTCAGTGGGATTCTGAGAAGCAGGCAATTTTGCGAGTTCGTGGCATCAAGAAGGAAATGGACAATGTTCGCAGCCAGATGGAAAGTGCAGAAAGAGATTACGATCTTAACAAGCTGTCTGAACTGAAATATGGTCGTCTTCCAGAGTTGCAGAAGAAGCTGCAGGCTGAGGAGGAATCCATTGCTGCCAAGGGCTCTGACAGCCAGCTTTTGAAGGAAGAAGTTGGTGAGGAGGATATTGCCAAGGTAGTAAGCCGTTGGACTGGTATCCCTGTTACCAAGATGCTTACTGGTGAAAGGGAGAAGCTGCTTCATTTGGAGGATGTGCTCCATGAGCGGGTAATTGGTCAGGATGAGGCTGTTAAGGTAGTCAGCGAGGCTATTTTGCGAGCTAGAGCAGGTATCAAGGCTCCAGAACGGCCAATTGGTTCCTTTATCTTCCTTGGCCCTACTGGTGTTGGTAAAACTGAGCTGGCCAAGACTCTGGCAGAGGCTCTCTTTGACGATGAACGCAGCATGATTCGTATTGATATGAGTGAGTACATGGAGAAACACTCTGTATCTCGTTTGATTGGTGCGCCTCCGGGATATGTGGGCTATGACGAGGGTGGCCAGCTGACAGAGGCTGTTCGCCGTCATCCATATAGCGTTATTCTGCTGGATGAAATCGAAAAGGCTCATAGAGATGTGTTTAATGTCCTGTTGCAGATTCTGGATGATGGTCGTCTTACCGATGGCAAGGGCAGAGTGGTAAACTTCAAGAATACAGTTATTATCATGACCTCTAATCTGGGTTCCCATGAGATTTTGAACAAGGCTCCAGAAGAAGCAGAGAAGGCTGTTAAGGAAATTCTGAAGGAATATTTCCGTCCAGAGTTCTTGAACCGTGTAGATGATATTGTGGTATTCAAGGGCTTGGCCAAGGAGCAGGTAAAGAATATTGCCGCTCTCCTGCTGCAGCAGCTTAATGACCGTCTGGAAAAGCAGATAAAGATGCATCTTACTTGGGACGACAAGGCTTTGAATCTCTTGGCAGAGCAGGGCTTTGATCCAGCCTTTGGTGCCCGTCCACTCCGTCGTCTGTTAAGCCATACTGTAGAAACTGAGCTTAGTAAATCCATTATCAAGGGTGATGTTAGCGAAGGTGATACTGTGGCTATGACAGTGGAAAATGGTCAGCTGGTATTCAACAAAAAATAATTTTTACTTGAAATCAAGCAAATGATTTGATATACTCTTAACTACACAAGTTAATAAGCAAATGCAAGGATGGGGAGTAGTAGTATTGCAGTACCCTTCAGAGAGCTGTCGGCTGGTGCGAGACAGCAGGCAATGCAATGTGAACTGGCCCTGGAGCAGCACCCTGAACCTTTGGTGTAGGCGGTGCCGGGAACTGACCGTTACAACAGGAGGATATGTCAGTATCCGTAAATGAGTGCACACAGCAATGTGTGAATATGAGTGGTACCACGGAGGTTTAAGCTTCGTCTCTGTAAAAGGAGACGGAGCTTTTTTGTTGCCATCGTCTCCGTAGATAGTTTTTGCGTAATCAAGCAAGGGAGAGATTGATGATGGAAAATGTAAAAAAGTATCAGCCTGGTTATTTTATGCCCCCAACTATTGATATGAGCTGGGCTCAGAAGCAGTTCCCAGACAAGGCCCCAACCTGGTGCTCTGTTGACCTGCGAGATGGTAATCAAGCTTTGATTATTCCTATGAGCCTTGATGAAAAGATTGAGTTCTTCAAGATGCTGGTTAAGATTGGTTTCAAGGAGATTGAGGTTGGCTTCCCAGCAGCCTCTGAAACTGAATATACCTTCCTGCGCCGTCTGGTAGATGAAAATCTGATTCCAGATGATGTAACTGTTCAGGTATTGACTCAGGCTAGAGAGCATATTATCAAAAAGACCTTTGAGGCTCTCAAGGGTGTTAAGAACGCCATTGTTCATGTGTACAATTCCACATCCTTTGCCCAGCGTCAGCAGGTTTTCCGCAAGAACAAGGAAGAAATCAAGCAGATTGCCATTGATGGTGCCAAGCTTTTGCAGAAGCTCACTGAGGAGGCTGGAGCTAACTATCGCTTTGAATATTCTCCAGAGAGCTTTACCGGTACTGAGCCAGAGTACGCTTTAGAGGTATGTAATGCCGTGCTGGATGTATGGAAGCCAACTCCAGACCGCAAGGCTATTATCAATATTCCTGTTACTGTGGAAATGTCCATGCCTCATATTTATGCCATGCAGGTAGCTTATATTTCCCAGAACCTGAAATATCGTGATGCGGTGGAGCTTTCCCTACATCCTCATAATGATAGAGGCTGTGGCGTAGCTGATTCCGAGATGGGCCTGTTGGCTGGTGCTGACCGTATCGAGGGTACTCTCTTTGGTAATGGTGAGCGTACTGGTAATGCTGATATTGTAACCATTGCCATGAATATGTATGTATTAGGCGTAGATCCAAAGCTGGATTTCTCCAATATCCATGAGTTGGTGGAGCTTTATGAAAAGGTTACTAGAATGCATGTACATGAGCGTCAGCCATATGCTGGTGCCCTGGTATTTGCAGCCTTCTCTGGTTCCCATCAGGATGCTATTGCCAAGGGCATGAAGTGGCGTGAGGAGCAGGATCCAGATCATTGGACTGTACCATATCTGCCAATAGATCCTCATGATGTAGGCCGTGAATATGAAGCAGATGTTATCCGCATCAACAGCCAGTCTGGCAAGGGCGGTGTAGCCTACATTATGGAGCAGAAATATGGTATCTCCATGCCAAAGAAGATGCGGGAGGATTTCGGCTACTGTGTTAAGGATGTATCCGACCACAAGCATAAGGAACTGCTGGGAGATGAAATCTATCAGATTTTCCATGATAATTATGTAAATGTTTCTACTCCGTATAATCTCATTGATTTCAGCTTGAAAAAGGAAGTAGATGGCACCCGCTCCGGCTATGTGGAGCTGGAAATCAACGGCAAGCCAACTGTATTTAAGGCCAAGGGTAATGGTCGTCTGGATGCTATCAGCAATGCTATGCAGGAAAACACTGATGTAAGATATACAGATTTGACCTATAGCGAGCACGCTTTGGAAATTGGTTCCACCTCTCGTGCTATGGCCTATATTGGTGTAACTGGCACAGATGGCAAGATTACCTGGGGTGCTGGTATGGATACAGATATTATTACCGCTTCCGTGATGGCTCTCTTTAGTGCTATTAACCGTATGGTAAAGAAATAAAAACTAATATTTTATGCTTAAACGGTATTGGAAAAATTCTGTATAATATATTATCATATAGTCTATAACCAGCCCCTGCCCATAATGAAAAGGCCGGCTGCTCAATATGGCTAGGGGTATATATGAGCGTAATGGTTTATATTTAGATGTAGGAGTGATGACAAATGGAGCCATCCACACTGACACTTATTGTATTATGTATTTCTTCCATTTTATTTGCCACAGAAATTATTCCTTTGGCCGCTACTGCCATGGGTTCGGCTATTGCATTGGGATTATTAGGGGTGCTGACACCTCAGCAGGTATTTTCGGGTCTGTCCAATTCCACAGTAGTTCTGTTTGCAGGTATGTTTGTTATTGGTGCTGCCATGTTCCAGACGGGACTGGCTCAAAAAATCGGTGTAACTGTTGTTAAAGCAGCAGGTACTGGAGAAAAGCGTTTGATGTTTGCCCTGGTATTGGTTACGGTGGTCTTGTCCGCCATATCCTCCAATACCGCTACTGTAGCTTGTCTTTTGCCTGTGGTTGTACAGATTTGTGCAGCTGCCAAGCTATCTGCCTCCTCCCAGCTTATGTCCCTGGCGGTAGCAGCCAATGTAGGCGGTACAATTACCTTGATTGGGACGCCGCCTAATATACTGATGAGTGCTACTCTGGAAAACAGCGGTATGACTCCCTTTGGCTTCTTTGAATTTGCCTGGATAGGCATCCCTCTTTCCCTAATGGGCATGCTGTACATGATGACCATAGGCGGAAGACTTTGTCCACATGATAATGTAGATACCGTAGCCAGTGACAGTACCTCGGAGGCTCCTGGCAATAGCAAGAAAATGATGGTTTGTGCCGGTATTCTGTGTGGCGTGGTTCTGGCCATGGTTTTCGAGAAGCAGATCAATGTGCCTATGCACGTGTCCTCCGTTATTGGTGCCTTGGCCTGTGTTTTGACTGGCTGTCTCTCTGAGAAACAGGCATATAAGGGTGTTGACTGGACTACCATTTTCCTCTTTGCCGGTATGCTGCCCTTGGCTAGTGCCATGGACAAAACCGGTGCTGGCGGCATGATTGCCAATACCGTAGTAGATATGATTGGCGGCAATCCTGACCCTATGGTAATCGTTGTGGCCATGTTCCTGCTGTCCTGCGGTTTGACTCAGTTTATGTCCAATACAGCTTCCGCAGCTCTGCTGGCTCCCATTGGCCTTTCCATTGCCCAAAGCATTGGGGTATCACCTCTGCCGATTCTTATGACCATTGGTATTGCAGCTTCCTGTGCCTTTACCACTCCTGTGGCTACTCCGCCAAATACGCTGGTGCTGGGGCCTGGAAAATTCCGTTTTATGGACTATGTGAAGATTGGCACTCCGTTGGTTGCCTTTTCCTTGGCCGTATGTATGCTGGTTATTCCGGCTGTTTGGCCATTCTAAAATAAGGGAGTTGAACTATGAACAAAGACGAAATATTGGCTGCCTTGAAACAGCTGGATGGAGAGGTATATGGCAAGTTGCAGGATGAAATCTGTCAGCAGCGATATGAGCTGTCCCTGATGCCTACTATGAATGCTGAATCTCCCTTGGTTGCCTATTTGGAAGGCAGTGTGTTGACCAACAGTGATTGGGATTATCATGCTATATCTCAATTTAGAGGCTTTGAGCAAATCGCTGCTGAACGGGCCGAGAAGCTTTTTGGGGCAGAACATGCCATTGTACGCATCGGTGGTATTGTGGCAGCCACCAGAATTGTCTGCAAGGGGCTGCTCAATGATGGTGACTGTGTTGTAAGCTTCAATGGGCGCAAGGCAGAGCATTGCGAGGGATTGGACTACAAATTTGTCCCATTCTATCTGACTGGGGATGCCAATGATTTGGATTGGCAGTCCATGGAGGATATCCTTGCCGATAATCAGGCCAAGCTGTTGATTTTCTCTCCTACCAGTTACTCCAGAAATGTCGATTATGGCCGACTGGCAGGAATTGCCCATAGGAATGATGCCCTGTTGTGGGTTGATTTGGGGCAAAAGGTAGGGCAGGTAGCGGCAGGATTGCAGCCATCCCCATTCCCAGAGGCAGATATTGTTACCTTTGCCACAGATGATGCCATTCATGGACCGGAAGGGGCGGTGATCCTCTGCAAGAAGGAGCTGCAGGAGCAGCTGGATGAATCCGTGGTGGCGAATGGTCATAGCGCCCTCCATAGAAATCGTTTAGCCGCTTTGTCTGTGGCCTTTAGAGAGGCAGAAACCAAGGAATTTGCGGCCTATGGCCGGCAGGTTATCCAAAATGCCCAGATTATGTGGGAATCCCTGCAGCAGGCAGGCTGTCAGGTACTGTGCGGTGGCACTGATTCCCATCTGGTTGTGGTGGCCTTTCCCCAAAGTATATCCCTAGGGGATATGCAGCGGCGGCTGGCAGCAGCGGGATTTTTGGTGAAGGTCTCCGAGCTGCTGACGGATAACGGCAATCATAAATATCATACACTGCGGCTTTCCACTCTCAATCCCACAACCCGTTCCTTGAAGGAAAATGATATTAGAAAAATATCCGCCCTGTTGGCCAAGGCCATGGTGCAGGATGATTCAGATGGCTTGAAGTCAATAAGGGAGAAGGTAGGAATTCTCCTGATGGATAAGCCGATTTTCTCCGAGGAATGGCTGCCTAGAGGCAGCAATGCGGAAATGTCCTTTGATGGTTCTGACAAGATTTCCGCCCACGATATAGCAGCCAATGAGAAAAAGAGTGTGCTGAAAAGGATTTTCAATAGGTAAGAATAAGCAGCTGTTTCAAGGACATGAATTTGTCTTGAGACAGCTGTCTTATTGTCTATGATTCATACTTGACTTTAGGGCTGATAATTCGTAAAATATAATGGTATGGTTGTGTGAGAATACAGCTGATGAATGATAATAAACGCCATGAAATGGCAGAATAATAAAAGAAGGAGGTGTGTTATTATCATTGAGATTATACTTGCAGCAATTGCCGCTTTGGCAGTAGGTGGTGCCGGAGGCTATATGATGCGCAAGCAGGCTGCCGAAAAGCAGATTGGTTCTGCTGAGGAGGAAGCTCGTCGTATTGTGAAGGCTGCTGAGTCCAAGGGCGAGGCTGCAAAAAAGGAAAAGCTATTAGAAGCAAAGGAAGATGTACATCGTCTTCGTCAGGAATTAGATCGTGAAACCCGTGACCGCCGTAATGAATTGCAGCGTCAGGAGCGCCGTCTGGTGTCCAAGGAGGAGAATCTGGACCGAAAACTGGATTCTTTGGAGAAAAAGGAAGAAAACCTTGCCTCCCAGGAAGCAAAGCTGGAAAAGAGCCAGGCTGCTATTGATGAGCTTCACGAGAAGCAGAAGTCTGAGCTGGAGCGTATTTCCACTTTGACCACTGAAGAAGCCAAGACTATGCTGTTAGCTGAAATTGATGAGGAGCTGCAGCATGAGAAGGCAATGAAAATCAAGGAATATGAGCAGCAGGTTAAGGATGAGGCTGACAAAAAGGCTAGAAATATTATTTCTATGGCTATTCAGCGTTGTGCTGCTGACCATGTAGCAGAAACTACTGTATCTGTAGTTGCTCTGCCTAACGATGAAATGAAGGGCAGAATCATTGGTCGTGAGGGACGTAATATTCGGGCTTTGGAAACCATGACAGGTATTGACCTGATTATTGATGATACTCCAGAGGCTGTTATTCTTTCCGGCTTTGATCCTGTACGCCGTGAGGTGGCCAGAATTGCCTTGGAGAAGCTGATTGCTGATGGGCGTATTCATCCTACCAGCATAGAGGAAATGGTGAAGAAGGCTCGTCGCGAAGTGGACCAGCGCATCAAGGAGGCTGGTGAGCAGGCTACCTTTGATACCGGTGTTCATGGCCTTCATCCAGAGCTGATTAAGCTGCTGGGCCGTTTGAGATATCGTACCAGCTATGGTCAGAATGTATTGAATCACTCTGTAGAGGTATCCCATTTGGCAGGCATGATGGCTGCTGAGCTGGGGGTAGATGTTATGCTGGCCAAGCGTGCCGGCCTGATTCATGATATTGGTAAATCCATTGACAACGAGGTTGAGGGTACTCATGTAACCATCGGTGCAGATATTGCCAAGAAGTATCGTGAGTCCAAGGATGTTATCAATGCTATTATGGCCCATCATGGAGATGCAGAGCCAAATACTGTGGAAGCAGTATTGGTGGCAGCAGCTGATGCTGTATCCGCTGCTCGTCCTGGTGCCCGTCGTGAAAGCCTGGAGTCCTATTTGAAGCGTCTTACCCGTTTGGAGGAGATTGCAGAGAGCTTTAGCGGTGTAGAGCGTTGCTTTGCCATTCAGGCAGGTCGTGAGATTCGAGTTATGGTTAAGCCTGACAAGGTTGATGATGCAGGTGCTGTTATTCTGGCACACGATATTGTCAAGAAGATTGAGTCTGAGCTGGAGTATCCAGGTCAGATTAAGGCCACTATTATTCGTGAAACCCGCGTAGTTGATTACGCAAAATAATTTTGACAAATAAATTGGGCTGTCGTCCTGGGGCGGCAGCCTGTTTTTTTAAGACCCTGGGCGAAAATTCTCTCATAATATCTGTGAGAGGAGGTACCAATTATGAAAATGAAGAAAAATCGTAAAACCACTAGTGAAGCATCTATGGACAGCATCCAGCTGGTAGCCTCCCTGCTGATTTGCTTCCCAGAAATGGGGAAGGTTACATTGGACAGCAAAGAGGAGGGAATATGGCTGGATTTTACCCTGAGCCAGAAGCCCTCTGAGGAGAGGATGACCAAGGTAAATCAGCTGTTGACAGACAGCCTGAGACTTTATCATGAGCTTGAAGGAATACAGGGAGCCAGAATGGCTTTCTTTTATGAAACAAGAGCCTTGCATATATTTAGAGATTTGGACAGCCTTACCAAGACTGAAATAGATATGTTGGTTACCTTGGTAAGAGAAAATTTTGCCGATTTGCTTCTGACAGATGGAGTGAGAAATCTGGATGAAGATGCTGTAGAGGCTCAGTCTGAAATGATAGATTATCGTATTCGTTTCCTGCGGGAAAATCACATTGGGGAAAATATGGTAGGCATCCGTGAGGAAGGCCGGGTTATGGTATATTGACAAGGAGATTCGCATGAAGATTATGCTTGTAGGCGATGTGGTAGGACGTACTGGCCGCAAAGCCTTTGATAGATATACAAAAGAACTGCGTCAAAAATATAATGTGGACATGGTTATTGTGAATGGAGAAAATTCTGCTGGTGGCAAGGGAATCAGCCGTAAATCTATGGATGAGCTGCTGCGAGGAGGAGCCGATGTTATTACCTCTGGCAATCATATATGGGATAATCGAGAGGTATATGGCTTTATTGACCAGGAGCCTTATTTGGTACGGCCTGCCAACTACCCACAGGGAGCGCCAGGGAAGGGCTGGTGTATATATCCTTTTCGCTGCGCCAATGTGGCTGTAATCAACCTTTCTGGCCGGGCTTTTATGCCGGATATGGATTGTCCTTTCCAGAAAATTGAAGATATTTTGTCGGAAATTGGCAATGAGGCAGATATTTTTGTTTTGGATTTCCATGCAGAGACTACCTCAGAGAAAATGGCTATGGGCTTTTATCTGGATGGCAGGGTACAGGCGGTAGTTGGCACTCATACTCATATTCAGACCTCTGATGCCAGAATATTGCCTAAGGGGACTGGCTATATTACAGATTTGGGTATGGTAGGTCCTTGGCATTCCGTGCTGGGGGTAGAGCCAGAGATTATTATTAAGAAATTTACTACCTGTATGCCAGCCCGCTTCAATGTGGCAGAGGGGCCAGCTGTATATTCTGCCGTAGTAATGGATATTGATACAGATACGAAAAAAACGGTAAATATAGAGCGTATTTTTATCACTGAATAATATATTTGTGAGTAAAGCAGGATTTTGTTATTTTTTGGCGAATTAATAGTGAGTGTAAAATATATTTTTCCTTGTTAGCGAGGTATGATTAATGTCAAGCGATTTGCATATGCACACCAGCTGTTCTGATGGATTATTAACACCAGAGGAGCTGGTTCAGTCAGCGAAAAAGGCAGGTCTTAATTTCATAGCAATTACTGATCATGATACTGTAGATGGACTTTGTCAGCTTTATGAAGCAGGACTTTATCCTAATGCAGGTATCAAAATTATTCCTGGTATAGAATTTAGTGCCCATCATGATACCAGCGAGATTCATATTCTTGGTTATAATATTGATATTTATAATAGGGAATTGGTGGAGCGGTTAAACGATGTGGTAGAAGCCAGGTGGACAAGATTTTCTACTATGGTGGAAAAGCTGCAGAATTTGGGTTATGATATATCTGAGACAGATGTATTGGAGATTGCCGATGGCAGTACCTCCATTAGCCGTTCTCATATTGCTCAGGTTATGGTGCGGAAGGGATATTGCGCCAGTGTTAAGGAGACCTTTGAGCAATTGCTGGAAAAGGGTAAGCCTGCTTATGTGTCTCATTATCGTTTGGAAGCAGAAGAAATAATTGATTTGATAAAGAATAGCGGTGGTACGCCGGTACTGGCCCATCCCAAGCTGATACATAATGATGCTTTAGTGGAGGATCTGTTGAAAAACGGTATTGAGGGCATTGAAGCTATTTATCCCAAACATGATGAGGAGGATACCAGACGGTATCTGGAGTTGGCAGAAAAATATCATTTGCTGGTAACTGGCGGTTCTGATTTTCATGGCATACCAGGTAGATGGCCCCAGCAGATAGGAGAATTTGTAGTAGAGGATTGCTACGCTGAGGAATTGTACAGAAAGCCTGAACTATAAAGGTGTTATATTGGAAAGCTATTGCAAATAGACAAGATTGGATTTCTGGATATAGAAAATGGAGGGTACTATGGAGGTTATAGCTTTAGTGGGGCCAAGTGGCACCGGAAAAAGTCATCGTGCTCTTTTGGTTGCCCATAACAACCAGGCAGATGCCATTATTGATGATGGCCTGTTGATAAAGGACGGCAAAATAATTGCCGGTAAATCTGCCAAGCGGGAGCAGAATAAGGTACTGGCTGTGAAGCGAGCTATCTTTGTGCTGCCAGGTCATGCAGAGGAAGTACGCAAAGCAATTGAAGAAACTAAGCCAGTGCGGATTCTTATTCTGGGTACATCCGAGAATATGGCACGAAAAATAGCCAAAGCGCTGAAACTGCCAGAGATTTCCCATTTTGTGCATATTGAGGAAATTGCTACTCAGTCTGAGATGGAAAAGGCTCGCTTCCATAGATTGCGGGAAGGCAAGCATATTATTCCTGTACCAACCATCGAATTGAAACCACATTTTTCTGGTTATCTGGTAGATCCTATAAACTCTTTCTTGAAGAAGAAGCGGGGAGATGGGGATAGACGGCGGACTCTGGGAGAAAAATCCATTGTGCGCCCAGTATTCAGCTATTATGGCAAGCTGATTATTGATGACTGGGCCTTGAAGGCCATTGTGCGCAAGTTGCTGGTAGATGGAGAGAATGTTACCAAGGTAGCTGATGTAAAGATAAAACATGTCTACAAGGGTGATGGAGAAGTAGGCTTTGAAGCAGCTGGCATTGTTATTGGCTGTGAGGTGGTTATTACCTATGGCAAGCATATTCCTACTTTGGTACAGAAGTTGCAGACTCAGGTTCGCAAGGATGTAGAATATATGACAGGCATGGTAGTTAAGAAGGTTAATATTACCATTAAGGCCTTGTTTGTTCAGCCTAAGCGGTTCTAAAACAGAATAATATATTTCAAGGGAGTATTTCAGTCTGGGCTGAGAATGCTCCCTGTTTTGCTATCTGTTAGAAAAATTCTCTAATCTTGGACGCAAAAAAACCGCTTCCAAAGAAGCGGTTATACTCAATGGCAGGGGTAGCAGGACTCGAACCTACGAATGCTGGATTCAGAATCCAGTGCCTTACCAACTTGGCGATACCCCTATATGAAGTTCAGTTGCTCAATTACAACAATAAATATTATACAGATAGAAGGGGAGGATGTCAAGTAAAATTTTTTGGAAAAATGTTTATAAGAATAATGGATTTTTGCTCAAATTTGTGTATAATAATGGTATGAAGATATAAATCTGATTGGGGAGGTTTTTTTATGAAATACGAATTTACGGAAGAATATTATACCGGTATTAAAATGATTGACGAAGAGCATGCCAAGCTTTTTGAAATTGCTAATAGAGCCTATGATTTGCTGACTAACCAGTTCAAGCTGGACAAATATGATGAAATTGCAGCTGTTCTGGAGGAACTGAAGGATTATACCAAGTACCATTTTGGTCATGAAGAAGAGTATATGAAGAGCATTAACTATGGCAAACGGTTTAGCCAGATGCATCAGCATGCTCAGTTTATTGAAAAGCTGGAATCCTATGATTTAAAGGATATTGATGAAAATCAGCATGCCGGCTTGTTGGAGATTATTGATTTCTTGGCTGTGTGGCTTTTGGGCCATATCAAGGGCATGGATAAGCGTATTCCTAAGGTAGAAGAATAATTTTTCATGAAACATCCCTATGTACTAGGCATAGGGATGTTTTTCTTGTTTGCCTCGTACTTTACTTTTGCAATAGTATGTGTTAATATGACAACGATGGACGGTATTCATTACAGTCTTGGCTGTGCAGGAACTGTACTATCTTTTTCTTGAATCGCCAATTCATCCGGGTATGAAGGTGGTGATATATATGAAAATTGGTTTTATTGGAGCAGGCAGGGTAGGTTTTACCCTAGGCAAGTATTTTTGTGAGCATGATATAGAAGTTGTAGGCTATCATAGTCGCAATATTCAATCTGCCCAGGAGGCAGCAGCGTTCACCAACAGCCGGGTTTATGATGTACCAGCAAAGCTGCTGGAGGCTTGTGATATATTGTTTTTGACTGTTCCGGATGGAATAATTCCTCAGATATATAAGGAGTTGTGCCAAGAATCGATTCGAGGGAAGATACTGTGTCATGCCAGCGGTGCGGCAGCTGCCGGTGAGACTTTTCCTGATATAGAGGCTCAGGGAGCCTGTGGATACTCAGTTCATCCGTTATTTGCTGTAAGTGATAAATATCACTCCTACAGGGAATTAGCGGATGTTTTTTTTGCCTTAGAGGGAACAGCTTCCAGACTGGAGGATATGCTGAAATGGCTGCGAAGTACAGGCCTTAAGGTGCAGGTTATTGATTCTAAGTGTAAGCCCAAGTATCATGCTGCCGCTTCCATTGTCAGCAATCAGGTAGTAGCTCTTTTTGCTGAGGCTCAGGCTATGCTGATGGAATGTGGCTTTCAGCCAGAAACAGCTATGGATGCCTTGAAGAAGATTTTTCTTGGTAATGCTCAGCATGTGGCTCAGGTAGGGCCTGTTAAGGCGCTGACAGGCCCGGTACAGCGGGGAGATGTTTCCACAGTGGCCAAGCACTTATCTGTGCTGAAAAAGCCTAAGGATAGACTGTTGTACCTTCTTTTGTCAGAAAGACTGATGGAAGTTGCCCAAAAGGGCAAAGCTGATTATCAGGAAAAGCCTATGAGAGAATTATTAGAGTATAGTTATAGTCAACTATTAGCAGAGGAATATAGCAGACTCAAAGGGGATAGAAATTGAGTCGATTTTGGTAGGAAAGGAAGATATATTATGAAAAATACAGTAGCAACCTTTTTGAAGATGAAGCAGCAGGGTGAGAAGATTTCCATGCTTACCTGCTATGATTACTCTACCGCCAAGCTGGAGGAGGAAGCAGGCATTAATGGTATTCTGGTAGGGGACTCTCTGGGAAATGTTATGCTGGGACTGCCTGATACCATTTCCGTTACTATGGAGGATATGATTACCTTTGGCCATGCTGTAGCCAGAGCTTGTCACAATACTATGGTGGTTATTGATATGCCATTTATGTCTTATCAGGTTTCTGTAGAGCAGGCTGTAATGAATGCAGGCCGTTTAATGAAGGAAGGCCGGGCCAATGCTGTTAAGCTGGAGGGGGGCGCTGCAGTATGTCCTCAGATTAAGGCTATTACAGATGCAGGTATTCCTGTTATGGCACATTTGGGCCTTACTCCTCAGTCTGTTAACGCATTAGGTGGCAATCGTGTTCAGGGTAAAACTGAGGCAGGGGCTCAAAAGCTGATTGAGGATGCTTTGGCTATTCAGGAGGCTGGTGCCTTTGCCGTGGTTCTGGAATGTATTCCTGCCAAGCTGGCGGATATGATTACCAAGAAGCTGGATATTCCTACCATTGGTATTGGTGCGGGAGCTGGCTGTGATGGACAGATTTTGGTTTATCAGGATATGCTGGGCCTGTTTAGTGAATATACACCAAAATTTGTGAAGCATTTTGCGGAGCTGGGGGGCGCTATGAAGGAAGCTTTCCAGGCTTATGATAGAGAGGTTAAGGCTGGCAGCTATCCTGCTCCCGAGCACACCTTTAAAATTGATGATGATGTCTTAGAAAAATTGTATTGATTTTCTATTCACCATTAGCTTCAAATATGTTAAAATATAATGTGAAATTTAAATTTGAGGTTGATTATGCGTATTATTACAGGCTTGGCCAAGGGCTGCAATTTGAAAACTCCCAAGGGAATGAGTACCCGTCCTACATCTGATCGGGTAAAGGAATCCCTATTTAGTATTCTAGGCAGTGATGCCTGTGGCAGAGTGCTGGATATTTTTGCTGGTACTGGAGGTTTGGGGCTGGAGGCTCTAAGTAGGGGAGCGGATAGCTGTACCTTTATAGACAAGGCTACTACAGAGATTATTGCGGATAACGCCAAGCATACCCGCTTGGCAGATAAGTGCCAGATTCTCAAGGGAGATGTTTTTGCCCAGCTTCGCAGGTTGGAGACAGCGGGCCAGCAATTTGACCTGGTATTTTGTGATCCGCCCTATCATCAGGGATTGGCCCACAGAGCTTTGGAGCAGTTGGAGAATAGCCAATTGCTGGCTCCGGATGCTATTGTGGTCATGGAGTACGGCGGAGATGAGCCGGAGCTGCCAGCTACAATTCGTCTGCAAATGGTCAAAAACCAGCAATACGGTAAAACAACTCAGATAAATTTTTATCATCTGCCTGTAGAGGAAGGTTGATTGCATATGAAAAGAGCCATCTGTCCGGGCAGCTTTGATCCGGTTACCCTGGGACATATTGATATATTTCAGAGAGCTTCCCATATTTTTGATGAGGTTTATATAGGGGTTTTTAACAATATCCGCAAGAAGCCTCTTTTGTCTGTGGAGGAGCGTATTGACCTGCTGGCGCAGGCCACAGCTCATCTTGATAATATAAAGGTAATCTCCTTTGACGGCCTGTTGGCTGATTATATGATCAAGGAAGATATTCAGGTGATAGTTCGGGGCCTTCGCTCAGTAACAGATTATGAATATGAGCAGGGGCAGGCTCAGATTATCAAGGCCATGCATCCGGAGCTGGATACCATGTTTCTGTTAGGGAAGCCGGAATACAATAGCTTTAGTTCCTCTGTGGTGCGGGAGATTATCAGATTTGGCGGGGATTGTTCCAAACTGGTACCCCACAATGTATATAGATATTTGAAGAGTAGGATTTGATTTAAAAATAAAGGGTGGTATTATCTATGAATGAAGAAGCTATGCTGAAGATTGATGCGGCAATAGACGAAATTGAGAATTATGTGTCTGGGGCACATAGAGTTCCTCTTTTGGAAAAGGTACTGGTCAAGGATGATGAGCTTTTTCATTTGATGGATAATCTTCGCAATGAGATTCCTCGGGAGGTCAACGAGGCTTTAGAAGTGTGCCGTCGCAGGGATGAAATTATTAGTGTGGCTCAGAATGAAGCAGACCAGATTATTGAAAGAGCCAACAAGGAAGCTCAGGAGATTATTGATAAGGCTAAGCTTTTTGCCCAGAAAACCGTGGATGAAAATGTCCTGGTAATTCAGGCCAAAGAGGAAGCTATGAATGTTAAGAATCAGACTGAGGAAAGTGTCAAGAAGCTTCAGGATGAGACCACTGCCTGGGTAAAGCAGCAGAAAGAAGAAACCGATGCCTATGTGAAGCAGCAGCGGGAGGAAAATGAGGCCTATGTTAAGCAGCAGCGTCAGGAAACTGAGGCTTATGTTAAGCAGCTGAAGGATGATGCAGAACGTTATGCTGACCAGATGTTTGACTTTGTGTTGGCTAAGATGAATTCTGCCATCAATACCATTCACAACGATGTAGGGGGCGTAATGCAGGCTATGAATCAGGCCAAGGAGCAGATTCATTCTGCCAACAAAAAAGTATAACCAGGTGTCCTGTGTTCCTAACCTCTAGGGGTGGGATGTTGTGCTAATACTAGGGAGAGTCATGATAATGCCATTTTGGCAGATATCATGGCTCTTTTTCTTAAAAATAGAAAAAATGCTTGCTGAATGTCAAAATGTCAAATATAATATAAGTAAAGGTCAAATTGTCAAGCAAATTAAAAGAAACAGGGTGTTATTATGAGCAATATAGCAGATTTAATTGAAGATTATATTTTGACCAGATTGGCGGAACAGCAGACCGGGCAGGTGGAACTTCGTCGAACGGATATAGCCGATGAAATTTCCTGTGCCCCCTCTCAGATTAGCTATGTGCTAAATACCAGATTTACCCATGACAAGGGGTTTTCTGTAGAATCCCGCCGTGGTCTGGGAGGCTTTATTAGAGTAGTACGGGTGCCTTTGAAGAATATTATTTATCAGGAAATGTTGGAGAAGCTGGACAAGGATACGGAGTTTGTGGAAATCAAGGCCATGCTGCGTTATTTGATACAGCATGAAATGATTAGTACCAGAGAATGTACTTTGCTTTTGCAGACCGCCAAGTCTGCCTATGAGAATATGCCTCCTGAGCCTAGAACCAAGCTGCTGCGGGCCTTGTTCAGCACCTTGGCTCAATTTTCCTGAAAAGAGCTTCCTAAGCCTTTATTAAAGAAAGGGACAGGTGTGGCAAATGGCAAAATACAACAGATTGGGGCGGCAAAGCTTTTGGTATAGCCTTGGCAATTTTTTTCTGAATTTTGCCATTGCTGTAGTATGGCTGGGGAGATGGACTATCAAGCTTTTAAAGCAGTGCTGGCGGAAATGGAGATAAAAAAAGCATGGCAAAGAAAAAGACAATGTATGTATGCCAGAACTGTGGCTATGATACTCCCAAATGGCTGGGGAAATGTCCCGGCTGTGGTCAGTGGAATACCTTGGTGGAGGAGATTGTCAAGGAGGAACGGAATGTTTCTCGGGGATTGAATTTGGGGTTGTCCCAGTCCAGCACCCCCTGTCCTATCAGTGAGGTAACTGTGGAGGATCTGCCTAGAATGACCACAGGCTCTCAGGAGCTGGACAGGGTACTGGGAGGGGGGATTATTCCTGGCTCCATGGTATTGATTGTAGGTGATCCAGGTATTGGCAAATCCAGTCTTACCTTGAAGGTGTGTGCCAATGAAGCGGCCCTAGGGAAAAAGGTTCTCTATGTAACTGGTGAGGAAAGTGTTCGTCAGGTGAGAATGCGAGCCGATAGACTGGAGGCTGTTCACAATGATTTGCTGGTGGTAAGCGAAACCAATCTGGAAAACATTGAACACCATGTAGAGAAGCTAAAGCCTGATTTGCTGGTGGTGGATTCCATTCAGACCATTTTTCGGCCAGATATTCAAAGTGCTCCCGGCAGTGTCAGCCAGGTACGGGAATGTGCGGTAGAAATTCTGCGGGTAGCCAAAACCAATGGTATTGCTGCCTTTGTGGTGGGACATGTAACCAAGGACGGCACCTTGGCTGGACCTAGAGTTTTGGAGCATATTGTGGATACGGTTTTGTATTTTGAAGGCGGTAGCAATTCAGAATACAGATTGTTGCGGGCGGTAAAAAATCGTTTTGGCAGTACCAATGAAATCGGTATTTTTGAAATGCGGGAAACTGGGCTGATTGATGTGCCAGATGCCTCTAAGCTGTTTTTATCCGAGCGTACCGATGAGGCAGGCAGTATTATTGTGCCTACTGTGGAGGGAACCAGGCCTCTGCTGGTGGAGGTGCAGGCTCTGGTGGCTCAGACTCCCTATGTGCCTCCTAGACGAACTTCGGATTCTGTGGATATCAAGAGATTGCAGCTGTTGTTGGCGGTGTTGGAGAAAAGGGTTCATCTGGCCATTGGTGCCTGTGATGTTTTTGTCAAGGTTGCTGGTGGTATTCGCATAGATGAGCCGGCAGCAGACTTGGGAATTTGTGTGGCTATGGCCTCCAGCTTTGCTAACCGCCGCTTGCGGCCTCAGACTATAGTTTTTGGAGAGGTGGGGCTGTCTGGAGAAGTCCGGGCGGTAAGCCAGGCCGAGGGCAGACTGAGAGAAGCTGCCAGATTGGGCTTTACCAGTGCTGTACTGCCAAGAAAGAACTATGAACAACTAAAGGGAGAAAAGGCTTTGACTGGCATGAAGCTGTATGGAGCAGGGGATCTTACCGAAGCCTTGCGATATGCCATGCCTAGAGAATAACAGTTGAATTTAGATAATATATTGACATGGTTCTATATATATGATAAAATTATTGCTTTTCTTATGAATTAATTTGTGCTATAATCTAATTGTATGGTTAATTGGTAAGAGGGGGTGTGTTTGTTGCAGGTTGGTGATCAAGTGGTTTATCCTATGCACGGCGCAGGAGAAATCACAGGTATTGAAGAATGTGAGATTATGGGCACTGTAAAGCAGTACTTCATTCTCCAACTGCCAATAGGCGGTATTAGGATTATGATTCCCACGGACAATACAGAGGGTATCGGCCTGAGGCAGATTTCCCCGTCAGAAACTATAGAGCAGGTGGCTGAGGTATTGCAGCAGTCTGGTGAGAAGCCTGTAGGCAGCTGGAACAAAAGATTCCATGTTAATCTTAACAGATTGAAGTCTGGCGATATTCTGGAGGTGGCAGCGGTAATTCGCAACCTGATTCTTCAGGATAGGCGCAAGCGAATTTCCGGTGGCGAGAAGCGGCTTTTGGATTTGGCAAGACAGATTTTCCTCAGTGAGTTGTCTTATGCCTTGGCTGGCTCTGTGGAGCAGGCTGAGGAATGGCTGATGAAGCAGATTGATAAGAAGGATAATTAGTCTATAGTCTCTACAAAGAATGTTAGCAGCCTGTTTGTGCAACAGGCTGTTTTTATGCTAATGGTGTGTCAAATAAACACTTTAATTGATTGTGGGACTAAAGGAGCAAATCAGCAGTATACAGGATATTTTCATTCTGATACTATATATTTTACGTTGCGAAAGGGGGTGAAATGATGCTAATAAGAGTTATACGTTTCTTTGTTACTGTATTGTTGGCAGTAATAGGTGGTGTGATACTGCATTTGGCTAGTCCTGTATTGACAGAGTTGATTAGTACCGAGGTACTAAAGACTGATATGGGACTGTACAAGCTGACTATGGCCAATGTTATCCTGATAGGCGTCGGTATGGTTGTCGGTGGCATTGCAGGTTATCTGGTATCTCCATATTTTGTTGCCAAGCTGCAGAAATTTTCTATCTGGGTTGAAGGACAGCTCAGCAAGATGCCTTTGCAGGATGTTATTGCTGGCGTTGTTGGTTTGGCCATTGGACTTATAATTGCGAATTTGTTAGGTGGAACCTTTGCCAATATTCCTGTAATTGGTAACTACCTGCCAGTGCTGTTCAGCATTGTATTTGGTTATTTGGGCATTCATATTGTTGTACGCAAGCAAAAGGAAATTGGTGAGCTTTTTGGCAGAATGATGAAGCTAAAGAAAAAGCCAAGGGAAAAACTGGGGGAGGATGGCACTGTCCAGCCTGCAGCTCAGCCTGCTCCTGTGGCTCCGGCTATGCCAGCAGGAGGTTATGGCAGCTATGACAGTCTGGTAGGCTGTAAGCTGTTGGATACCAGCGTCATTATAGATGGCCGTATTGCAGATATTTGTGGTACAGGCTTTTTGGATGGCAAGCTGTTGATTCCTGTGTTTGTGCTGGAAGAGCTGCAGCATATTGCAGATTCTGCAGATGCTTTGAAAAGAGTACGAGGACGCAGAGGTTTGGATATTCTGCAAAAAATTCGCACAGAAAGTGGCTTGCAGGTAGAGATAATCAATCAGGATTTTGAGGATATTACCGAGGTTGATTCCAAGCTGATACGTTTGGGCCAGCAGCTGGGAGGCAAGATTGTAACCAATGATTACAATCTGAATAAGGTTTCTGAGCTGCAGGGTGTGCCAGTATTGAACATTAATGATTTGTCCAATGCAGTAAAGCCGGTGGTTATTCCAGGCGAAAATATGCATGTAACAGTAGTCAAGGAAGGCAAGGAACAGGGACAGGGAATTGCCTATCTGGATGATGGCACCATGATTGTTATTGAGAATGGCCGCTATCACCTGAACAAAGCCATTGAGGTTGAGGTAACATCTGCTTTGCAGACCTCTGCAGGCAGAATGATTTTTGCCAAGCCTGTTGGTGAATAATACGGTTTTTAGGGACATAATCCTTTATGGGTTATGTCCTTTTTCGTGGTGAAAAATAGATTGACACTCCACATGTCTAAAGCTAAGGAGATACGATGTTTTTTGATAAATGAGTGTTCAACTTACAGTCAAAAGGTTTGGCAGATTTTAGGGGTATTTTATACATTATTTTATAAAGAAAAATGCCCTAAAAAACAATAATGATAAATTTAGAACGATTTACAGGCGATATGTAACATGTTATATTATAAACATGAAATAAAGCTTAAAACATATTATTAGGAGGTAAAAGAAATGGGATTTCGGCCAATTGTAGGGGAAAGTGGGATTACTTATAATGTTGAAAAAAGAGAGGGTGTTATAAGCACTATGTCAAATGGTTGGAAAAAAGAACTGAACAAAGTTGCCTGGAACGATGGAGAGGCTAAGTTTGAAATTCGTTCCTGGTCCAAGGATCATCAGCGCATGGGGAAGGGAATCAGTTTTACGGAAGAGGAGCTGGTTACTCTAGCTAATATTCTGGCCAAAATGGATTGCGTAAAAGGCAAAATCGTAGTTTAATTGTAGTTTATTGAAAGCTTTATTTTTAGAATATGGTGATATGGGCATACAGAGGATTGTCGCAAATTATCAACCATAAAAAGGGGCTGACGCACTAAGAAATTAGTCGCCAGCCCCATATTTATTTTGTGTATTTTTACAATACAGCTGCCTTCTTGCCAATGGAGACAATCTGCTTAGGCTTATTTCTCTCACTTTTTCCTCTGTGGTTTTGTACCTGCGCTTATATGCTGATGTCACAAGTCGTATATTCGTATCAAACATTTTAATTCTGAGTTTTCTTTTAAACAATCTGGCGTCTCCTCTTTTATAAGTTTTCTTAAATAGTTCAATAATTCCTCAAGGTTAATTTCTTTTTGCTGAAGATCTTTTGTGGAGGTCTTAGGAATTTTTATCTTATTAGTGGACAGGGGTAATTTTCATTGGTAAAATTTAAATAAAACAAGTTGCCTACGGCTTTCATCATCACAGGCCGTTGGCGGTATTTTCGGCAGCCCTTGTGGCAGAAATGTGAGCTGGTTTGGATGACAATGATTATGGACAAAAAGCAAATGTCTGAGGAGGACATTAAGCTGCGATATATAACTCCGGCGATTACAGCAAAGTGGCCTCTTCATAGGATTACCATGGAAACAAAAATCACAGATGGCAGAATCAGCCTTCGAGGCAATATGGCTCATCGGGAAAGCCCTAAGAGGGCAGACTATATTCTCTATATGAGGGATAACAAGCCCTTGGCCGTAGTAGAAGCCAAGGACAATAAGCATTCTGTATCCCAGGGATTGCAGCAGGCCATGACCTATGCTCAGATGTTGGATTTGCCCTTTGCCTATAGTTCCAATGGAGATGCTTTTATGGAGCACGATTTTCTCACAGGTTTGGAAAGACAGCTGGCCTTGGAGGATTTTCCTAGCGAGGCAGAGCTAGAGGCTAGATATAGAGCCTTCGCTAATCATGGACAGGTGGTATCTCAGGCAGAGGAAGCCATTATAGACCAGGCTTATTATACCAATGTCAATACCTATCCTCCTAGATATTATCAGCGTATTGCTATCAATAGATCTGTAGAGGCAATAGCTAGGGGACAGAAGCGTCTGCTGTTGGTAATGGCCACAGGCACAGGCAAAACCTATACCGCCTTTCAGATTGTCTACCGACTTCTCAAAGCTGGCATGGTCAAAAAGGTGCTTTATTTAGCTGACAGAAATATACTGGTAGACCAAACCTTGGAGCAGGACTTTGCCCCTTTGAGAAAAACATCTATCAAAATCAATTTTGCCAAAGCTGACAAAGCCACTCTGCCTGCCTATGAGATATATTTTGCCCTTTATCAGCAAATGGTGGGAGATGATGGGCAGGAGCATTTTCGCCAGTGGTTTCAGCCGGATTTTTTTGATTTGATTATTGTGGATGAGTGTCACCGTGGCTCAGCCAAGGAAGACAGCCGTTGGCGCAGGGTATTGGAATACTTTAGCAATGGGATTCAGTTGGGCATGACCGCTACCCCCAAGGAAACCAAGTCCACCTCCAATATAGATTATTTCAATGAACCTATTTATACCTATAGTTTGAATGACGGTATCAATGACGGTTTTTTGGCTCCCTTCAAGGTTATCAAGATAACCATGGACATTTCTGACGGATGGCGGCCTACCAAGGGACAGCGAGATTATTTTGGCAATGAAATAGAGGATAGAGAGTACAACAACCGGGATTATGATTACAATCTGGTACTCCAGGACAGAATCAATCAGGTAGCTGCCACGATTACCCGCTATCTCAAGACCACTGGCAGAATGCAGAAAACCATAGTTTTCTGTACCAATGAGGACCACGCAGAAAGGATGCGCATTGCTCTGAATAACTGCAATCAGGATATGGTGCTAAAGCATCCTGATTATGTAGTGCGGATAACTGGCAGTGATGAATACGGCAAAAGCAAGCTGAAATATTTTATTTCTACCAGTGCCAGCTATCCAGTTATTGCCACCACCTCGGAGCTTTTGTCCACCGGGGTAGATTGCAAAATGACCAAATTAATCGTGCTGGACAAAATGATTTCCTCCATGACCAGCTTCAAGCAGATTATTGGCCGTGGTACAAGATTGCGGGAAAAAGAAGGAAAGCTTAGCTTTGTGGTCATGGATTTTCGCAATATTACCACCCTGTTTGCAGATCCCCAATGGGATGGTCCGGTGGAGCAGGTGGAAGGCTTTGGCAGTGACAAAGCTTCTGACCAGGAGAGTGAAGGTGGCAAAGATGATAAATCAGGTGATTCCGATGCCAAAGAATCAGATGAAAACTCCGGAAATGGCTTGCCAGATACGGATGGTTCTCGACTGGTATATTTTGTCACAGAGGAAGGTTGTCAGGTGCGGGTTATCAATGAAACCATTGCAGTCTACGATACCCATGGCAAGCTGCTTCGACAGGAAAATATTATTGATTACACCAAGAAGAATATTCTAGGGCAATATGCTTCTCTGGAGGCTTTTGTCCGCCAATGGCAGGGGCAGGAACGGAAGGCTGTTATAGCAGAGCATCTGGCTCAGGCAGGTATTGATATTGACAAGCTAAAAGAGGATCAAGGTATGGCAGATGTAGATGATTTTGATTTTATCTGCTATATTGCCTATGGCAAAAAGGCTCTTACCCGTAGGGAGCGGGCTGCCCATGTAAAGAAAAAGGATGTCTTTAGCCGTTTCGGCCCTGCGGCTAGAGAGGTATTAGATGTTCTGTTGCAAAAATATATGGATTTGGGTATTAAGGAAATGGAAAAAACTCAGGTCCTGAAGCTGGCAGATTTTGTCAAATTTGGCAGTCCTCAGAGGATTGCCAAGCTTTTTGGCGGCAAAAAGGAATACCTGCAGGCTGTACAGGAACTAAAAAAATATTTATACGAGGATGAGGTAGGTTAAAAAATGGCAGTAGGTGGATTTGTCAAACGCATAAGGGATATTATGCGTATGGATGCCGGTATTAGCGGTGATGCCCAGCGAATTGAACAGCTGGTATGGATTTTGTTTTTGAAGGTATATGATGCCAAAGAGGAAATCTGGGAGTTTGAGGATGATGATTATCAATCCATTATTCCAGAGCCTTGCCGTTGGCGGAATTGGGCGGTGAATCAGTCCCTGACGGGGGAAGCTCTTTTGGATTTTGTCAACAACACCCTTTTTTCTGTGTTGAAGGGCAAGGATGTAAAGGGCACTTCTGGCCAGATAGCCCTGGAGGGCATCCGGATTCAGGCCGATACCCCTATGAAAAAATCCATTGTGTTGGCAGCCTTTGAGGATGCCAACAACTATATGAAGGATGGAGTTTATCTCCGGCAGGTTATCAATGTGGTTAATGAGGTGGATTTTGAGGATACCAAGGAAAGCCATGCCTTTGGTGAAATCTACGAAACCATTCTCAAGGAGCTGCAGGCCGCTGGCTCTGCTGGTGAGTTCTATACACCTCGTGCTGTTACGGAATTTATGGCCCAAATGATTGCTCCCCGTCTGGGGGAAAGAATGGCAGATTTTGCCTGTGGTACGGGAGGCTTCTGTACAGCTTGGCTGGGACAGCTGAGACAGCAGGTAGTAGATACCAAGGATGCAGCTCTGGTAGATGCTTCTATTTACGGCATGGAAAAAAAGCCATTTCCATATCTTTTGTGTATTACCAATATGTTGCTGCATGATATGGAAAATCCTGCTATTGTTCATGGTAATTCCTTGCTGAAAAATGTGTTGGATTATACTGAGGAGGAGAAATTTGATGTTATATTAATGAATCCTCCCTATGGCGGCCATGAGGATAACGGAGTCAAGGGTTATTTTCCTGATGATTTGGCCAGTAGTGAAACCGCTGACCTTTTTATGTCGGTGATTATGTATAGATTGAAAGCCAATGGCCGTGGGGCGGTAATTCTTCCTGACGGCTTTCTTTTTGGCAACGACAATGCCAAAATCAATATCAAGAAAAAGCTGTTGACGGAGTACAATCTCCATACTGTAATCCGTCTGCCTGGCAGTGTATTTGCGCCCTATACACCTATTACCACCAATATTCTTTTCTTTGATAATGTGGTGCATCAGGGCAAGGTGTGGTTTTATCGTTTGGATATGCCAGAGGGGTACAAGCATTTTTCCAAAACCAAGCCTATGAAGCTGGAGCATTTTGCGCCACTCATGGATTGGTGGCAGCACCGACAGGAAATTATGGAGGAGCAGTGGCCCAAAGCCAAGGTATATACGCCTCAGGAAATTGCTGACAATGGCTACAATCTGGATTTGTGTGGTTATCCCCATGAAGAGGAGGAAATTCTGCCACCAGAGGAGCTGATTGCTCAGTACCAAAGGAAGCGCACCAGCCTAAATAAAAAGATTGATGATGTACTGGCTCAGATTGAAGCCATGCTGGAGGTAAAGCCGTGACACCACAACAGCTAAAAAACAGTATTTTGCAACAGGCCATAGAGGGCAAGCTGGTGGAGCAAAGACCGGAGGAAGGCAATGGCAGGGACTTACTGAAAGCCCTCCAAAAGGAAAAAGCCCAGCTGGTGCAATACAAGAAAATCAAAAAAGAAAAGCCCCTGCCAGAAATAAAGGAAGAGGAAATTCCCTTTGCTATACCAGAAAATTGGTGCTGGTGTAGGTTGGGGGATATTTGCAAAAGCATTATAGACGGAGACCATCAAGCACCACCTCAAACTTCAAGTGGAATACCATTTATAGTGATTTCTAATGTATCAAAGGGAATCTTGGATTTATCAAATACAAGATTTGTGGATGAAGATTACTATAAGTCACTGTCAACTAATAGAATCAGTGAAGTAGGAGACATATTGTTTACAGTTACAGGCTCCTATGGTATTCCTATTAAGGTAAATACAACAAAAAAGTTTTGTTTTCAACGTCATATAGCATTGTTAAAACCTATCAAGTGTGTAAACTATTTGTATATTGTGCTCGGATCATATACTGTAAAAAGACAATGTGATGCTAAAGCCACTGGTACGGCACAAAAAACAGTTGGATTAAATACATTGAGGAATATTTTAATTCCATTGCCACCATTGGAGGAGCAGAAACGCATAGTAGCCCGTTTGGCAGAAATTTTGCCTCAGGTGGAAATTTATGCTCAGGCCTATCAGGAACTACAAGAGCTAAATAGCAAATTTCCTGGGCAGTTGAAAAATAGTCTTCTCCAACAGGCCATAGAGGGCAAGCTGGTGGAGCAAAGACCAGAGGAAGGCAATGGCAGGGATCTACTGAAAGCCATCCAAAAGGAAAAAGCCCAGCTGGTGCAAGCAAAGAAAATCAAAAAAGAAAAACCATTGCCTGAAATAACGGAAGAGGAAATCCCTTTTGAAATACCAGAAAATTGGTGCTGGTGCAGATTGAAAGATTTGGTATATAGTAGAGGACAAACAAAACCGATGGATACTTTTTGCTACATAGATATAGGTTCCATAGATAACAGATTTCATCGGCTTAATCGGAAAGATAACATAATAGAAAGTGGTAGTGCTCCATCGAGGGCAAGAAGAATAGTAGGAAAGGGAGATATTCTTTATTCTACGGTTCGGCCGTATTTACATAATATATGTATAGTGGATAGAGAATTTAGTTTTCAGCCTATTGCAAGCACGGGGTTTGCAGTTTTAACTTGTCATACAGGATTTTATAACAAATTTTTATTTTATTATTTATTGTGTCCAGAATTTGACTCCTACGCAAATTCGACAGAAAATGCCAAGGGAGTAGCATATCCAGCGATAAATGATGCAAAATTATATAAGGCGCTAATTCCTCTGCCACCATTAGCCGAGCAAAAACGTATTGTAGCCAAGCTGGAACAGCTTTTACAGTTATGTCAACAGCTGGCTTAACAAAAACAGCTAGCCTAATGTATTATCAGTGCTTTATATTAGACATAATCTTGAATCATTGGTAAAATCTAACTGTACAGGAAGGGTAAGCAACAGTTAAAATAAACTTATAAAAATTTATAAATAAATACTGTTCAAATTACAATTTTATGGTATGATA
>CAKPYV010000002.1 GCA_934203205.1 uncultured Anaerovibrio sp. | reverse complement strand
ATTCATAACTATATTTTGCCAAAAAAACCGACCTCCAAAAATTAGATTTTAGGTCTAACTTTTTGGGGTCGGTACAAAATTTTCATGAGCGTTTTTTATTAAAATTATTTATTCTTTTCCAGCTTCATAATAGCCTGCACGGCAATAGCACATTCCAAACGCTTTTTCTGAATCTCACAGCCGGTTTCATATGGCTGGCGAATATCTCCGTGGAACAAATCCGCATTGGCATGACACCCACCGGAGCAGAAGAACCGAGCCCAGCAATCCCGGCATTTTTCCTTATTCAGCACATGGCTCTCACGGAAATACTGAGGCCAATGCTGATCAGTTACCCCCTCATCCAAGGAGCCCAGACGATATTTTTCCCGGCCTACAAACTGATGGCATGGATACAAATCCCCATTCTCCGCTACCGCAAAATATTCATGGCCAGCCCCACAACCAGAAAGTCTTTTAGCTACACATGGGCCATTGGACAAATCCATATTGAAATGGAAGAAGAAGAACCCCTTCCCCTTTCTCCAGCGCTCCAGATATGCCTCTACCAGCTTATCATATTCCTCTGAGATACTAGGCAAATCCTCATCAGTAAAGCCCAAAGGACTATCCTTCAGCACCACTGGCTCCATAGAAAGAATATCAAAGCCCTCGTCATTCATGGACAATACATCCTTGGTAAAATCCATATTATTCTTGGTATAGGTGCCACGGAGGTAGGTATATACCCCACGATAGTCATAATCCCCGCCCTTGCGGCTATCCAGACACTTGTGGAAATTAGCTACAGCCTTATCATAGCTGCCCTGTCCTCCCACACATGGACGCATGGCATCATGAACCTCCTTGCGGCCATCCAGAGAAAGCACCAATGAAAATTCATTATCATTAAGCCATTTGATATTTTCATCATTGAGCAAAATACCATTAGTGGTCAAGGTCAGCTTAAACTTCTTGCCAGTTTCCTTTTCCCGCTGACGAACATATTCCGTAACCGCCTTAACGGTTTTCATATTCATCAGAGGCTCGCCCCCAAAGAAATCCATTTCGCAATGCTTGCGAGGGCCGCTGGCCTCAATGAGAAAATCTACAGCCTTACGGCCGGTTTCCGGACTCATAATAGCCCTTTCCTGGCCATAGCTGCCCCCATCACCGAAGCAATATTTGCAACGGAGATTGCAGTCCTGAGCAATCATCAGGCACAGGGACTTGACCAGCCCCTTCTGCTTAAAGGTAGGAGGCACATCCAAATCCGGAGCATAAAGCTGCTGAATCTTCATGAGATAATGAAGTTCCTCCAAAGCCTCCTGCAAATCAGCCTCAGCATATTTACCTGCCAGCTCTGCCAATACCTCTCCATCATTTTCCCCATCGAAGTAGTCCATTATATCAAAAATCATTTTATCTACAACATGAACAGCCCCGCTATTAATATCCAGCAAAATATACATACCATTCTGGATAAATTTATGGATTTTCTGCTTCATTTCAACCTTCATACGATATCTATCTCTCCTATAAAATTCACAAAATATTTTCGGAAGTTAAGCGAAAAAAGGCTCCCTAAAAGGGAGCCTCATCTCTAAACCTTATTTCTTGCTCTCGCAAACCTGGTTGCCAACAGTGCAGGAAGTCTTGCAAGCGGACTGGCAGGATGCCTGGCACTCGCCACAACCGCCAGAATTTCTGGTCAACTGCAAAGTAGGCTGATTAACAGTCTGAATGTGCTTCATAAAGGTAAACCTCCTTCAACATATAAAAATCTAATTCTTATTTTACATTTTTTGCCACTTATATGCAAGTCCCATAGCCTGAGTTGCTGGCATCAAGATAAAATTAACTGGCAAATTAGAAGCTCCCGGAGGAGAAAACTCAAAACTTATCCTCATTTTACCGCTATATACGCCCAAATCCTCCAGCTCGCTGGTATGGTAGATATAATCCCGATTCTCAGTAGCAGGGAAACGACTGCCAGTATAATCATCCACCTTGCTATCCCCAAAGTAAAGCTTGGTATCAGGGACATTAAGCAGGTATTTCCGATTCTGCATTTCATCCTTAACCGTCATGGCACCAGCATAGACTCCCCCAAGAGGACACAGCAAATATTGAATATCACTATCCCCCTTAACAGGAATATGCAATTCATACATAATGCCATAATTGCCGTAGTTCTCCGTAACACTGCCATCAGTGGCATCAATGCCCTTTCTGTAAATATCCCGCTGATTATCCGCCAAAGGAATAAACACGGCTCCATCCTGCAAAGGATCATACTCCTTAACAGCCCGCACAATGCGGTTCATGCCCTGATAGGTACCCCTAAGACGATGCTCATCCTTAGGAAGTACCTTGGCCTTAGACACAAACTCCAAAGGATTCTCCCCCGGATTGTACATAATCACAGAAAAACGCACCGGCATATCTGTGTGAAAATCATAAATACCATTTACCAGCTGTCCCGGCTTCACAATGGTATTATTCGCCTCATTATCCAACAGCTTTTTCCGCCCGGCAAAAACAAAAATATCCCTGTTTTCCTGATTTTCCATAAACTGCTGCTGAGCTGTCTTGCCCACCCAGAGATAATTGTCACTAGGCTGATTCAAGGCCTGACGGCTCACATGAACCACCGCTGTATATTTACCTTGATTTTCCATAACAACGGCAATTTTCTTATTCTGGTTAGTATTATTCAGATGATAATAAAAAATACGGCCATTACCATCCACCACATCAGAATAGAGAATACCATTTTCCTCTACATATTCAGGACTATCAGAAAACAGCAAGGTACCCCCATTATCAGAAACCTTTACCGGCCATCTCTTCAGGGGCTGAGGACTATCCTGCCGGCCTGGCTGCCAATTTACAGAATCCATAGGATGCCAGGATTCCGGCACTCGATTGCTGTACTTAGGATGAATACCATCCACATCCATATTTACAGCCAAATCCACTATATCCTGATTTTGAGCCGGCTGCAGCTCCCCCCTGCCCTGGGCAGGCGTAATTTCCACGGTACCCGTCCCTTGGATTGGCTGGATAGCCACAATCTGAGTGGTATGATCCTGACCATGTACCCGGGCATAGGCTGGCGTAAGCAGACTACACCCAATGCACGTTAGTACCAATGCTTTTTTCATCCAAAACTTCACTTTTTTAATCGCTCCCTTTTATTCTATCTTGTGCTGACTCCATCCCAGCTGGGCAAAAATCCTGCCCTTCAACAATCTCCATTTAAACTCTGTCAACCCAAAGGTAGGATGAGGTATATTTATCCGCTGCAGCTGATAAGGATCTGTATCAAAGGTATTCAAGCCCGCATCGCCTGTTACCGCAGCCAGATATTCCTCCTCCTTCAACATCTGCTCCAAATCCGTAGTATATTTGCCATTAGGATAGGACAGGGTGTAAATGGTTTTCATGCCATTCCACTCCATCAACAGCTTGGACAGCTTTACTTCCTCTCTAGCCTCCTCCAGGGACATACCCGTCAAAGGCAGATGGTTAGCTGTGTGACTGCCGATTTCAATCCCCCGCTTTTCCATATCCTTTAACTGCTGCCAGGACAAATAACCATCCTTGCCAATATCATTAGTCACCATAAAGATGGTAGCCTTCAAGCCCCGCTCTTCCAGGATAGGCAAAAGCTCCTTATAATTGCTTTCGTATCCATCATCAAAGGTAAGAATAATTGGCTTTTCCGGCAACTGCAGCAAGCCCTTTTTAGCCCGCAAATAATCCCTAATGGAAATAGTAGTATACCCCTGTTCCTGTAAGTAGTCCAACTGCTGCTGAAAATCCTCTACAGGCACATTATAGGCATAGGCATCCTTGGGATCCTCCTGCTGTACCATATGATATTCCAGAATAGGAAATCCCTCTGGCTCTGGCTGAGACAAAAGATATTGGATGCCGCCCCATAAGACCAGCACCACAGCCACAAGAACTCCCAATATATATTTAAGATATTTTGCCAAAAGAAAAATCTCCTTTTTTCACTTTACATCCCCTGGACTATTATCCGCCAGGGACATTATTTTGCGCAGTCTATTGGCAGCCGCCCCTCGACTAATACCCAGCATTTCTCCCAGCTCTGATAGGGAAGCATCTGGTTCAGCCAGTCTAAGGCGAGCCATTTCTGCCATTTTAGGAGGCAGCTTGTCCAGCTCGCCCCTGCTTTCCAGCTTATGAATAGCCTGCACCTGAGCCACCGAGGCACTGACTGTACGCTGTAGATTGGCGGTTTCACAGTTTACCAGCCGATTGACCTGATTCCGCACCTCCCGCAGATTACGAGCCACCTCTAGCTGTTCTACCGCCTTAGGGGCTCCCAGCATGGCCAGAAGATCCATAATCTCCTCGCCATCCTTCATATAGACCTGATAATTGTTTTTCCTATCCGTAATCCCTACGGGGAAATCCATTTTTTTTAGCACCTGCATCAAGGTATTGGCAAAGGGATAGCTATTGGCCACAAACTCCAAATGAGCCTTGGCCTCTGGCCGGTTCACCGTACCTCCCCCCAGAAAAGCCCCTCGCAAATAAGCCTTACGACAGCACTGCCGCCGCAAAAGGCCCTTATCATGACCTACAGAGCCTTCATTGTCCCCCAGCATGCCTAGGGATTCCATCAAAGGACGAACCTGAGGGGAGGGAGCTACCCGCAAAAAATAACTGTTATTCTTTTTCAGCCTTTTAGCTCGGCTTACGGTAACCTCCGGCTTTACCTGACCGTTGGCCTTCAAAAGCTGCAACACCCTGCGGGCTACAGCTGCATTTTCTGTGACAAAATTCAGGCCCAGATTCATAGCTGGGCCAATGGTCATGGAGGCTCCCATCCGCAAAAGAGCTGCCAGCTCTGCATTTTGACAGCAGGTCTTGCGGGTGGAGGCTCTAACCAATTCATTTTTTACTTCTGTTGCAAAAGATGGCATAGCTGCCTCACAGAGTTTCGTACACTACCCGCATAACGCTGTCGCACAGCTTCTTGGGGTCATGATGAATGGCATCCTTGGAGGTAATCAAATCCGCCTTAATAATGCCTACCCCCAGCTGATTCAAAGCATCATCATCAACTACCACAGGATAAGCTCCTGTTTCTGCATATTTCTGCTTCAAATCCTCTGGCACCGGCGTTGAGTTCACAATTACATAATCCACTGCATTACGGCCTGCATGATCCATAATAGCCTTAACATGCATAGAAGCGGTATAGCCGTCAGTTTCTCCCGGTTGAGTCATCACATTGCAGATATAGATTTTTACCGCCTTACTGCGGCAAATAGCATCCCCAATCCCCTCTACCAAAAGATTAGGTATCACACTGGTATACAAACTACCTGGCCCCAGCACAATAGCCTCTGCATTGCGAATGGCATCCAAGGAGGACTGCACCGCCTCGGCATGCTCTGGATAAAGCTTTACCCGATGAATCCTTTTATGAGCCTCTGGAATCTGGGATTCACCACATACCACCGTTCCATCCTCCATAATGGCATCCAACCGGACAAATTCCTTGCTGGCTGGCAAAACCTGTCCCTTTACCGCCAGAACCTTGGAGGATTCCTTCAAGGCTGTTTCCACATCTCCAGTTACCTGAGTCATAGCAGCAATAAACAAATTACCAAAGCTATGACCTGACAGCTCACTGCTGCCCTCAAATCTGTGCTGAAAAAGCTTCTCCATCAAAGGCTCTGTATCTGCCAAGGCCACCAGACAATTCCGCAAATCTCCAGGAGGAATCATGCCTAAATCCTGACGAAGCCTGCCAGAAGAGCCTCCATCATCTGCCACCGTAACCACCGCAGTTACATTGGAAGTAGCCTGCTTGATACCTCGAAGAAGCACTGAAAGTCCATGTCCCCCACCTACTACCGTAATAGCAGGCCCCTTGCCCAGCATGCGCTTCTCGTAGATAAGGTCCACCAGCTTCTCAGAAGGATTGGAGGGCAGCAGCACTGTAATAACCGATTTAATAATAAACTTAGCTGCCACCAGCATAATACTTGCACCAGCAGCCACCATTATCAAGCCGGCAATGGCGGTATATTTATAATCATAGCCACCAGACCACAAATACACCGCCCGGAAAATAGCCTCCTCAATGTGGTCAATATACTTGTAGTTAAAAACCACCGCTATACCCAGACTGACAATCATTACGCCAGCAGCAAACAAAAGCAGCCATCGCTTGAATTTCATGCCTGGATACAGCCATTTCAACAAGTGCATTTACAACACTCCCTTATACTTCTTCCCGCACATGCTCCCAGACCTCATTCTTCATCAGATCACGATGCTCCAGCTTTACAACACAGCCCTTTTCCTTCAAAAGCTGATAAATATGGTTGGCAATAAATACAGAACGATGCATACCGCCGGTACAGCCCGCTGCAATAACCAGCTGAGCCTTCCCCTCCTTCTCATACTGAGGAATCAGGAAATTTACCAGATTGTCCAAATGCTGCTTGAACTCCTTGGTAACAGGCCACTGATCAATATAGGCCGCCACCTCCGGCACCGCACCGCTCTTGTGACGCATGGACTCCACATAGAAAGGATTTGGCAGGAAACGCACATCAAAAACCAAATCTGCATCCAAAGGCATACCAAATTTAAACCCAAAGGAAATTACATTAATATTCATCTTTTCTCCCACTCTTGGGGCAAAAAGATGAAGAATCTTTTCCTTCAAATCTATCTTCTTCAAATCTGAGGTATCCACAATATAGGTAGCCTTGTTCCGAACAGAAGCCAGCCGTTCTCTCTCCTTGGCTACACCATCGCTGATACGAGAGCTAGGTGCCATAGGATGACGACGGCGGGTTTCCTTATAGCGACGAATAATGGCCGCATCAGAAGCATCCATAAAAAGCAGTACATAGGGCTGATTATCCCTATCCATATCATCCAGCACATGGGTAAAGGTATCAAAAAACTCCCTACTGCGGGTATCCACTACCAATACCACCTTGTTGATACTGCCCCCAGACTGCTGACACAGCTCCGCAAATTTAGGAATAAATACCGGTGGCAGATTATCCACCACAAAATAGCCTATATCCTCCAGATAACGGCAGGCCTGGGTTTTGCCGCTGCCGGACATACCGGTTACAATGATAAACTCGCAAGTCTTATCCTTTTCCTTCTCTTTTTCCATAATAACCTCCGCTATTTCCTTTACATACAGAAACGCTCCAATGCCTCAGCAACACCATCATGCTCATTATCTGTTACCATATATCTGGCTGCAGCTTTAGCCTCTGCATTGGCATTGCCCATAGCTACGCTAATAGCTACAGATGTCAGCATACTAACATCATTGCTGGAATCTCCAATAGCCAATACCTGCTCGCTAGGAATGTTCAGAATCTCCGCCAGCTTGGCAATGGCAGTAGCCTTATTAACCCCTGGCTTAATCAGCTCCACATAGGTAGGTGCAGACTTCATAGCCTCAATACGGCCTCCAAACTTCTTCTGAACCAGCTTGATAACCGCATCTGCCTGTTCTGGGGTATCGGTCATAATCAACATCTTTGGTACATGAACATTATATTTATAAATATCTTGCCCCACAGTCTTGCCCTGCACACCGCAGGCCTTCTGATAATACTGAGCATGTTCATCATTTGCCATGAAATACAGCTGGTCATCACTATAAAGATGAATATACAGCTCGCACTCCTGAGCAAAATCCAACAAATCCTTAACCACGGCTTCATCCAAATAGGAAGCATAAAGCTCCTTGCCACTGGCAGTCTTAATAAGGGCACCATTGTAGGTAATAATTGGCACATCCAGCTCCAGCTCCTGAGCATAAGGCAGAGTGGAAGCATACATTCTGCCTGTGGCAATAGTAAAGACTACCCCAGCCTCTACAGCCCGCTTAATCATATGCTTGTTGCCCTTAGAAATCTTATGCTCATTGTTGAGCAAAGTACCATCCATATCTGTAACAAATAATTTTGCCTGCATTTTTATTCTCCTCTTGTAAATATATTTATTTTAAATTATATAGTATATCTCATATAGAACCTTATGGACTAAAGGTAACAGTTACTGTCTGTCCCTGTTGGATAGCTGTACCTGGGGCAATGCTTTGACTCCTAGCCAGTCCATTGCCCTGAATATCCATACCCAGCCCCCGTTGTGCCAAGGTCTGGGATGCTTCCTTGATGCTCATGCCCTGCAAATTTGGCATACCCTTGCCATCATCCACAGGCTTGGGAGCTTCCGTCTTTGCCTTATCCTTGTTCATATCCTCAAAGGTATCACTGGAAGGGCTGATAAGCATAAACCTCAGCAGCTGGGCAAAAATATCCCTGGCTACCGGAGCAGCAATCTGACCGCCATAAAAAGCTCCCGCTGATGGATCATCAATAACCACCAGCACCACAATACGAGGGTCCTCCACTGGGGCAAAGCCACAGAAAGAGGCTATATATCTGCCCTCCATATAACCACTGCTATGCTCATTAATCTTCTGAGCCGTGCCTGTTTTACCAGCAATGCGATAGCCCTTGACAGCAGCCTTGGCGCCACCACCTGTGGCAACTACCTGCTCTAGAAGTCCCACCAGGGTTTTATCTGTGGCAGATTCCAGCACTCTGCCAACCTCCTCCCTGCCAAAGGACTTGTACTCAGTACCATCGGCATTAGTAATTTCTTTAATGATATGGGGCTTCAACAGCACACCATCATTGGCAATAGCCGACATAGCTGTAACCAACTGGAGAGGGGTAACAGCAATACTTTGACCAATGGACATGGTAGCCACATCTGAATTTACCATATCCTTAGGATTAAACAAAATTCCCTCCTGCTCTCCCGGCAATTCAATACCAGTAAGACGGCCAAAACCAAATTTCTGAGCATATTCCGTCAGCTTTTCCCCGCCTAGCCACAGGCCTACCTGAGCAAAACAGGTATTAATGGAATTTTTTACTACATCAATAAAGGTAACATTGCCAAAGGAGCCCCCATTCCAGTTCTGGATTCTTTTCTCAGAAACATCCACATGACCGGGATCATAAAAGGTCATATTTGGGGAAACAACCCCTTCCTGCAATGCTGCACCAGCCACAATGGCCTTAAATGTGGAACCTGGCTCATATATAGAGGCTACCGCTCTATTGCGCCATGCCTCACCATTAGCATCCACCTCCCAATATTTATTAGGATTATAGGTAGGTCGAGAGGCCATAGCCAGCACTTCGCCGGTTTTAGGATCCATAACCACCGCTGTAACAGCCTTTGGCTTGTTGTCAGCCACAGCCTTATCCAAGGCCTGCTCCACAATAAACTGCATGGTAGCATCCAAGGTCAGGGTAATATTCTTGGAATTATCTCCTCTATATCGCTTCTGGGCCGCCGAAAAAATAGAATCAAAAATAGGACGACCCCGCATATCAATGAGAATATCAGCCTCCTGAGCCTCCCCCTTCAGCAGATCATCAGCAGCCTGCTCCATTCCAGCCAGGCCTACATCATCCGTGCCGATGAACCCCAACACATTAGCGGCCAGGCTATCATTTGGATAATATCGTTTTACCTCATCATGAAGCTCCAGACACTCATATCCATGAGCCTCCTTCAACTCCTTAATAGCTTGTTCCTCATCTATTTCCAGACGCCTTTTCACATAAACAAAAACGCCGCCAGTATCTATATCCTCCTGAATCTCCTCTGGCTTCAATTTTAGAATGTCTGCAAGAGATGCTACTATATCATCCCTATCCTCTGCCTCAACCTTGCTGGGATTGAGAACCAGAGATTTGGCCATACGGCTGATAGCCAGCTCCCGACCATTTCTATCCGTTATTTTTCCCCGAGGAGATTGACGGGATCTATTTTCCTCTGCTATAACTATAGCTCTCTGCTTCAGCTCACTGCCATCCACCAGCTGCAGCCATGCTACACGCACAATCAGAACCAGCATCAGACACCAGGCCCCAAACAACAGATAGCTCAATCTAGTTTGCATTTGATTTCGTTGTTTGTTCACCAATTTAACACTCCATAGTCTCCATCAAAACATATCTATCCCTTTATTTTACACTATATTATGACAAAAGCAAAAGTTTTTTGCTAAGCTAGGTTTTTACGGCTTTTATATAGGTAAAAATAAATTTGTTTTGTATACAAAGATATAAGTTTACAAAATATTATCCTTACTGTTATAATGTAATGAGAATGGTGGTGATTACAGTATGGATGCTACTGATAGAAGAATTTTAAAAAGATTACAGGAAAATTCCCGAGTAACAGTTTCTGTTCTGAGTCAGGAAATTTCCTTATCCATGCCGGCTATTAGTGAAAGATTGAAAAAGCTGGAAAACACCGGTGTTATTCAGCAGTACACAGCAATTCTAGATCCTGAATTGGTAGACAAGCAGCTTATGTGTATTCTCTACATCAGCTTTGAAGCTCCTGTTCACGGAGATCATTTTGAGGAGTTTATTGTCAGCGAACCTGATGTAAAGGAATGTTTCTATATTACAGGTGAATATGACTATGCTCTGAAAATTATCACCAAGAATACCAAGACTCTGGATAAAATAATGACTCGTATCAAAAATCAGGAAGGCATTGCCAGAACTGAAACCATCGTTGTTATGTCCACAATTATTGACCGTCCAACCATCGAAATCGAATAAAAGCAAGGACAAAATGAGCATACCGCCTGATAGCCAGAAGCTGTCAGGCGGTATTTTTACTACCAATGATATTTTTCACCGCGGTTTATCTTAAAACAGCGATATATCTGCTCCACCAGCAAAAGCCTTATCATCTGATGGGTAAAGGTCATAGGAGAAAAGCTCAACCGGAAATCTGCCGCCTGCCTTACCTCCTCTGACAGGCCAAAAGCGCCTCCAATCAGGAAGGTAATATTACTGCGACCCTGAAGAGCCAAGCTATCCAGCTTGGCTGCCAGCTTCTCTGAGGAAAGCTGCTGACCATAAACATCCAGCACAAAAAGATAGCTTCCCTCTGGCACCTGACGCAAAAGCCTTTGTCCCTCCTGTTGCAAGGTTTGTTGCTTTTCCGCCTCAGATGGATTATCCTTCATTTTTTCCTCATTGATTTCCACTATCTTCACATTGGCAAAAGGGCCCAATCTTTTTAGAAATTCATTAATACCTGCTGTCAGATATTTTTCCTTGATTTTGCCAGCTGTTACAATGGTTATCTTCATGAAGCAGCCTCCAAAGCTACATCCACAGTGGATACATTGCCATTCCGCTCATATTTTACCTTGACGGAATCCCCTACCTTGCTATCCAGAATAGTATTCCGCACATCGCTTACCTTGTTTGTTTCCTTATCCCCAATGGATAGGATAACATCCCCACGGCGGAGGCCTGCCTTGTAGGCCGGGCCATTAACGGTAACGCTTTCAATATAGACACCCTTATCCACATTGAGAATATAGCCATAGCGGCCAGCAGTTTCCTTGTCAAAAATTCCTACTCCCAAATACGGACGGGTAACCTTACCAGAGGTCATTAGCTCATTGACAATATCCTTTACAGTATTAATAGGAATGGCAAAACCCATACCCTCAATATCACTGCGGGCAATCTTGGCAGAATTAATACCAATAACCTTGCCATCTGCATTTACCAGAGCACCACCGGAGTTGCCTGGATTAATAGCTGCATCAGTCTGCACAACCTTCAGCACTCTATCATCTATTTCCAGAGAACGATTCAAAGCACTAATAACACCACTGGTTACACTGCCCTGAAATTCCAGTCCCATAGGATTGCCAATAGCAATAGCCGGCTCACCTACCATAATATCATCAGAATCCCCCAGTTCCGCTGTAGGCAGATCATCAGCATCTACCTTTACCACAGCCAGATCTGTCAGCTCATCTGCACCTACCAGCTTGCCAGACAGGGAACGGCCATCAGACAGGGATACAATAATCTCCTTAGCTCCGCTAATAACATGATTATTGGTAACAATATAACCATCCTTACGGAAGATAACACCAGAGCCTGCTCCCTCTACCTGAACAGGATTGTTAAACCAATCCCTGGCCACAGCCTTGTTGGTAATACCTACCACAGCAGGGCCTACAGCCTTGGCGGCTCTTACCACTGGCGTATTCCGGGCATCAGAAATCTCCTGCGAAGCCGCTGGCTTTTCCTGAGCTGCCGAGCCGGCCTGACCATCAGTACAGCCTCCAAATAACACTGTAGCCACCAGCATCATCCCGGCTACACCTGCAAAGCATTTTTTTGCCATTTTACTACGGTACATCATCCAATCTCCTCCTTTAAATTAACTGTCAGAAAGCCACACTTGTGCTATGATTCTGAGCTGTCATATATATTTCCATGTTATTAATGCCATAGCTGGCCAAAACAGATTTCACTGTATCCATAGCCAGCTCTGGCCGATTGTTGGATTCACTAAGATGAGCCAATATCAGCTTCTGAGGCCTCCTTCGCAGCTCTGCCACCACCTGGGCCATCCGTCTGTTAGAAAGATGCCCCAGAGGACCAAGGATACGCTGTTTCAAGTTATAGGGATAACTGCCCTGCTTCAGCATTTCCTCGTCATGATTGGCCTCCAACACCAAAACCTGAGCACCCTCCAGCATCTGTTGCAATCTATCATCTACATTGCCTATATCTGTGGCCACCACACAGCGGCTGGTGCCCTGAATAATATAGCCCACAGGCGCAGCTGCATCATGAGGTATATCAAAGGCTCTTACGGCCACCCGCCCCAGCTGAATCCTATCAATAATTGGATTGACACAATCCCCCGGCAGCTCCTCATAACAGCTCATAGCCCGAAAGGTAGCAGGGCGGGAATATATCTGAATGCCATATTTCTTCACCAGATTAGGCAAGCCCTTAATATGATCCCCATGCTCATGGGTAATAAAAATACCATCCAGCATTTCTACATTTTCCCCCAGAGCCGCCAGCTCCTGCTTAATCCGTCTGGCACTAATACCTGCATCTATTAATATTCTTATACCATCCATTTCCACAAAGGTAGCATTACCCTTGCTGCCACTGGCTAGTACAGCAACCTGCATAATCTATCATCACTCCACACTTCTATAATATAATCAAGAATACTGTAAAATGGCTGTAAAGTCAAAATATCCCCATTTTCTCTAATTTGTGAAATTTTGTTCACAAATAGATTGTATATTTTCCATTCGTCGTATTCTTTAACCAATTGAAACTAATATTAAACACTATGTTCACTCTGCTAACAATTCGTGTTTTTAGTAGACTATTGAATGTATTTAATAAAGTTTAATTAGAAAAAGATACAATTTTATATTGACTTGTATAATCATTTGTGCTAATATAATGACAAGATAAGTTTACAAAATTTATGTAGCTTACCATCTGCAAGGTTGTTTTTTTCCAACGCCATTTCTCGACCTTGCAGTTAAGGTGATGTATTCCCTATAGTACATCCCCTATAGTCAATCCCTTTCAGCCCTCAGCGCTTATCTGAGGGTATTTTTTTGTCCCAAAATTACCAAAAGCTTGCCAGAGCACACACAACACACTCATGGCAAGCTTTTTTCGTGAATTATTTCCAGCTGGCAACCCCCAACCTAATAGATACCTGCAATCATCCTAACCTTAACCATTAATGGCGCAAAGCAGAAGCCTTCTCTTGGCAGTGAGGACAGCAGCCAAAGAAATACAACTGACGGCCTGTAAGCTGATAGCCAGTTTGGCTCTCCACTCCGTTCATCAAGCCTTCATCCTGAAAATCAAAAATATCATCCACACGATTACATTCAGTACAGCGAATATGAGGATGGCTGGCTGTTTCCGCATCATAGCGATAGCTGTCCTCTCCTACATTCAACACCTGAATCAAGCCCAGCTCCGCAAAAATATCCATAGTCTTGTACACTGTGGCCAGACTCATAGTTGGATAGCTAGGCTGCAGCATCTGGTACAGCATTTCCGCATTGGGATGGCTTTTAGTGCTGGATAAGGCATCATATACCGCCAATCTCTGGGGGGTAACCTTGAAGCCTTTTTCCCGCAAAATTTTGGTTACAGCTTCTGTTCCTAACATGGTATTTCCTCCATTCTAATAAATAATAATTATTCATTTAAAAGAATTACTAATAGATTGATTTTACTTTATAAAGCAAAATCTGTCAATTTCTTTCCACATAATTTACAAATAAAAAGTTATTCGCAATGTATTGCATTTGTTTAACAAAATTGTGCACAAAAAAGCCAGCCTAATTGCTTAGGCCAGCCATCTTCATACATCAAATAAATCTAATCTGTGCATTGAGGTTTATATACATCTTTCCGTCATTCTCATAAATATGTGCATAATCGTGTTTTTTGGTGGACGCACGCTCAAAGCATGTATCATCAAGCAGATAATCTTCAAAGCTGTTTCTGTTATAGATATGATATGCTACCACATCACCATCTTTTGTGCGCCAGAAGGTCAAGGAGCTGATCCAGGACATGAGCGCGGATAATCCCCAGCTGTATCCCCATCTGGCAGCTGCCATGCGGGAGGATGCCCTAGGGGAGCTGTGGCCGCTGGTAAAGACCAGGAAGGAAATGAAGCAGCAGTATTATGAGTACATGTATGGCAAGCAGGATATAAGTAAAAAATAGCTTGCTGAGCTACTTTAGTGCTTGCTGAAAGGCTTTCCTTTTAGCAGTGTTTCTATATATGATAGGATTTTTTGTAACATAGTAACAAAGAAGCCCTGACACCCTTTATAAAAACTTCCCTTTTGTTAGAATAATAAACAGATAACAAGAGATTTTTGATTGTTTTGTCAGAAGTCTTGAGAACTTTTTTCGGGCTGTTTTAACATTTTAGAGAGGGGAGAGAATTGTTGTGAGCAATTCCAAGGATGTCAAGGGCTATTTTGTTATTTTGGAGGGTGAGAAGTTCTATAAGCTGGAAAACTATGACCGTATGGATGATTTCTTTATGACTATTACCAGCTCCAGCGATGTATGGAATTTTCTGTGGGCAAAGGGAGGTATTACTGCCGGCAGGAAGAATGCTGACCATGCCATTTTCCAGTATGGTACGGCGGACAGGATTGCCGACTACAAGTACACCACCGGCTCCTATACGGCGATTCAGGTGGAAACGGCAGAGGGCGTGGCTCTGTGGGAGCCTTTTGGCAGGTTTTTGCAGGGGATCGGGGCGGCAGGTATCCCGGAGGATGGTGTGCAGTACAGCCTGTACAAAAATATCAACGGCTCCAAGGTGATTTTTGAGGCGCGCAATGAGGCACTGCAGCTGGTATTCCGCTATGGCTGGACTTCCGGCAGGCGTTTTGGTCTGGTCAAGCTGGCAAAGATTATCAATATCAGTGCTAAGCCTCAGAAGGTGCGCGTTTTGGATGGTGCCAGAAATATCCTGCCTGCCATTGTGGATGCTTCCTTGCAGAACAATATGTCCGTGTTGGTGGATGCATACAAGAGTACAGAACTAGATCGGGAGTCGGGGCTGGCCATATTTGCCCTTTCCTCTGCCCTGACGGACAGGGCGGAGCCAAATGAGGCACTACTTGCGAATACCTGCTGGTTTACCACTTCTGATGCGGTGTATATTTCTGATGGGGTGATACAGGATTTTGCTGTAGGCAGGAAGCTAATAGAAACCGATGTTGTAAAGGGCGGCAGGGGTAGCTGCTTCATCCTCCACGAGTCTGAGCTGGCAGCTGGTTCAGAGGACAGCTGGGCAAGTGCTTTTGACCATTCTCGGACTGCTGCTGATATTGTGGAGCTGAAAAAGGTGCTTGCCGACAGGAACGAGGCGGCAAGGCTTCTGGCAAAGGATATTGGGGCTACAGAAGAGGAGCTGGACAGGTTTATTGGGGAGGCTGACGGTATTCAGTCCACCGCTGACGAGATGGCCTGTGTCCACCATCGTACCAATGTGATTTTCAATATAATGCGGGGTGGCTTTTTTGCTAATGATGGCAGGATTGATGTGGCAGATTTTCTTGCTTTTGTGAAACAGCGTAGCGTTGCTGAATATGACAGGGCGGCAAGGCTGCTGGCTGATATGTCCAAGAAACAGTCGGCAGATAAGCAGGACAAGCCATGTAGCGGTACATATGAAAAGCTGAGGAGGAATATGGCAGGGGAGCTGTTAGAGAAAAAGCTGCTGAAGGAATTGATTGTGGCCACTGGTGACAGCCAGCTGCTCCGGCTGTATATGGAATATCTGCCGGTGATTTTTTCCCGCAGGCACGGGGATCCTTCTCGTCCGTGGAATAAGTTCAATATTGCCCTGACTGATGCTGCCGGCAACCAGGTGCTGAACTACGAGGGCAATTGGCGTGATATTTTTCAGAACTGGGAAGCCTTGCTGATGTCCTACCCTGAATATATTGCCAATGTTGTGGCGAAGTTCGTCAATGCCATGACCATTGACGGCTTCAATCCTTATCGCATTTCCCGGGAGGGAATTGACTGGGAGTGTCCTGATCCTTCGGACCCTTGGGCGCAGTTTGGCTATTGGGGCGATCATCAGGTGATTTATCTCCAAAAGCTCCTGGAGCTTTTGGCAGACTATGATGCCGCTTTGCTGGATAATTACCTGTCTGCCAAGCTGTTTTCCACTGCCAATGTACCATATAGGCTGAAAAGCTATGAGGAAATTTGCCAGGATCCAAGAAATTCCTTGATTTTTGACAAGGACCTCAGTGATGAGCTTCTGAGAAAGGCAGAGTCCCTTGGTTCTGATCAGAAGCTAATACTGGATAAAGAAGGCAGAGTGGCACTGGTGAACCTGACTGCCAAGCTTTTGCAGCTGATGATTGCCAAGGCTGCAAATCTTGTGCCTGGCGGCGGTGTTTGGATGAATACTCAGCGGCCTGAGTGGAATGATGCAAACAATGCTTTGGCAGGCTGGGGCTTGTCTATGGTAACTACCTGCTACATGGAGCGGATGCTGAAATTTCTGATGGATATTTATGGTCGTCATAGTGAAGCTGTTTATGAGATACCTGCTACAATGGCAGCATGTATGCAGGAGTTGAAAAAGCTTTATGCAGGTGCAGCAAGCATGGAAGCAGAGAATACAGTCTTTGCGGAGGCGTCCAGCCGCAAGGCCTTTACTGACAAAGCAGGCATGATTTTCCAGCAGGAAAGGGACAGCCTGTATAGAGGGGATTATGGGACTGGCGATACCCAGGATACCCAGGTGTCCGGCGAGGAGCTAAAAGATTTTTATCGGCTGGTTGAGCGCGTGGTATCCGGGACAATTTGCTGCAATAAGCGACAGGATGGGCTTTATCATACCTATAACACCCTGAGAATTGACAAGGGAGGCATGGAGATAGAGCATTTGCAGGAAATGCTGGAGGGGCAGGTGGCTGTACTGTCCAGCGGGCTTCTGACCTCCGGGGAGGCAGTGGAAATCTGCACTGCCCTCAGGCATAGCGGCATGTACGAGGATAGGCAGAATTCTTATATGCTTTATCCAAATAAGAATTTGCAGGGCTTTTTGGCAAAGAACCGCATCACACCTGACAGAGCAAAGGGATTGGAGAGTTATCTGGAGCAGGATTTGGCTGGATTCTATCATTTTCCTGCCTGCTGCCAGAATGAGGAAAAGCTCATGGGCTGGCTGGAGACTCAGGCTTCCATGGAGGCTGCTGACAGGGAGAAGCTTTTGGCACTTTATGAGGAAGTCTTTAAGCACCATGCCTTTACGGGCAGGTCGGGCACCTTCTATGCCTACGAAGGTCTTGGCAGCATCTACTGGCACATGGTAGCCAAGCTACTGGTGGCTGTGCAGGAAAATGCCTTGCGCTCCCTGGCTGATAAGGATGGCTATGGGGAAAAGCTGAAATCTCTGTACCAGGAAATCAAGGCAGGTCTAGGCGGTTCTGCCAAGTTACCTGAGGTATATGGAGCTTTTCCTTTTGATGCTTATTCCCATACCCCTTATCATAAGGGGGCCTGTCAGCCGGGCATGACGGGACAGGTAAAGGAGGAAATTCTCACCCGTTGGGGGGAGCTGGGCATTAGAATCGAGAAAGGTTGTGCTGTATTTATGCCGCAGCTTCTGACTGATGCTGAAATGGGCGATACCGGACTTGGCTTTAGCTGGTGCGGTGTGCCGGTGAGCTACCGCCGTGGTGCGGCAAAGCTGATTGTAAGCATGGCAGATGGCACAGTGAAAGAATTTGACGGCTGTGTGCTGCCTAGGATGTACAGTGAAATACTGTTCAGCCGTAGCCATGCTATAGAAAGCATTGAAGTCAGCTTTTAACAGCTTTTAACTATTTTGCCTTGCGCAATCTGATTACCATCAATTTTTTCTGTAAATAATAAAAATACCTGTCCTAGGCCTTAAACTAAAAAACTCCTCTCTTCGAAATAAAGAGGGGAGTTTTTTGCTCTATTCGCCTATATTGCTAATATGTACTAATATCTTGCCACCGGGATAAACACTTACCATTAATGTTATAGTAGTTCTATTTACAACGGAAAATACTCTTGAAGTATATAATTTATCATTGTTAATTTTGTACTTAGACTTATTTTTCCTGAAGATTAGTAAAGATACCCATAAACAGAAATAACCGCCCCAGAGCCTAAACCGAGCGGTTATTTCTAACTAACTAGTAAATGGGCCAACCGTCTATCGGTGGCACTTTCTTTACTTTTATTATACCTTTCAATTAAAGTAATTGCAAGACTTTATAAGTCAATTATGCTATAATAAATTCGATGCTGCCATAACGGTAGGCGGTTGGCCCTCTACGGAGGGACTGTGACCCTCCGATTATATAGAAACCGGCTTGCCGGAATACATATAGGAGGGCAGTGATACGATGTCGTTTGAACTAGTAGCTTTATTTATTGGGCTTCTCAGCCTAATAGCCTGTATAGGTCTAGGCTACCAATTCGGCAAAGATATTTCTAACAGAAAAGACCGCCCCTAGTCCGCAAAACTGAGCGATCTTTCTGATACCAGTATATATGGGCTAACCGTCTATCGGCAGCACCTTCTTTATAATCATTATACCTTGCAATCCTGTTGATTGCAAGCCCTTGGAATAAAATGAAATTTAATTTGCAAAGGATGTTTTTATGCTACTAGAAAATATACCCCAGGCCCTGGCTCAGGAGCTGAATATCCGCCCTGAGCAGGCCAAGGCCGCCATCAAGCTTTTGGATGAAGGAAACACAGTTCCCTTTATCGCCAGATACCGCAAGGAAGCCACAGGAGAGCTGGAGGATGAACAGCTTCGAAAGCTGGAAGAGCGACTGGCCTATCTTCGGAATTTTGTCAAACGCCAGGAGGAAATCCTTAACAAAATCGCCGAACAAGGAAAGCTCACGGATGAGCTGCAACAGGCCATTGAAAAAACCACCAAGCTGCAGGAACTGGAGGATATTTATCTCCCCTTTAAGCAGAAGAAACGCACCAGAGCACAAAAGGCGAGAGAAAAGGGCTTGGAGCCTTTGTCCACCACTATTTTGTGGCAAAAGGATACCAAGGGCAGTGTAGAAAAGGAAGCCAGCAAATACATCAACCCAGAGCTGGAAGTAAATACCTGGCAGGAAGCTATGGAGGGCGCCAGAGATATTATTGCCGAAATCATTTCCGAGAACGCCAAGCTGCGGCAAAAGCTGCGGGAATACATTCACCAGCATGGTCAAATCTCCACCCTTATGGCTGAGGATACCAGCGAAACCGAAGAAGGCCAGAGATTTCTTATGTACAAGGAATATCAGGAACCTGTCAAAACCATGCCTTCCCATCGCATTTTGGCCATTAACCGCGGGGAAAAGCTAGGCTGTCTCAAGGTTACGCTCCAGCTGGAGGAGGACAAAATCCTTCATTTAATCCAAAAGGAATATCTACAAGGGCCTTCCATTTACCAGCAGGATATGAAGCTGGCCATAGAGGATAGCTGGAAAAGACTGCTATCCCCTTCTCTGGAAAGGGAGCTTCGCAGTCAGCTGACAGAAATGGCTGAAACTCAGGCTATTAGCATTTTCGGCACCAATCTAAAACAGCTTTTATTGCAGGCACCTTTGGCTGGCTACACTGTTATGGGCTTGGACCCAGGCTATCGCACCGGCTGTAAAATGGCGGTAGTAAGCCCCACCGGCCAGGTACTCCACCACGGTGTCCTTTATCTAACCCACGGAGAAAACCGGGCCGCCCAGTCCGCCCGCACCATGCTGGAAGTAATCCGCCGTTATAAGGTTGGCCTTATCTCCATTGGCAACGGCACAGCCTCCTTGGAAACCGAAGAATTTACCGCCAAACTTATCAAGGACAACAAGCTGGATGTCCACTATATCATTACCAACGAAGCAGGAGCTTCCGTTTACTCTGCCTCCGCTCTGGCCAAGGAGGAACTGCCCGAATACGATGTTACCATTCGGGGAGCTGTTTCCATTGCCCGCCGGGTGCAGGATCCTTTGGCAGAGCTGGTAAAAATAGATCCCAAATCCATTGGCGTAGGCCAATATCAGCACGATGTAAACCAAAAACAGCTTTCTGATACCCTGGACCAAACCGTAGAGGCAGCAGTAAACCATGTAGGCGTGGAGCTGAACACCGCTTCCCAGGCCTTGCTAAAGCATATTGCCGGTATCAATGGCTCCATAGCCAAAAACATCGTTGCCTACCGCAACGAAAACGGCAGCTTCCACAACCGAAAGGAGCTGTTAAAGGTTGCCCGTCTAGGCAAAGCCGCCTTTACCCAGTGCGCCGGCTTCCTCCGCATTAAGGACAGCACCACTCCTTTGGACAATACTCCGGTACATCCAGAATCCTACGAGCTTGCCCAAAAGGTATTAGCCCATTTCGGCATGAATACTGACCAACTGGTAGACAAAAACCATTTGGCTCTGCTAAAGGCCAAAATCAAGGAAACCAATGTAAACCGACTAGCCAAGGAGCTGGACTGCGGCATTCCAACCCTAAAGGATATTTTAGAAGCTCTCATTAAGCCAGGCCGAGATCCCCGGGAGGATTTGCCAGCCCCCCTTACCCGCAAGGCGGTAGTAAAGCTGTCAGATATTCAGCCTGGCACCATTATGCAGGGAACAGTGCGCAACATTACCGATTTCGGTGTTTTCGTAGATATTGGCATCAAAACCGCCGGCCTTATTCATATTTCCGAGCTAAGCAATCGCCGGGTAAAGCACCCTGCTGATGTGGTAGCCGTAGGAGATATTCTCAAGGTAATGGTTATCAGCGTAGATGAAAAAAGAGGCCGTATCGGTCTAAGCCTCAAACAGGCTCAGCAGGCCTCCTAAGAATATATAGATAAAACGAGGATAAAATGATGAATTTAAAGGAGCTTCTACGCGAGAAGCAAAACATAGACAAATTAGAAGATATAATTCAGCAAATCTGCCAAGAAGTAGCGCCTGTTAATCAGGAAGCCAGCAAGGATTTTGCCGAAAATTTGGACAATCTGGTACCACCCCAGCAGGGACTGGGCAAGTTGCGCCACATGGTTATGCAGTATCTATCCATTGCTGGCATTCCAGCAAAGCTAATGCCCCCAGTGAACTTTATTTTTTGCAGTGACCACGGTGTATCTGCAGAAAATGTCAGTGCCTACCCTCCCGAAACCACTCTCCATATGGCCACTAACTACGTTATCTCCAAAGGAGCTGCCGCCAATGCCTTTAGCAATTTTGTTCAGGGCAAAATGAAGGTAGCAGATTTGGGCATTAATGGCAACACAGACAATCTGCCAGATATAGACCATGTAAAAATCCGTCCAGGCACCCGCAACGCTGCTCAGGAGCCAGCCATGACCAGACAGGAAGCTGCCACCAGCCTGCTTTATGGCATTCAGCAGGCTATGGAGCTAAGGGAACAGGGCTATACCATCCTCCTGCCAGGAGAAATGGGCATTTCCAACACCACTTCCAGCGCTGCCATTGCCGCAGCCATCTGTCAGGTATCGCCAGAAAAAACCACCGGCCGAGGCACCAATATCTCTGACCAACGGCTTCAGAAAAAACTGGCTGTCGTAAAGCAAATGCTAGCTACTAACCAGCCTGATGCCACTGATGGTCTGGATGTTCTCACCAAGGTGGGAGGCTATGAGCTGGGGGCTATTGCCGGCTTGATTATCGGGGCAGCCCACAGTCACTGTCTAGTGATTCTGGACGGCTTTAACACAGCTGCCGCCGCTCTCATTGCCACCACCATCTGCCCACAGGCCAGAGAATACATTATGGCCTCCCATATTGGCGGGGAGGCAGGCCATCCTATCGCCCTGCAGAAACTGGGCCTTCAGCCGATTATGAAGCTGGACATAAAATTAGGAGAAGCCATTGGCTCCTCCCTAGCAGCAGATTTATTAATAAATGGTTTGGCCGCCTACCTCAATGTGCTGAAATCAGATGTGGAAAAATTTGCTTATGTAGACAGAGTACAGGACATTATGATTCAGCCCAAATCTGTCCAGCTTACAGACAAAACCTTTGACTTCTACACCAACACCATGCCACCTTTAGACAAGGAATCTATGAACCAATGCCAGCAACGGCTGGACAATCTGGCCAAGCCGATTTACTGTCTAGGCAATATGGAAAAAATCGTCCTTCAGCTTAGCGGCATCATTGGAGATGCCCTGCCTCATGTGGACATTCCCAAAACCATGCTCCTGCTGGGCTTGGACAAAATCTCCACAGAAAGCCCTCTGGAAATTCTTCAAGAAAGCCTTAACGCTGCCACCGAATACGATGAATCCATGCAGGCATACAATCTGGATGAAATCACCTTGGCAGAAACCTTTGCCCGGGCTGCCGGCACCAAGCTGCAGGTAGGCCATATCAGCCTGAACCACAGCCAGATGGATGCCTTTGAATTTGGCCGTCAGCAAGGCGAGGAGCTGGCTCTCCACCATGCCATTGTAGGCCTAGGGCTGGTTGATGCCAGGCAAGAAAAAATTCATGCCATTGCCCAGGAGCTGATTACTCCTGACAACCAACTACGCTATGATGTAGCTGACTTCCTGAATCATCTGGACAAGCAGCAGCAGCTTCTGGTTTCCGCCATGCTGGGAGCCTTGGTAGCCGCCGCCCACAACAGCAGTATGGTTATTCTGGACGATGCTGCCACTCAGGCCGTAGCCAGATATGCGGTGAAAATGCTGCCGGATTTGGAGGATTTCCTCCTGCCTGTACAGCCTCAGCTCTACCAATTGGATATTCAGGCTCCCGGCCTAGTAGCCTTAGCCGGTATCAGATTGGTTACATCCAGCCTCCATATGCTTAATGACATGAAAACCTTTGCTGAAGCTCAGGTGGCTGTTGCCAACGATGGCCCCGGCAAAGGCATTCAAAAAAGCTAAATAACAGGTATATATACCATAAAGCTGGTACCCTGTCCCACCTGGCTCTCCACCTGAATGTCCATATTATGCTCTCTGGCAATCCAGCTGGCAATGGACAAGCCAAGACCAGTACCTCCTATAGTGCCCTCCTGGCGGCTGCGGGAAGTATCCACCCGATAGAATCTATCAAAGATTTTATCCTGAGCCTCAGCAGGAATACCAACACCTGTATCTGAAATAGTGATTTTTAGAACCTGTTGTCCTAGTACAGCAGGTTCTTTTTGTGCCTCTTTTTCCTTTAGCTGTACCAGCTGAGACGAAAGGGAAATTCTGCCCCCGGCAGGAGTATACTTTACAGCATTTTCCAGGAAAATCCTCAGCATCTGCTTCATGGCCACCTTATCCGCCAGCACAGTGGCAGGTTCATTAACCTCCAACACATGATCATGCTCCTTGTCTGTCAGCTCCAGCTTCCGGAATACATCCTCCACCAGAGGCGCCATATCCAAAGGCTCCTTATGCATAATCTGCCTTTTCTGATCCGCCCGAGCCAGGAACAACAGCTTTTCAATCAGCTCCTGCATATCCACAGCCTCAGAGCGAATAGCCTCCAAGCCCTCCCGAAGAGCCTCCTCATCCTGACTACCCCAGCGAGCCAGCATATCCGAATACCCCTTAATCACCGTCACCGGCGTTCTCAGCTCATGGGAAGCATCCGAAACAAATCTCTGTTGCTGACGGAAGCCCTTTTGAATCCTGTCCAGCATCCGATTAAAGGTTTCCGCCAGCTCCGACAGCTCATCTCTAGTAGGAGGCACTGGAATCCGCCGGCTCAAATCGCTGATTTCAATGGATTTGGCGGTATCCGTAATATCCCGCACAGGATTCAGCAATCTACGGCTGACAAAATATCCCAACAGCAAAGCCACAAAGATACTAATCACAATCTCTGCCAACAACATTTTCTGAATCAAAGCCAGCAAACGGTTCTCCGCTGTAATAGTCTTGAAAAAATGCAACTCGTAGTCATTGCCCTGAATCTTAACCGGCACTCTTTTATAATAGATGGTAAAATTATCCGACTCCACCACCTGAAAATTAGGATTAGCCCAAAAAGGAGGCCTATCCTCAATATGGCTTTGCAGAACCTGCAAGGAGGGAGAATACATATCACTGTCATATACCACATCTCCCTGAGCATCTGTAATCTTCAAAAACACCCCTGGCATCAGCTCCAGCTCATCCTTGCGATTATTTTCCTCCTGCAGGCGATAACGGCCTGCCGCCCGCAGTCCCATAAATCCCTGAGGATGCACCACATCATGATGCATGGTCTGCTTCTTTTTCTTAGCCTCCTCCTGACTAGCAGTAGGAGGCTGAGGGATAGGCAGGGTACTGCTAACATCCTCCTCCACAGTACCATAGTGATTTTTCAGTTGTTTCAACACATAGCGAATGCTAAAGGACAGCTCCCCCTCCACCTGATGATATTGAGTATAATACAATCCCACCGCCGTACAGGCACTGGTGGCAAAAATCAGCACCGCCATCATAATGCCATAAACCAGACTCAGCTTAACAGAAATCCTTAGACTGTTAATCCTTGATAACATAGCCTACTCCCCGCATGGTATGAATATACTTTTCCTGAAATCTATCATCCAGCTTTTGACGCAGATAGCGGATATAAACATCCACCACATTGGTATCTCCCATATAATCATAATCCCACACATTAGAAAGGATTTGATCTCTGGTCAAAACATTCCGCTTATTCCGCAGAAGATATTCCAACAAATCATATTCCTTCTTGGTCAGCTCCACAGGAGTACCATCCACCTGCACCTCATGGCGGGCAGGATACATAGTAAGATTCTTCACAGAAAGAATCTCCTCCTGAACCTCCTTTGCCTCCCGCTGGCTTTCCTGACGGCGCAGTACCACCCGCATACGAGCCAAAAGCTCCGGGGTAGCAAAGGGCTTGGTAATATAATCATCTGCCCCAAGGTCCAGTCCCTGCACCTTGTCATCTATATCATCCTTAGCCGTAAGCATAATAATAGGCACCTGGCTTAGCTCCCGCACCTTGCGGCAAATAGTAAAGCCATCCATATCCGGCAGCATCACATCCAGGAGAACCAAATCATAATTCTCCTGGATAATCCGCTCATAAGCCCGCCTTCCATTATCCTCAATGGCGGTATTCATGCCCTCGTGCTCCAGTTCCATTTGCAGGAATCTGGCAATCCTGCGCTCATCCTCCACAATCAGCACCTGATAGTTTTTCAAACCCTTATCCATGATTTACCAGCCATCACTTTCTAATATACTTCTTACGGAACAGCTCCAGAAAATGATTACAGCTGCTGGACAAGGTACGGTTCTTCAACCAGGCCACCACCGTATGAGTGTGAATCTCCGCCTCCACAATCCGCTTGAAAATAACCTTATCAGAATTTACCATACTGCGGGCAGACAAAGGCACCAGAGAAATACCAATACCCATCTGAGTCCAGAGGATATTCTGAATCTGGCTGTCGCTGACACTGAGAATATTTGGTTCAAACTTATGCTTCTGGCACTGCTCCAAAAAACTGCTATGCCAACGGAGAGGCACTAACAATGGCTTTCCCGCCAGCTCCTGAAGATGAACAAACTCCCCATCCTCCCCGCAACAGCACAGATCCTTGTGCATGGCCAATACCAAAGGCTCATCAGGCAAAACCATAAATTCATAGGTAGAGCTGTCCACCTGGGTACGGGTAATAGCCAGCTCGATAATATGGCTGTCCAAAAGCTCCAAAATTCTAGCCCCATCACTTTCCCATACATTAAAATTTACCAACGGGTACATACGGTGAAAATCTGCCACCAGCTGAGGTATCAGCATAGCACCGGAGCTGGTTACTGTACCCAGCTTAATAGTGCCTGCCACCCCAGAACCAATATCCGTAATCTCCCGCAAGGTACCATCCACCATGCCCAAAATATGCTTAACTCTGGAATAAAGCAGCATACCAGCATCTGTAAGGCGAATCCTGCGGCTGCCTCGCTCAAAAAGCTGTACCCCTAGAGAGCTTTCCAGCTTCTTCATCTGTCGGCTAAGAGCAGGCTGAGCAATACTCAGTCTAATGGCCGCATGACTGATATTCCCTTCCTCAACAATGGCATAAAATGCCTGCATATCCTTGATTTCCATTTTATTGCCCCCAAATATATACTATATATAATATTTTATAGAAACTATAACTTTTATTGTACTACTCCTATGCCAAATGGGCAATATAAGTATAAAAAAAATAATCAAATTGCATAGCAGGAAAATTTACGGAAAAAAGAAACACCATTGAAAGAAAATGAAAAAATCATTTTCTTTGAATACTCTAGGTGTTATAATAGTTTTGTTTTTTTCGTATTTATATGTAAGGAGGAATTTTCTTGTCATCTTCAGTTCATCCCGTAGATGAAAAACTACCCCTGTGGCAACTGCTTTTCTTTGGCTTCCAGCACGTTCTGGCCATGTACTCCGGTGCAGTTGCTGTCCCTTTGGTACTGGCTCAGGCCATCAATCTGGACACTGAGCGTCTGATTTACCTGATTAATGCAGATTTATTTACCTGCGGTATTGCTACCCTGGTGCAGACACTAAGCGTAGGGCCTTATATCGGTTCCAAGCTGCCAATTGTTCAAGGCTGTACCTTTACTGCGGTTATGCCTATGATTATCATTGCCAACTCAGCCGGCGGAGGCTCTGAGGGCTTACAGGCGGTTTATGGCTCCGCCATTGTCTCCGGTCTGGTCTGCTTTGTCATTGCCAACTACTTCAGCAAGCTGCTGCGGTTCTTCCCTCCAGTAGTAACCGGCTCCGTTATTACCATTATCGGCCTTACCCTGATGCCAGTAGCTGTAGGCTGGATTGCAGGCCTGGATCCAACGGCAGCTGATTTTGCCGATCCTGTCTACATTATGATGGCTGTGCTGGTTCTGGCCATTATCATGATTTTCTATCGTTGTTTTACTGGCTTCCTTAGCCATATTGCCGTACTGCTGGGCCTGATTCTGGGTACCGTCATCGCCTGCTTCATGGGCTATGTAGATTTCACCCCAGTTGCTGAGGCAGCAACTCTGGGCATTACCACCCCATTTGCCTTTGGCCTGCCAACCTTTGACCCTGCTGCCTGTGTAGCCATGACCTTGGTTATGCTGGTAACTATGGCCGAAACCACTGGTGATATGATGGCTATTACAGAGATTGTCGAAAAGCCTATGAGCAAGAATCTCCTGACTCGTGCCCTGAGAGCTGACGGCTTCTCCACCATGCTAGGCGGCGTACTGAACGCCTTCCCTTATACCGCCTTTGCCCAGAACATCGGCCTTATCACCCTTACCGGTGTCCGCAGCCGCTATGTAGTAGCCACCAGTGCTGTTATTATGATGCTTTTGGGCCTCTGTCCAAAGCTGGCAGCCATTGTCTCCTGCATTCCTCCTATGGTATTAGGCGGCGCTGGTTTGGCTATGTTCGGCATGGTAGCAGCCAGCGGTATCCGCAGTCTGTCCAAGGTAGAGTTCCATGACAACTGCAATATGATGGTTATTGCCATCAGCGTAGGCGTAGCCATGATTCCAGTATGCAGTCCTGGCTTCTACAGCAAATTCCCTGTTACCATGCAGCTCATCTGCAATAGCAGTATTACCATTGGCAGTATTACCGCCATGCTGCTGAACTTCCTGCTGAACAAGCCTCAGAAGGAAGAAACCTTTTTAGAAGAAAACTGATAACATTTCCAATATCCCTTGTCTCCCGTAGACAGGGGATATTTTTTTATATAAAAAAACCGCCCAGAGACTCCACATCCCTAGGCGATAAATTCACTTTGAATCAGTCTTCTTCCACAAATTCCACCTTGCCATTTTCCAGGGCAGCTACACTAGCCAACGCCTCCAGACGATAGCCAGCATCCAGAATCTTCTGATGTCCATTCTGGAAAGCCTTTTCAATGGCAATACCAATACCTGCTACCTGAGAACCAGCCTTTTCCACCAGACGGGCCAGACCAAGAGCAGCCTCCCCATTAGCCAGGAAATCATCAATAATCAATACCTTTTCCCCAGCTGGCAGGAACTTCTTCAGCACAGTAATATTGGAGGTTTCCTTCTTGGTATAGGAATATACCTGCTCAGTATAAGCAGGCTCTGTCATCAGCACAGAGGTCTTTTTCCGGGCAAATACCATAGGCACCCCTAATTTCAGGGCAGTGGTAACACCAATAGCAATACCAGATGCCTCTACAGTCAGCACTCTATCAATCTCCACATCCCCGAACAAATCCGCAAACTCCTCACCCATAGCCATAGACAGCTGAGGATCAATCTGATGATTCAAAAAGGAATCCACCTTCAGCACATTGCCAGGCAGGACAATGCCCTCTTCCAAGATACGCTGCTCTAACAAATCCATTCCTGCGACCTCCCATCAATAATGTGGATTTTGCTTCACATAGTCAACTGGACGACTCCAGTCCACATGAACATCTGTATTTTCCCACAATCTGGTCAGAGCAAGCTGGAAGCTTTCCACATCAGCCAATGGATTTACCTTAACTGGGGAGAAATCCCGCAAAGTCTCATGAGGCACACGGATTTCGTGCTCAGTAGTCAGGAACTTCTCTGCATCCTCTACGGCCTTGGCATCATCAAGACAAACCTTCACTGTCTTGTTCTCAATATCATATTCCACCCAGCCAATAGCATCCCGGCAACTAACTGCTACACTATATATTTTATCACTCATTTGTCAAATCTCCTTTTATTTTACCGAAAACATTGCTTATGCTATTATACCCCAAAAAAAGCATATTTGTCGATAGCTATCCCATCGTGGGCACCATGTTAATTCAAAGAACTATCAGGAGTATATACCGGTATCTTTTTGAAATAACGGTTATTAATCTCCATAATCTCCCTGGTTTCTGTCCGGTAGAATTTCACTCTCCCTGCCTGCAGCGGCTCTGGCAGATTCTCTGGTGCAGCCAGACATTCCACCCAGCGATAAGGCTTCCTCTGACCCTGCTCATCCTCCTCATAGTAGAGGGTATCCTCCGGCCCTGGCTCCTCATCCCCCTTACAAGGGGCAAAATGCAGCTTTATCTGCTCCATAAACATCAGGCAGGTTTCCTCAGACATATCCAAGGTTCCCTCCTTGCTTTCATCTGCTCCATTATAAGCCGCAATAAAAATGGCCTTGCCATAGATAATTTCCTTTTCATCAGGGGCAGGAAATCTCCGGTTAGGCTTCATGCCCAACACAGCAGCCAAATCATTTACTAAAATAAACAGGGAAATGCCTGGCTGAATCTCAAAAAACTCCACAGCACCATAATTGCCCTCCAGAACATCCCGAATGGCCTCCTCATGCTTGCCATGACCAGCAGGCAATCTAATAATTGCAGGCTCCTGACCTGGTGCGATTAAAATTGCCCGCATTAACTGCTCCTTTGCCATAAATCTGATTTCCTCCTAAAAAAAATCACATAATATTGTTTGTCAAGACTTGTTATTAAAAAAATAATGTGTTAGTATACAAGGCAAAGAGGGAATCTCTGAGATGCGCGTTATTCCTTTCATCGTCTGGCCTACTCTTTTAATAAGGGAGCCTGATATTGCACCGTGGCTGTTGAATCGTCCTCGAGCGAATAACAAAAGCGGCGGCTAAGGGCACCCACCTGCAACCGCAGGTTAGACCTGTTGGTCGACGACATTTCGGAACCCACTTATGACGGAAGGTCCTTGGGACCTTCCGTTTTCTTTTGCCTTTTTTTACCTAGCAGTCAAAGACTATTTCCTCTTATCCTATACCTACTAATGACATATGCTAACTATCATAGCCTATTATTCCTGACTCGTCAACAGGATAGCGTGCTTCATTCTAGCCACATTCTCCTTAATATCATCCTCTGGGAAGAAAGCCCGGACAGCCTGTATCTGCTCATCCTCGCCATCGGCAATCACAACCTCTACTCTATCCCCCAGAATCCGTCTGGCCTGATGAGCCACCAGCCTGATATGCTCTGTATCCGTCAGGATAATATACTTGTTGGCAATATCGCTATGAGCCGCATTAACAATCTCCTCCACAGATGGGCCGGAAGGATCAGTGCCATCCAGAATAACAGTAGCTCCCGCCTCCTGCAGCCTTTGACCGGCCTCCTCATTAGGTGCCACCGTCATAAGAGCCAGAGGCAGCAGGAAGCTTTGCTGTACCATAGCCATAGCATGAGGCTCCGCCATAATATTAATGTGGATTTCCCCAATATGGCCCCAGCCGACAGCCCGCTCCAGCACCTTGCCGGGATGCTCCGAATGAAGATGAATAAACAGATTGCGGAACCTTCTCTCCACCACCACGAAGTTGCCAATCTCCTGCAGCTCCTTTTCTATCAAGGTAACAGAAAGCTTAGGATTGGCCACCATAAAGGTAATGCAATAAGGCCGTACCATATCATCATATGGGCTGATAAGATTCTCCTGCCGATTTACCCCGAAGCTGTTGGAGAAAGGCAGGGTAGGAGAAACAAATTCCCCAATAATACCTTTGAGACAGCCATTGAGAAAGACCTGCATAATCATTTCTCCCGCATCTATTTTCTCCGTAAAGGACTCCTCCCCGGCCTTAATAGCCGCCCTAATAATTTCCGTAATATGCAAGCCGGATTTCACCGCATGATAGGCACCCTTGGCCATAATCTTGGAAGCCACAATAATAGGCCGATTCTTCTGCTCCGGCACAGCCTTTTGGGCATAAAGAATACCATATTGAAAGGCCTTGCCAAATTCCTGAGAGGTGGCATTGTATTTCCCCACCAGGCCCTTGGCCAAGCCCCGCAGAATCTGGGACAGAATTACACCTCCATTACCTCTGGCTCCCAGCACAGCCGCATCCGCCACCCGCCGTGCCAGACCGCCAATACTTTCATTGACAGAATCTGCCAGAGGCAGTACCGCAGCCCCCATAGTCCGCAGTACATCCGTCCCAGGCTTACCGCAGTAGAAAAACCTGCCGTTTTTCTTCAGCTTGTTGATTAGCTCATATTCCAAAATAAACTCACTATAGGCACCAATAATCATACGCTTATAATCAGCGCCAGTGATTACTTCATTATTTTCCATGATCTATCTCCTATACTAATATAACGAGGTGTCCGATGTCCCCCATCTCTATATGTGGCGGGAATCTGTGCTAATGACAGGGTAGAGCTAATATCTCTACCCTCGTCGAAACCCCATTGAAAGAAAATGAAAAAATCATTTTCTTTGAATAATCTAGGGGTTATAATTCCTCTTTTAATGAATGTAAAAATTGTATATAATATAATTATTCGCTATATTCTCTAATTAACCTTTTTTTAGAGGAAAAAGTAAGGAGATTTTTTATGGAAAATTTGGAAACAGCTAATATGCAGGCTAAAACAGAGGCCAAAACCGCCTCTAAGCCGAGAAGAAAATACGCACGTCGCAGTTTCTCCAGCAAGGCCAAGAACACTGCCAAAGTGCCCAAGCCAAAATACGAAAAGATTTTTGCTCTGGATATTGGTACCCGCAGTGTTATTGGCATTGTGGCAGACAAAACCCCTGCCGGCCTGAAAATCATAGCCACGGAAAGAATGGAGCACAAAACCAGAGCTATGGAGGACGGCCAGATCCACGATGTCCCCCAGGTAGCCAGCGTTATTGATACGGTAAAAAAAGCCCTGATAAAAAAAGTTGGCCCTCTGAAAAGCGCTGCTGTAGCCGCTGCCGGCCGTGCCCTCTACACCATGACCGCCTCTGCAGATATGGAATTTAGCGGTATTATTACCCCTGAACAGGAGCGCAGTCTGGATTTTGCCGGCGTACAGGCAGCCCAGGCTCAGCTGGCTACCTCTGGCACAGTAGAGGATTTGGCCAACTACTACTGCGTAGGCTATAGCACCATCAAATACGAGCTGGATGGCACCAAGCTAAAGACTCTGGTGGGACAGCGGGGACGAGTTGCCTCTGCCACTGTTATTGCCACCTTCCTGCCACGACAGGTTATAGATTCCATGCATTCCGCCCTGCAAAGCGTAAATCTGGATATGCACGCCCTGACTCTGGAGCCAATTGCTGCCATCAACGTGCTGATACCACCTACCATGCGTCATTTGAATCTGGTGCTGGTAGATATTGGTGCAGGTACTTCCGATGTAGCCGTTACCCGCAACGGCTCTGTTATTGCCTATGGCATGGTGCCCCAGGCTGGTGACGAGATTACCGATGCCATTTCCCAGCAATACCTGCTGGACTTCAACGTAGCAGAACAACTAAAGCGGGATGCTACCAACGGTCTGCAGTGTCATTTTGCTGATATTATGGGCATGGAATACGATTTGTCCGCCACAGAGGTATTGAAGCCTGTTCTGCCCAATATCCGCAAGCTGGCAGAATCCATTGCCCAGCAGATACTGGAGCTGAATGGCAATGAACCACCTCAGGCAATTATTCTAGTTGGTGGTGGCTCCCTGACACCACATCTTAGCGACTATGTAGCAGAGATTATGAACCTGCCTATGGGCCGGGTAGCTGTACGGCATCCAGATAAGATTGATGGCATTGTAGAAATCCCAGAGGAACTCCGGCTGCCTGATGCTGTAACCCCTCTAGGTATTCTCAAAATCGCCTCCCTGAATACCCTCCATTTCCTCCGGGTTTATGTCAACGACACAGAATACAGTCTTTTTAATTTCCGAGATTTGACTGTTTCTGATGCCCTGCTAAATGCTGGTATTATTCTCAAAAAGCTTAACGGCCGTCCAGGCCTTGGGGCTATGCTAAAGATTAACGGCGAAAACAAATTTATCCCAGGCACCATGGGCACAATGGCACAGCTGCTGCTGGAGGATACCCCAGCCACCTTGGATACTCCTATTCGGGATGGCAGCCGTCTACAGGTAATTGCAGGCACCAACGGATCTATCCCAGAAATCACTCTGGAGGATGTGGTGGAGATTCCGCCAGCCTATACTGTATTTATCAATGGTCAGGAAACCAATATTGCCGCCCAGTACACCATAAACGGCCAGCTGGCTCAGCCAGGACAGCTTCTCCACGATGGAGATGATATTATCAGCCGTGACACCAGAACTCTAGGTGAGGTACTGAACACCGCTGGCTTCCCACCTCTGGGCAAAAAGATAAAATACACCCTGAACGACAAGGACTCCCAGTACACCATTGCTCCTCGGATACTCCTTAACGATAATGAAGCCAATCTCTCTGATGAGGTGCATCAGCAGGACTATATAGAATATATTGCCCCGGATTTGCCCAAGCTGGGAGATGTGCTGAATGTCTCCGAGCTGGATGCTTCTCTGGTGATATATTACGAGGGACAGGAGCATAAGATTCCATCTGCCACCGTAACGCTGGAGGTAAACGGCCATCCTGCCAGCACCAACACCCTTATCGCGGATGGCAGTCAGGTAAGATATATGAAATCCCTACGGGCTGCCACCACCGTTAGCGATGCCCTGCTGGCAGTAGGCTTCCAGCCACCAGCTGCCCAGACTCGGGTAAGCTTCACCATTTTGGTCAACGAAAAACCAGTAAACTTTACAGATCCCATCAAGAACGGCGATGAACTGGCTGTAGTCATCAGCCAGCCATCCCATAACGAGGCAGACCAGGAAGCAAAACCACCTATGACTGCCGCCGCCATAGAGGACTCCATTAAGCTGGCAGACAAGATAAACAACATTCCCGGCCTCTCCGAAGCCCTGAAAAACAACCACTAAATTTGCACTAAAAAGACCACCAGTCATCAGGCTGATGGTCTTTTATTTAGCAATTATACTTAACGATTATATTTTTCCGCCAAGGCCTTTAGCCAGCTAGCTTTGTACTGCTTCAAACAGCCCGGCAGCATACGCCAGCCCCAGTTGCCATCAGCAACTCCCGGCACATTCATACGGCAGCTGCCATCCAGCTGGAGAATATCCTGCAAGGCAATAATAACCATGCGGGCATCGGAAGCATAGGCATGCTCAATAAGCCTGCTATCCAGCTCCTCTGGCGGAGAACCAGCCGCATCCAGCATATTGGCAATAGCCTCCACCTCTGCACGGGAAGCATTTTCCTTCAGCCAGCCCACCATAGTGTTGTTATCATGGGTACTGGTATAAACGATACAATCCTCTGGCTCCACAAAATTGATGCGGCCATTCTCATTGAAATGCAACTCAAACTGCAATATCTTCATACCTGGGAACTGACAGGCCTGCCGCAGCTCCTCCACCTCATTGGTAATAACCCCCAGGTCCTCAGCCACAATAGGCACATCCCCAATATCCTTGCGGATAATATCAAAGAAAGCCTTGCCAGGGCCTGGCTTCCACACACCATGCTCTGCTGTCTTGGCATCACCATCAACCTCCCAGAAGGACTCAAAGCCTCTGAAATGGTCAATGCGGATAATATCCACCTGACGCATCAGATTGCGGAAACGACGAATCCACCAATCATAACCATCCTGCTTCATAACCTCCCAGTTGTACTGAGGGTTGCCCCACAACTGGCCAGTCTTGCAGAAATAATCTGGCGGTACACCAGCCACCTTATATGGTCTGCCATTCTGATCCAGCTTAAAGAGCTGCTGATGCGCCCAGGCATCGGCACTATCCAGAGAAACAAAGATTGGCATATCCCCTAGAATCTGGATGCCCTTCTTGTTGGCATATTCCTTCAAATTCTGCCACTGCTGATAGAACATATACTGCTCGAAATGGATTTCCCCAATCTCAAAGGTAAGCTGTTCCTCCATAGCAGCCAGAGCCACCTCATCACGGCGGACAAACTCAGGATCCCACTGATTCCAGCACTTGCCATTGTGCCAATCCTTCAACACCTTGAACAGGGCATAATCCCGCAGCCAATAGGAGTTTTTCTCCGCCCAGGCCCGATACTCATCCCTAGCGGTAGAGTCAGACATGGTAATGGCATTAATATAAGCCTTGAAAATCAAGGATGGCTTCATCATCTGTGCCCAGGCATAATCAGCCTTGCCATCGTTGATAATAGAAGCATCCTTCAAATCCGCCTCAGTCAGGAAGCCTTTTTCTGCCAAAAGCTCCAGAGAAATCAGCAATGGATTGCCAGCAAAGGCAGAGGAAGAAGCATATGGTGAGTTGCCTGCCCCTACAGGATTCAGAGGCAGAATCTGCCATACCTTCTGTCCTGCAGCTGCCAGGAAATCAACAAACTTGTATGCCTCTGGCCCCAAATCACCAATACCAAATGGAGATGGCAGAGAGGTTGGATGCAGCAGCACACCGCACTGACGAACTCCCTTGGCCTTGGCCACAGCCTCAGCCTTGTGTCGGTATACCAAGCCTGTATATGGTGGAATCTCCACCTCCATACGGCCCCGGACAATAGGCAGGTCTGGACGGCCCTCCAGCACATCCTCCATCATGCCTGCTGCCAGGTCCCGCACCTCCAGAGACACCTGCTGCATCTCCTTACTGCGGTTCAGCAGTACCACGAACACCTCATTATCCGCCTTGGCTCCAAAGACATCACGACCAGCATCTATAACTCTGGCATAACCATAGACATCCCCCTTGGCATAGAGAGGCAAAATTTTACCAGTCTGCAAGGCCACATGCTCATTGCGAAGATGAATCAGACGGCGAGTCCACATCCTAAGCTCCGGATCTCCGTTTTTCCAGTCATAAGTACCACGGCAATAAGGATCCCGATAGCCCTGCAGAGCAATTTCATCACCATAATAAACACTCGGCACCCCTGGGAAGGTCATCTGCCACAGGATAGCCATCTTGGTACGCATCAAGCCCTTGTAGAGACGCTCTCCATCCAGACGATAGCTAGCCTGACGCACTGCAGGCACCCCCTCCTGACTAGGAGCCTCCCCCAGCAAGGTCAGGATACGCTCTCTATCATGACTGCCCAGAAGATTCATCATGGCATAGAAATTGTGCTTCGGATAATTCTCCTGCAAGCTCCGCAGTCTAACACTAATCTGGCCAGCATCTGCATAGCCCAAAATGAAGTCCAGCACAGCCTGACGGAAAGGATAGTTCATAGCAGAATCCAATTCCTGACCACAGAGATACTCACGGGATACACCATAGGCGCTCTTGTTGGAAGCATCCTCCCAGACCTCCCCCAGCATAACTGCATCCTTATCCACCTTCTTCAATTCCTTGTAGAAGGTCTTGGTAAATTTCTCTGGCAGCTCATCCACCACATCCAGGCGCCAACCGCTAATGCCCTGCTTCATCCAATATTTCAGCACACTATCCTCATCATTGATAATGAAATCCATATAGGATGGGGTTTCTTCCTTCACATTTGGCAGGGTGCTGAACCCCCACCAGCTTTCATAGCTCTCTGGATATTTGTTGAAACAATACCATTCATAATATGGTGAATCCTGAGACTGGTAAGCACCTACTGTATCGTAGTGACCATATTTATTAAAATAACGGCTATCGTCACCAGTATGGCTGAACACACCATCCAGCATAATGCGGATGCCCATCTCCTTGGCCTTGGCACAAAGCTCCTTCAGCTCCTCATTGGTGCCCAGAATAGGATCCACCTTGTGATAATCTCCCGTATCATAATGATGATTGCTGGCAGACTCAAAAATAGGATTCAAATAAATAACCGAAATACCCAAATCCTTCAAGTAAGGCAGCTTCTCCTGAATACCTGCCAGATTGCCACCATAGAAATCATAGGAAACAATCTCCTTGGTATCCACATCCTTGTAGTAGAAAGGCTTGTCATCCCAGCAAGCATGGTATACAGCACCCTTTTTCTCCACCAGCTTATCGCCCTTGCGGTAGAATCTATCTGGAAAAATCTGGTACATAACAGAGTGGCGGAACCAATTAGGCGTATCTGCCCCCTTGTTAAACACTGTAATCTGGTAAGACTGGGCTGGCGGATCATCCCGCAGATAGCCAAGACCTCCCATACGGGCATCATTGTTGCCATAGTACCAGGTACGGCCATTTATGTTGATAACAAAATAATACCACAGCAGACAGCCCTTCTCTGGCATAGCAATATTGGCAGAGAAATACATCTCTTTGCCTACAGGATCCTCTGGCTCCAGCACATAGACCAGTTCTCCCACCCGCTCCCGCCAGAATCTTGCCTTGACGGAAATCTCAGCCTTCTGATCCTCTATATCATCCAGCTCCAACTTGATTCTGAGGCGCACATCAGTGTAGCTCTCTGCAGCACCTACAGGACTACGATAAAATTCATTCTGTGAATTATGCTCCACGTTTTTCAAAACCGGCATCAAATCTCTCCCTGTAATTATCATCTATCTTCCCCAGTCCCCCGGTAAAGATTAATTTCTACAATCATCGCATTACTTAGGTATATTATACCAAATTATGTCACATAATGCTTAGAAAAGATAAATTTTTTATACTAAAAAGTAGCGGATTTACCCCAGGCAAATCCACTACTTTCCAAATCACGCTATACTATTTTATTCCTCTGATGGAACTGCTTCCTGAGCAGGCTTCTCTGCCATCAGATTCTCATAAAGATGTAAATATTCCTGAGCAGATTTATGCCAGCTAAAATCACTAGCAATAGCATTCTTCACCACATGCTGCCAGATATTAGGATCTCTGAAATCTGCCAAGGCAGTTTTCATGGTAAAGAGCATATCATGGGCGTTGATATTATTGAAGCTATAGCCATTGCCCTGACCAGTGTACTTATTGAAGGAAGTTACAGTGTCCTTCAAGCCGCCAGTAGCACGGACAATGGGCACAGTGCCATAGCGAAGAGCAATCAACTGTCCCAAACCGCAAGGCTCATATACAGATGGCATCAGGAACATATCTGCACCTGCATAAATCCTCTGAGCCAGCTCATTGGAGAAGCGGATATTGGCAGAAACCTTCTGTGGCAAACGCCACTGCAAGCCCCGGAACCAATCCTCATACTGTTTGTCCCCAGTACCCAACAGAACAAACTGGCACTCCTCAGCCTGCAACAGCTCATCCATAACCCGAACAATCAAATCCAAGCCCTTGGCTGCTACCAGACGGGAAACCAAGCCTATCATAGGAATATGTCTATCCACTGGCAGTCCCAGCTGTTCCTGCAGCTTAACCTTGTTCTCATTCTTCATAGCCAAGTTCTTAGGCCCATAGTTGACAAACAGATTCTTGTCTGTTTCTGGGTTGTAAACATCATAGTCAATACCATTAACGATACCAGCTATTTTGTCTCCCCGGGTTCTCAGCAGGCCATCCAGCTGCTCACCAAAATATGGATACTGAATTTCCTGGGCATAGGTACGGCTAACAGTGCCTACCACATCAGCATAAACAATGCCGCCCTTCATGAAATTAACAGAGTCATTAAACTCCAAATCACCATTATTGAAATACTTCCAGTCCAGGCCCAGTACATCATCCATAACATCCTTGTTAAAGATTCCCTGATATTTCAGATTGTGGATAGAGAATACGGTCTTGATATTCTCATACCTCTCATCTCCCTGATGCTCCAGCTTCAGGAAAACATTAACCAAGGCGGCATGCCAATCGTTGGAATTAATCACATCTGGGAAGAAATCCAGTAAAGGCAAAAGGTTTAGTACTGCACGGGAGAAGAAGGAAAATCTCTCTGCATCATCGCCATAGCCATAAAGGCCATCCCGCTTGAAATAATCCTCGTTATCTACAAAATAGTAGGTAACTCCATCCTGCTTCAGCATATCCACGCCAGCATATTTGTGACGCCAGGACACAGGAACAAAAATATGTCCTACATGTGTCATTTGAGCTTTATATTCCTCAGCAATCTTGCTGTACTTTGGCAAAATTACTCTGGCATCAACCCCCATTTTTGCCAGCTCTTTCGGCAGGGAACCAGCTACATCTGCCAATCCTCCTGTCTTGATAAATGGAACAGCCTCTGAAGCTACATACAATACCTTCATCATAAACCTTCTTTCTAGTGCCCTTGCACCATACCGATGGACCCCTTCTCTTAATCAAACACCTTTCTTATACCTCAGACTTTTTCTTAGGTGGACGACCTCTGCGCTTTGGCTTGGCCTCACCCTCGATGGCCTCAGGCACAGCTTTGGCAGCTGTCTTGGCAGTCTTTGTCTTGGCAGTTGTCTTTTTGGTAGCTGTTTTTGCTGTAGTTTTGGTGGCAGTCTTCTTAGCAGCTGGCTTTTTAGCTGCTGCCTTTTTCTCTGCCTCTTCCCCCTGAACAGCCTTCTTGGCTGTAGCAGTCTTTTTAGCTGTGGACTTTCTAGTACGAGTTGTTTTTTTCTTCTCCTCAGCCTTTGGCTCCACAACCTCTGCCTCTACAGTTTCCTGCTTTTCAGATACAGTCTTGCCTTTTAGGGGACGCTCCTTTTTCAACTGAATGTAGACAGTTGCCAATGGAGGTACTGTTATCTGAATAGAATAGGATTTGTTATTCCAAGGCACATCCTGAGATGGAATGTCATTTTCGTTAATAACATTGGAGCCGCCAAATTTGGCTGCATCACTGTTAAATACTTCCTCATAGGTACCAGCCTCTGGTACACCAAAGCGAGCGCCATGACGAACTGCTGGCGTAAAGTTGCAAATAGCAATCACAAAATCACCATTATCTGCACGACGGATAAAGGAAATGATACTATCATCTGCATCGTCGCAGTCAATCCACTCAAAGCCACCCCAGTCAAAGTCAATCTGCCAGAACTCCTTGTGGTCTACATAGAACTTATTCAGCTCCTTGGAATACTCCAACATCTTGGTATGCATCTCATATTTTTCTGGAAGATGCCAATCCAAGCTATCATTCCACTTCCACTCGATAAACTGACCAAATTCACCGCCCTGGAACAGCAGCTTTTTGCCTGGATGAGCCATCCAATAGCCAAAGAAACCACGGAGGCCCGCAAATTTCTGCCAATAATCACCTGGCATTTTGTTAATCAGGGAGCACTTGCCATGCACTACCTCATCATGGGAAAGAGGCAGCACAAAATTCTCACTAAAGGCATACATCATGGAGAAGGTAATCTTGTCATGATGCCACTTGCGGTAGATAGGATCCAGACTGCAATATCTCAGGATATCATTCATCCAGCCCATATTCCACTTGTAGTTAAAGCCCATACCACCCATATAAACAGGCTTGGAAATATTTGGCCAGGAGGTAGACTCCTCAGCAATCATCAAAGCCTGAGGGTACTCTCTAAACACGGTTTCATTCAGCTTGTGGAGGAAATCTATAGCCTCCAGATTGCCGTTGCCGCCATGCTTATTGGGCTGCCATTCGCCACTCTTTCTGCCGTAATCCAGATACAGCATATTGGCCACAGCATCAATGCGAAGGCCATCAATATGATACTGATCCATCCAGAAAATAGCATTGGAAATCAAAAAACTCTGTACCTCAGTGCGGCCATAATCAAAATTGGTGGTACCCCAACCAGCATTGTCTGCCCTCTGAGGATTGTCGGATTCATACAGATTCCGGCCATCAAAATCTCTCAGACCATGATCATCTTTACAGAAATGACCAGGCACCCAGTCCATAATAACCCCAATACCTGCCTGATGTGCCTTGTCAATCAGATAACGCAAATCATCAGGAGTACCGAAACGACTGGTGGCTGCATAATAGCCAGTAGCCTGATAACCCCAGGAACCTTCAAATGGGTGCTCACACAAAGGCATAAACTCTATATGGGTATAGTTCATATCCTTCACATAGTTTACCAGCTTGTCAGCCAATTCCCTATAGGACAAAGCTTTGCCCTCTGCATCCCGACGCCAGGAACCAACATGAACCTCATAGGTCAGCATAGGCTGGCCATAAGACTGGGTACGCTGCTTGCGTTCCTGCCATTCCTGATCCTGCCACTGATAATGATTCATATCAAAAACACGGGAAGCGGTAGCCGGTGGCACCTCGCAATAATACCCATATGGGTCAGCCTTCATAATATGAGGGCCGCCATGCTGCGGCATAATAGCATATTTGTAAATATCTCCCTCCTTGAGGCCTGGGATAAAGATCTTCCAGATCTCCCCATCCTCAATGCGGGACATTTCATTTACCCTGGTATCCCAATTGTTAAACTCACCAACTACGCTGACAGATTTGGCATTAGGAGCCCATACGCTGAAGCGAACGCCTTGCTGGCCATTCTCCTCGGTGATATGTGCTCCCAACATCTCATAAGCCCTGCAGTTAGTTCCCTGATGGAATAGGAAGGTATCATACTCTGTGAGTTGTGACAGATTCATTTGTCCATCCCCTCTCTAAAATGGATTGAATTACTCTATATCTACTGGTTCGATGTCCCAGATATCCTCTGCATACTGGGCGATGGTACGGTCAGAGGAGAAAATACCGGAATTTGCGATATTGATAGCGCAGGAACGGAGCCATGCGTTATGATCCTGATAACGGCGAACGATTTCCTCATGAGCTTCAATATAAGCATTGAAGTCCTTCATGATAAAGAATTCATCATTGCTGTTTACCAGATAATCAAAGAGGCTCTGGAAGTTGCCATAGGTGCCATCAGTCATCTGATTCATAACTAGACGCACATTGGCATTGGTGTTGTACTCATCCCATGCACTGTAGCCGCCGTGATCGTAAAGATCAATAACCTCCTCGGAACGCATACCGAAGATTACGCAGTTTTCATCCCCTACCTGCTCATGAATCTCTACATTAGCACCATCCATAGTTCCCAAGGTAATAGCACCGTTCATCATGAACTTCATGTTACCAGTACCGGAAGCCTCCTTGGAAGCTGTGGAAATCTGCTCGCTGACATCAGCTGCAGGATATACCTTTTCACCCAGAGATACCCCGAAGTTCTCCAGGAAGACAACCTTAATCTTGCCATCAATGCTTGGATCTGTATTAATCTTGTTAGCTACAGCCAGAATCAGACGAATAGTCTCCTTGGCTACAAAATAACCAGGAGCAGCCTTGCCGCCAAAGAAATATACAACTGGTACAGGCATCTTGTACTCAGGATCATTCTTCAGACGATCATACTGATACATAATATGCATGATATTCATCAGCTGACGCTTGTAGGAATGAATACGCTTTACCTGTACATCAAAGATAGAATCAATCTTGATGCGTACCTTGTTGTGAGACCATACATACTGAGCCAGCGCACGCTTTCTCGCACGCTTTACCTTGTCCAGCTGCTTCAGGAAGGCTGGATCATTTACATACTGATTCAGCTGCTTCATCATGCGGGTGTCCCCTCTCCACTGACGAGTCAGCTTGTCATCAATAACATGAGCCAAAGCGTTGTTGGCACTAATGAGCCAGCGGCGATGGGTAATACCATTGGTCTTGTTATTGAACTTATCTGGATAATACTGATAGAAATACTTCAGAGTGCTTTCCTTCAGAATATTGGTGTGGAGTCTTGCTACGCCGTTAACGCTAAAGGAGCCAACTACAGCCAGACGAGCCATATGAACCTGGCCATCCTGAATAATGGACAGTTCATGAATCAGATTCTCATCTCCTGGATACTTGGAACGAACCTCATAGAGGAAGCGACGGTTAATCTCGTCAATAATCATGTAGATACGTGGCAGCAGATCCTTGAACAGATCTCTATCCCACTTCTCCAAAGCCTCTGGCAAAATGGTGTGGTTGGTGTAGGCTACAGTGTGGCTGGTAATATCCCAGGCTACATCCCAATCCAGTCCATAATCATCAATAAATACACGCATCAGCTCTGCTACTGCTACGGCTGGATGGGTATCGTTAATCTGGATGCACACCTTGTCTGCAAAGGTGGTAACATCATCATGGGTACGCATGAAATGACGAACAATGCTCTGTACACCAGCGGATACAAAGAAGTACTCCTGAACCAGACGGAGGCGCTTGCCATCATCGGTGCTATCATTTGGATACAGGAACTCAGTAATCTTATTTACCCTGTTGCGGTACTCCTGACGCTCCTTAATCTCATCATTGGTAAGGCTTGCATAATCGGAGAAATCCTGATTTGCCTCAGCATTCCAAAGGCGCAGTGTATTGACAGTGCGGTTCTTGTAGCCAATAACAGGTACATCGTAAGGCACTGCAGTAACCTCAGTGTATTCATCGTGAACAGCAGTGGAGGAACCATCATCATTGATGTGCATATAAGCCTTGCCGCCAAAACGAACCTTTACAGCCTTGTTAGGCTTGCGGAACTCCCAGGCAAAGCCATTGCGCAGCCAATTATCTGGAATCTCAACCTGCTGGCCATTAACAACCTTCTGCTCAAAAAGGCCATACTGATAGCGGATACCGCAGCCATGAGCAGCCAGGCCCAGAGAAGCCATGGAATCAATGAAGCAGGCTGCCAACCGGCCCAAGCCGCCATTACCCAGGCCTGCATCTGGCTCTTCCTCATAAAGGTCATGAATATCCAAATCCAAATCCTGCAGCATGGCTTTCAGGGCATTCTTCAAATCCAAATTAATCAGATTGGTATTCAAAAGACGTCCCAGCAGGAACTCGATGGAGAAATAATAAACCTGCTTCTCATCGTTTTCCTGGTACTGCTTGTTAGTTTTAATCCAATTTTCAGAAGTATACTGCTTTACGACCTGTGCCAAGGTCTCATAAAGTTCATGTTCGCTGAGGTCAGAAAGCTCACGGCCATAATTTATCTGGGCTGTGGTAACAAAACGCTGCTTCAGCTCTTCTTTCATGGTATCAATGTCTCGCTCAATTACTGACATAATTTCAACTCCTATCCTCTAATGGAATAACTATAGTCCTGATGTGTGTGCATCTAACTCTATAGTATTCCCAACAACGGTGGAAAATGTAATAAAAAACTATGAATAAAATATAATGACACCGCTTGTATTATATCATATTTTTTCAATTTGTCCATTTTCCTTAGCTGTTGATGTAAAAAACCGCTGCAAAAGCATGGTATTTATGTCTACTACACTTCTGCAGCGGCCCTATTTATGCAAGTTTTGCAGAAAAATAATTTTTCCTGTGCCTCCCTGCACACTATTTTGCCATAATTAGATTGTGGTATTCTTGGCAACAATTAGAGGATAGTTATCCGCACCCTTCAGCCACTGATCCTTGCTAACGGTAACATTTTTGTCGCAGATAACATTGCGGAGCATAGCGTTATCCTCAATAACGCATCTTTCCATGATAATGCAATCCTTAATCTTGACTCCTTCGCCAATCTTTACATCCCGGAAGATAATACTGTTCTCCACCTCGCCACGAATTTCGCAGCCATTAGCCACCAGACAATTTACCACTCTAGAGGTATCCTTGTACTGTACTGGTGCTGCATCCTTGGTTTTGGTGTGAATCAAATTATCACCCATGAATACCTCGCTCCAAATCTCTGGATTGAGGAAATCCTTGTTGGCATTGAAATAAGCCATCGTGGAATTAATCCGGGATACATAGCCCTTGTGCTCATAGCCAAAAATGCTATATTCCTCCATATGACGGATAATGCCATCCAGCAGGAAGTCAGTGCCGCCACGCTCAAAGCCATTGGACACAACCTTTACGAAAGTATCCTTGGACATGAGATATACACCCAGGAAATCATTGGTACCGGCAGTAACAGTGAGGGACTTGGCAATATCAGTTACCCGGCCATTTTCTGTTACCTTCATAACAGCAGCATTACCAGAAATATCAGCCTGAGCCTTGGAATAAACCATGGTTATATCCGCGCCGGTATTCTGATGGAATAACAATACGGAGCGGAAATCCATATTGTACACACAGTCTGCCTGAGCAATGAGAATGTACTCAGCTGCATTATGCTGAATATAATCCATATTGCTATACAGCCCCTGCAAATCCCCTGTAGCAGGCTTGCCATCATAAGGATCTGATGGCAGATAGGAAAGACCTCCACGATGGCGGGCCAAATCCCAATCCTTACCAGAACGCAGATGGTCAAAAATGGATCTGGCATTGGCAGACAAAAGCACGCCTACATTGACAATAGCGGAATTTACCATATTGGAAACAGCAAAATCAATAACCCGATAGCGTCCTGCAATTGGCAGAGACGCAACAGGACGATGCTCGCACAGCTCCTTCAGCATGGAGTTAGCACCATCCAGCTTTATAATACCCATCATATTACTCAAAACGATCACTCCGTTCTTATTGTTGTCATTAGTCTGACTGAAAGCCAGCTCAGCTTACCTGTTCCCCTTCATCAGTGGCCTCTACTACCTCTCCCTCTGGGACTACGGCAATAGCTCCCGCCTCACCGGTTACAACTGCACCGGCAGAAATAACACAGTTCTGAGCAACAATGGCATGATCAATAACAGCATTTTCTTCAATCTTGGTAAATGGCATGATGACGGAATTAGTAACCTTGGCACCCTTGCCAATCTTTACCCCTGAGAAGAGGACAGAGTGATCCACTTCGCCAAAAATCATAGAACCTTCATTCAGCATGGAATTGTGCACCCGTGCCTCATTGCCAATATAATGTGGTGGCAGAGATGGATTGGAGGAATAAATAGTCCAGGAGCTATTGAAAGAGAATGGCGGCTCATCGGCCAACAGGTCCATATTGGCCTGCCACAGACTCTCAATAGTTCCTACATCCTTCCAATACCCCTCAAAGGCATAGGAATACAAACGAGCATTGTCATTCAGCATGGCAGGAATAATATTCTTGCCGAAGTCATGACTGGAATTTTCATCAGCAGCATCTGCCGTCAGATAACGGCTCAGGAACTCACGATTAAAAATATAAATACCCATAGAGGCCAGATTGCTCTTGGGCTTGGCTGGCTTCTCCTCAAATTCAATAATCCTACCATCCACAGAATCAGTATTCATAATACCAAAGCGTGGTGCCTCATCCCAAGGCACTTCAAATACACCAATGGTAGCATCTGCCTTGTTGGCACGATGTACATCCAGCATCTTGGAATAGTCCATAGTATAAATATGGTCCCCTGACAGAATCAGTACATACTCTGGATCCATCATGTCAATGAAATTCAGATTCTGATAAATAGCATCTGCTGTGCCTTTGTACCAATCTGCGCCCTTATCTCTGGCATATGGTGGCAGAATAAACACACCGCCGGTGGATTTATCCAAATCCCAGGCATTACCTGTTCCCAAATAGGTATGCAGTTCCAACGGACGGTACTGTGTTAATACACCTACCCTGTCAATGCCGGAATTAGCACAGTTGGACAATGGAAAATCGATAATTCTGTATTTGCCGCCAAAAGGCACGGCTGGTTTTGCAATATTCTTAGTCAAGGCACCCAGACGACTTCCCTGGCCACCTGCAAGAATCATTGCCAAACACTTTGTTTTACGCATAAAATATCACCCCTGTATCCTTTTCAATAACCTTTTTTCTGCCATGCTGTACATCGCAGCAGTCTGATTATGCAGCACATAGAATGTTCTCTCTAACCAAGGCAGGATTGCAATAATAGCTGCTGATTATTTACTATTTATATTTCCATACAAAAAGCAAAAATCCTGCTTTTTAGCTAAAAAAAACAGGATTTTTATAATATTTTCTCTTTGTTGAAATTATGTGAGAATTATTCTTTAGCAAATGTTAGAAAAAGGCCATAAAAATAGAGCCAATAAACAAGGATAGACATAATCCCCACAGCAGGGAAACCAAAAATCTAAATCTTTGCCCAGCTATTTTGGCCAGAATATTCTGCAGCTCATAGCAAAAGAAAGCAAAAATCAAAAAGCACAGGGGTACATCCTCAGATTGCAGAGCAAAAATCAACATAGCCAGACACAGAACCAGAGAAGCCTTCTCCCCGGCAGTAAATAGCTGCAGCTTTTTTCCCTTCTTTTCCTCCCAGGGCTTTCCACCTCTAAATGTACTCACTTTCTGCCTCCTTATTTAATGTCCTGCAGCTTCCAATAGCCATCCCCAGCCAGAACCAGCTGCTTATCATGGCAATTCAACAGACTGGATCGATGTCCCACACTAACCACAGCCATCTTAGGCAGCAACTGATGAAGAATCTCATAGGCCTGAGCTTCCCTTGGTTCATCCAAGGCCGATGTGGATTCATCCAAAAAGACAATATCCGGACGCAGGAGCAAAATGCGAATAAAGGCCAGCCTCTGTTGCTCACCTAAAGACAAAATCCGGCTCCAATCATCTACTGTATCCAGCTGACCTGCCAGCTTCTGCAACCCAAAACGCTCCAGCAAACCAGCCAAATTATCATCAATATTTTCTGGCACAGGCTGAGGATAATAAATAGCCCGCCGAAGACTACCTAGCGGCAAATAAGGCCTTTGAGGCAGGAACATGGTACGCCAGCCTGTAGGCAAGGATATTTCCCCTGTGCCATAGGGCCAGATGCCTGCTATAGCTCTAAGCAGGGTACTTTTGCCTGCTCCAGAACCGCCGCTAATCAACAGCCTCTTCCCTGCTGGCACAGCAATGGATAACTTTTCTGCCAGCTGGCGGCCATCTGGCAGAGCTATATCCATCTGCCACAGCTGCAGGGCATTACTGGTGTTTCTGGTAAAGTCAAAGGATGGGGCCAAAGCCTCTGCCTCCTCCATATGTCCAGCAAAGCCTCCCAAACGGCGAATAACGGCTACATACTGAGCAATGCTATCGTAGCTTTCCACAAAATAACTTAGGGCATCCTGGACCCGGCCAAAGGCGCTAATGGTCTGCATAAAGCCACCTAGCTGCATCGTGCCATTAAAATACTGAGGAGCACACATAAGCACAGGTACAATAATGGCAATCTGAGCATAGCCATTCACATAGAAATTCAACAGCTTGGTACGCTTCATCAGCCCCCAGAAATTACCAATAACCAGGGCAAACCTCTCTCGAAAATTTTGCAGTTCAGGCTTTTCGCCTCCATAAAAGGCCACACTCTCACTATTTTCCCTAACCCGAACCATGCTGAAACGAAAATCCGCCTCAAATCTCTGCTGATCATAATTCAAACGAATCAGCTTCCTACCCACCTTATGGGCCAGCCAGGTACCTACAGCAGAATAAATCAAGGTAACAAAAACCATATACCCTGGCACAGAAAGCACAGTATCTCCCAGAGGGATATCCAGAGAACCAGATAGATTCCACAGAATAACTACAAAGGCTACCAAGGAGGTTGCCTGTTTTAGAACTCCCACAAACAAACCCAGGGTTAAATTCACAAAGGAATTAACATCATCGGCTATACGCTGATCTGGATTATCCATATCGTCCTGACCAGCTACCTGCAAACGATAATAGGTTTGATGCCCCAGCCATCTGTCCAGATATTTGTCTGTCATCCAATTACGCCATTTGATTTCCAATATCTGTCTTACATAGACAGCATAGACAGCAAAAATAATGTGTAAAAAAGCAAAACCTGCAAATTGGCCAATTAAGGGCCAAAAGGACTCAAAGGCCCGCTGCTGCAGGGCATTATAAAAATCATTATTCCAGCCATTCAACAGCACCAGCATATATACCTGCCCCAAGGTAAGGGCAATAACCCCTGCCAGCAAGCCTCTGGCCTTCCACTTTTCCTGAGAATGCCAATAGGAACTCATCAGGCGCCAAGCCATTTGATACAATTTTTTATCCTTCAAAATACTTCCAGCCTCCCATCGCAAAACCTCCTCTGGTAAACATTGCAAAATTTACCATCTGCAAGACAGCAAAATATCTATAGTCTTATAGCCCAATAAATGATAGAATATACTACAACACATTAAAGTATTTTTTCTGAAAAAAAGGAGCATATTATGGCTATCGTATTTATAGCGGCCCTGCTGATATGTCTTTTGCTATTATTAGTATTATACCGCAATCTTCCCAATAAAAAAGTTTTTTATGGATTTTGTCTGGTATTGGCCCTGACCATTGGCGCCATTGGCCAATCCCTGCTGTTTCAACCTAAGGCAGAACCACCTAGTGAAATAGCCCTGCGCCGCATTGCCGCCCAGCAGCAAATATTTGATGACTGGTACACCAGCTACAAAAAACAGCTAGACAGCCTGGACTACAACTGGTCCCAAGGCCAGAAAATTATCAATGACTATCACAATGACAATATCAGCCTTAATACAGCCTATACCCGCCTAAACCTTTTGGAGCATCAGGCTCAGGTTACTAACCAGGAGCTAAGCAAGCTGGCCCCACCTATCAGCCTGGATGATACCAACTATGATTTGGCCGCCAGCATTCTGAACAAAACCATTGCCTACAGCGAAAAGCAGCTGGCAGCTATTACAGCCCTTAAGGCCAATGCCAATCCTGCTAACCTAAGTACAGACAACCACCAGGAGGAAAGCCGGATTTTGCGGGAAACCATGCTGCGCAATGGCCCAGATGCCTTGTTTACAGCAGCCGAAACCAATAGCCTGCGGCAAAATCTAACCATACCGGAGAATTAATTATGCATATCTACAAGACAACAGCCGAAAATGGCACTGCCAGCTACGAAATTCAGAAATCCCGCTTTATTGCCTATACCAGCCATGTGGAAACCGAGGCTGAGGCCAGGGATTTTGTAACAGCCATCAAGAAAAAGCATTTTGATGCCCGCCACAACTGCTCCGCCTGGGTGCTGGGAGCAGATAGCAGTCAGCAAAAATCCAACGATGATGGTGAACCTGGGGGCACTGCTGGCAATCCTATTCTGGAGGCCATTAAACAGCATGGCCTCACCAATGTGGTAGTAGTAGTAACCAGATATTTTGGAGGCATCAAGCTAGGCGCTGGGGGACTGATTCGGGCATATAGCCACACGGCTTCCCTGGGACTGGAGGCCACGCCCTGTCTGGAGGTAAAGCCCTTTTGCCTTATGGAAGCAGAAATGGATTACTCCCTTCTAGGCACAGTGGAAAATTGGATTCGCAACGAAGAGCTGCGAACTGGGGAAACGGCCTATCTGGATAAGGTAACGGTAAGATTGCTGGTGGAGCCAGCAGATTGTGAGACTATTAGCACAGAACTAACCAATCTAACAGCAGCCCAATGCAAGATTACCATTCATCAACCAGAATATATGAGCTTGCCTATAATATAGAAATTAGTTTCAATATTGAACAACATAAAAGACCGTGTTTGAACCATTGTGCCAGGTTCTTAACACGGTCTTTTTGCTTGCCTATTTATGATACTATAAACAACTTTTATGTACCATTATTTTTATCTATATTTTCACCCAAATCAGGCATTATTTGGCCAGAAGATTTTTGCCAGGAAAAGTGCGGAGAAGATAATCGCTGATGGTTTCTCCAATTAGCTTTTTGCCCAAAACATCTGGATGCAAGCCATCGGTAGTAGCCTCATCCATAAGTAAGCCGTAGCAATCCGTCATACCGCTGGCCACATCCACAGCATATTGCTGGGACATAATCCATTGATTCAACAATACCTGCTGTTCCTTCCAATCTACTGCCGGCGTGGTAATATAGCTCCAGTTAGCAATAAAGTGAGGATTAATGGGGGTAGCAGTAGCATAGACAGGAATAATCCCATGCATACGGCATTTATTACCTATCTGCTGTAGATAGTAGATAATATCCTGAGCCATAGCACCAGCCCGAAAATCATTTACGCCACCCATGATTACCAAAATCTTTGGATGGAAAGGCAGTACATCAGTCTCAAATCTAGCATCCATAGCCGCTACAGTATCACCGCTATATCCTAGATTCTTGATTGGCACCTGAGAATAGGTTTCCCAATTATACATAACATAGCCAGGGGGGGTGGATACAGCTCCTCCGCCGTGGGTAATGCTATCTCCCAGCGCCGCTACCTTTACCTGATTGCTGACCTGGAACCAGCTAGGAACAGACCATTCGCTAATATAAGTGCCTGACTCATTGCGGCTCCGCACCTGCCAATAATACTTCCCTGGCCAGGTGTAGCCGGCATCCTCATAATAAACAGAGCCTTCCGCGCTCAGCTCTCTGATAACCACAGGCTTGCCATTTTCCTCCCGATATACCCTGATATCATAGTATTTGCCATCCTTGGCAGGAACCCAGGAAAACACTGGATAAAGGGGTGCATAGGCCATGGATTCAAACTCTGTTGTAGGCTTGGGAGCTGTAGGATTTAGCTCCTGATCCACCAGAGGCTGCAAATCACTGTACAGCTTGATATATTTGCCACTGGCATCCAACGGACATACCTTCCAATAGTAGTCCTTGGCTGTGCGCATAACAGAAGTATCCAGCTCATAACCATTGGTAAAAATTCCTCTCTTGACAGATACCACATTCTCCGGCAGATTTTTGTTGTTTCGCATTATAGCCACCTGATAGCTGACAGCGCCAGGTACCGGTTCCCAAGATAGGCGGACGGTTTTGAGATAGTTAGGAATATGCTTGTTAACCTTTGTAGCGGTTTTAGAAGCAGACTCCACCACATCCACAGTTTTATCCTCACTAACCTGCTGATGACTAGGCCGAGTAATATCATTAATTACTGTTCTCTGGTCATTATGGTCTGTAGCCGTCGGCATAGCTGATGCCATAGTGGCAGATAGGACTGTGGACAGGCAAAAGCCTGCTGTCAAAGCCCAATATTTTGCTTTATGCAAGGAAATCACTCCTGTATTCTAAACTAAAAGAATTGCCTTTTGTGCCTTGGCAACAAAAAAGGGATGTGCCAGGCACACCCCTTCATCATAACATATTTAGGCCTTATTTTCCATAGCCGCATCCTCATCATCCAATTTGATATTGGTAATGATACGGCCCAGACGTGTGCCAGAAACAAAATTCCAGAACCATTTGGTACCTACAGTAATATCTGCATGGGCACCCTCCAAGCGCAGCAAATGCAGGAACATCCAGATCAGCCATGCCACGAAGCCGCCAATCCGCACAAAGCCCCAATTTACCACAGCCTGACAGCGGCCGATGGTGGCCATAGCGCCATGATCCACATACTTGAAGTTGTGGAGCTGAGTATCACCCTTGCACAGATGGATGATATTATCAGCAGCCAGCCAAGCCTCCTGCATAGCAACAGGAGCCACAGTAGCCAATGGTCTGCCATCCTGCAAGAAATGAGCATTGTCGCCAATAGCAAAAATCTCTGGATAACCAGGTACCTGCAAGGTTGGGCCAACAATAACACGGCCAGCACGATCACATTCTGCCCCAATGGTGGAAGCCAGCTTGTGAGCCTTGACACCAGCACCCCAGATGACAGTACGGCTAGGAATAAAGGTGCCGTCCTTCAGGAACAACCCATTCTCGTTGCAGTCTGCCACCTGAGTGTTCAGCATAACCTGTACACCCTTTTTCTCCAACACATTAATGGTGTGCTGACGGAGATGCGGAGGCATCATTGGCAGAACCTTGTCCGTAGCCTCAATCAGGCGAATACTAACTTCGTCAAAGTTCAGGTTTGGATATTCCTTCTTCTGAACAGCAACCAGCTCAGCAATAGCACCAGCTTCCTCAACACCGGTAGGGCCGCCGCCTACGCAGATGAAGCTCAGCATCTTGCGACGCTCCTCCTCGTTATCAATCTGCTTGTTGGCACGTTCAAACATATGGAGTACATGGTTGCGAATATGCAAGGCCTCTGGAATGGTTTTCATACCATAGGCGTATTTCTCTACATTGGCCATGCCAAAGAAGTTGTTAGTAGCACCAGCAGCTACAACCAGGTAATCATAGGCTACATCCCCATGATTGGTAACAACAACCTTGCGCTTGCCATCAATTTCCAATGCCTTAGCCATGAACAACTCTACATTATTATAATCACGGAACATAGCACGGATTGGATAAGAAATATCATCTGTAGACAATACAGATGTGGAAACCTGATACAGCAATGGCTGGAACAGATGATAGTTAGTTCTTTCAATAATAACGATATCAATATCCTGTTTGGCCAGTTTTTTGACAGCAGCAATACCGCCAAAACCTGCACCTACAACAACAACCTTGGGTTTGTTACCCATCTAAACCCCTCCTAAAAACAGCAATGCATTTTTAACAGCGCGTTTCTCAATTCTTCCATAAATTATAGTCATAAATATCAGTTTTGGCAATACCCACTGGTTATAAAATTATTTTATGATAGTATAATCTAAAGGTTTTCATGTATTCGCTTTTTTAGTAAAATTCATTTATTGAACAGGATATTAATTGGGTTTTCTACATATTATTAAATATTCTTAGAAGCAACAGCTGCTGCAATAGCTGCTCCTAAGCCGGAGCCATCCTTTAACAGCATTGGAGTAACTGCCCCTGCTTCCTCATCCAGAATCTCATAAAGAGCCTTCTGAACATTTTCCTTGATATGAGGCATATGCTCATAAACAGAGCCATCAATGGCAATATGCTGCTGGGCAATCTTGCCAGAGCCAGACACATGCCAGAGAATACCAGCAAAGCAGGCAGCCACAATGCGAGCGGAGCGAATGGCAATAGCCTCAGTCAGGTCACGAATATAGGCAGCCTCTCCTGGCTCCAGGGCACCAACCTTGGCACTGATAACCTTGGCCGCATCACTGGCTACAGCAGTGGTATCTGCCATAATACCAGACATATCAATAGCCGTAAATTCTGGTTTCTCCTGCAGATTCAGCAAATGCTGTACGGTAAGGCTTAACAGCTCACCCATGTAGCAACCGGAAACCATTTTCTCCAAGCGCTGACGACCTGGCTTCTCAGAAGCCTCATCCAGCTTGTTATCCCACTGGCTAGGAGTCAGCTTGTTGAAACTGCCGGATTCCATGTTAATAATGGCGGCAGGTCGGCCTACATCAGCAGTACGCTCCATATAGCAGTTGTTGCTGCCAGTAGCATAGATACAGCCAATCTGAGTATCTGGATACTGATAGCCAGCAGTCAACAGCTCTGCTACAGTGTCATTAATCACAGCAACTACCTTGATATTGCTTAATCCCTTGCGGTCAAAAGCAGCCTGCAGCAAATCATTTACAACCTCTCCCTCTACGCCAGGAATAGCAAATTCCTTGGTCCATACCAAGAGGCGGGCATTGTAAATATCAGTCTGCTGAGATGGGAAGGAGAAGGTATGGCCCAGGTAATAGGTCTTGTTTTCTGCTCCCTCCAGCAGCTCTCCAAACATATCTGCAATAAAGTCAAAAACCTTTTCGGCAGATGCAGAGCCGTTAATCAGATTATATTCCTCAGTAACCAATGGCTTGGCTACCATCTTCACAATTTCATACTGGCAATCACCCTTAAGGCTAACCAGCTCAGCCCGCAAATTGGTGCCACCAAAATCCAAAGCCAGGAACTCACCCTTCTCCTGACCAGTAGGCATACCAATATAAGAGCACAGCATTGGCATACTGGACTCACGACCCTGCAGAGCCAGCTCCATATCAAAGCGCAGAGCAGAAGCAACCTCTTTTAGCTGCTCCTTATCCAAGGTCAATTCATCAATAATGCTTTTTAACTGGGCTTCGTTAATTCTCATGTTTTATCCCCTCTCCGTAAGTGAAAAATGTTTTTGTGGCAGAATTTCGATCAGGTAGCCATCCGGGTCCGCTAAAAAATGTATGCTATGCTGAGGCACCTCCAGCTTGATACAACCTGCCTGTCTATGAGCTTCCAAAGCCTCCTGATAATCATCCACAGCAAAGGCTAGATGCACAGGATTTTCTCCCAGCTGATAGGCAGCTGCATGGTCTGGGTGATAGTTAAGCTCCAGCTCATGGGCTGAGGCTTTTTCATCGCCCAGATAAACCAAGATAGTATCACCAATATGGACACGGCCCTTTTCCTGCATATGGAGAATCTCTGTATAAAACTGCAAGGATTTATGGAGATTTCTTACCTTTAAACAGTTATGAGCTAACCGATATTCCATAACAGGCCTCCTGATAATCAAATTTCTTCTATTTATTATGCAATATTTTTAGGCTTTTGCCAATAGCCAGAGCGGGTTTGGGAACAAAATTTCATGGAAAATATCAACCTTGAGGAGCCAGGCGGCCAACTCTAGCCACCCTCCGCAGCAGCCCTACCATAAATGGTGCTATTAGGAAGGTAAATACCATACCTGGGAAGGCTGCGGCCACCAAAGCCCAGACACCTTTGCCTAAAACAACGCTTAGAGTCAAACGTGCCACCAGTGTTCCCAAAGGGCCGGCAATAGCCATAACCAGATACTTATTGCGAGCTTGCCCTGCCAAGAGATAAATTATGCCTACTACGATGCGAAACTGCATGGCAATAGCTACATTAAATAAATTATGGGTGCCTAGAGCGAGACTTATCATACTAGAAAGTATACCTATAATAAGGTATCTTTTGAAGCCAAAAACAAAACAGATACCTACAGCCAGAGGAGCTGATATCTGAAATTCCAGACCTGGCAGCAGGCTAGGCAGCTTAATCGCTCCAGCTACAGTCAGCAGGGCTGTTAGCAAACCAATTTGAGTAATCTCAGCAGGGGATATAACATTCCTTTTCATAATTTTCTCCTTTTTCGTCACAAAATATTTCCCGCACATAGATATATTAAATTCTGTCAGATACATTGTCAACCTATTTTGTTTTGCAGTTGACAATATCGGTAATTTTAGCTATCATGGTAGCTGGAAAGTTATAAAAGAAATGCCCAAGGAGCCTAAATTATGTCTATATATAGTTTGAAAATGCGAGCCAGCAAGCATACTGGCTCAATTCAGGAGCATGTTTCTGGAGCCGAAAAAATTCTGCCCCAGCAGGAGCTGCCACAGCAGATGGAGGCTTTACTTAGCCGAGCCCTTCATCATGCTAAAGGTAAGGCAGATTTCATCAACTTGAAAATTGAAGCTATTTCCTCAGAAAGTCTAAAGTATATTGAAGCTCTGCCTGTTTCCACCCATGAAGCAGCAACCCCGGCAGAGGGGCGGCAGTTTATGTGCCAGATTATGACAGAGCTAGGGCTAACCCCAGATAAATGCCAGAAAATATTGGAGCTATTTCAGGCCACCTACGGTATGCGAGGCGCCATGCTGCTGGATGTAGATACTCTGGAGCGATTGGAGCCAGACCAGCAGAGAGGCATTCGTGCTACCTATATGGATACCATTGCCCCCAAGGGAGAAGCCAAAGTTATTTGTGATGGCAAAAATCATTTTCAGGAAGCCTTGGTTTTGGCCAGCAAGGTACTATCTGCCCCGAATATAATTGGAGAACTCTGTATGTCTGATGATCCGGATTACATAACAGGATATATTGCCACCCGGGACAAGGGCTATATACGCATTACCAAGTTAAAGAAAATGGGCTGTCCTGACGGAGGTAGAATTTTCCTTTACCGTGGCCCTAAATCCCAAGTAGAGGACTGTATCCAATATTTGCAGGAGCAAAGGGTTTTGGTCAAAAATGTACCATCTAATCCCTATGCCAATAATACCCCAAAGCCAAAATCTACTTCTGACAAGCCTTGGCAGATATTCGAGGATATTTTAGCCCAAAAGAAAAGTCAGCAGCTTTATCGCAATACCAAGGAAATATCCTCAGCTCAAGCTGCTCATATTATCTATCAAGGTCAAAACCAGCTAATGCTGGCTTCCAACGACTATCTTGGCCTTATTGACCATCCAGAAGTAAAAGAAGCCGCCAAGGAGGCTATAAATATATATGGTGTAGGCTCTGGTGGCTCCCGGCTGACTACTGGCACCCTGCCTCTGCATAATCAGCTGGAGACAACACTGGCCAGCTTTAAGCATACAGAAAAGGCACTAATTTTTAACACAGGCTATATGGCCAATGTAGGTATTATCTCAGCTCTAGGCATCAAGGACAGTATTATCTTTAGTGATGAGCTTAATCACGCCAGTATTATTGATGGCTGTCGTCTTAGCCATGCCAAAACCGTGGTATACAAGCATAACGATATGAAGGATTTGGCAGAAAAATTACAGGAACACGCTAGTTGTCAGGGCTTGATTGTTACTGATGCTGTTTTTAGCATGGGAGGAGATATTGCCCCCCTGCCAGATATTATGGCCCTGGCGGAACAATATCATGTACTTACTATGGTAGACGAAGCCCACGCCACTGGCGTGATTGGAGCCACAGGCCGAGGAATTGCAGAGTATTTTGGCCTGAAACGTCAGCCAGATGTTCTCATGGGCACCCTTTCCAAGGCCTTGGCAGCCGAAGGAGGCTATGTTTGCGGCAGTCAGCTTCTCATTGACTACCTGCGCAACACAGCCAGGAGCTATATTTTCTCCACCAGCCTTTCCCCTGCCGTATTGGCTGCTGCCACCAAAGCACTAGAGCTGTTAGAAAATCAGCCTTCTATGGTGCATCAGTTACAGGAAAATACCCGTATATTCTGTAAGACTCTACAGCAGGAAGGCATTGAAGCTCATAGCGATACTGCCATTGTACCTATTGTGCTTCATGATGAGGAATTAGCCCTGCGTGTCGCAGAGGAATTAAATAGGCAAAATATCTTCATCTCCCCAATTCGTTATCCTACTGTACCCAAGGGACAGGCCATGCTGCGAGCCGCCCTAATGGCCACCCACACACCAGAAGAGCTCTGTCAAGCCGCCCATACTATTGGACAAACCATAGCCAGGTTTACAGATAATTAATATCGTATTATGTACAAAATCCCTGTTAGGAGAATGTCTATCATTGCTAAACATGATAGCATAACTCTTAACAGGGATTTTTTTAGTCCCACCGGGTTGCACTAAAATCAAAGGCGTGGTGAGTTCTATTCTTTAACAAAGGTATTTTCGTCACTGCGTTCCTTGCTTGCGAGAGTGCTATGTTAGATTTAGCCAAGCTTCATGATTTATAACTACATCTTAGTCAGCGTTTAAAAGACGATTTTGTCGCAAAAAATACCGAACTCAAAAGTTAGCACTTCTAATCTAACTCTTAAGTTCGGTACAAATCACAATAAATTTTATATTATCAAGTAGCCTTGAGTTTTCTAATATTTTCAGGATTGTTTCTTTCTGAAAACAATATATAATCTGTGTTTTTAGCCTTCAAAGCTTCCAAAAATTTACTATCCACTCCACCATCATCATTGATAAACGCCAACCCCATAACCGTTTTCCTGGCTCGTCTCTGCCTAGCTTCCTTAATATCCAGCCAATCAAACAAAAATGAAGATATATTCCCCTTATTAATTTTATTAAAAGTATTTATGAGTATCTCAGATTGTTTCCCTGCAATTTGAAAATGAAAATTAAACTCCAATCCAGTACTACCTTTAGCAATAAAACTAGGAGTATATATAACTTGTTGTCCATCCAGAAATGATGCTACATCATCCAAAAATATACCTTTGACGGATGCATTATTTAACATAAACATATCATTTATAGATAACATTGCCTGAAGAAACATATGCATACTAACTGGATAATCCTCTACCGTAGTATGCATTATTAACTCATTATTTATATTCTGTACACCATAGGATAACAAAAAATTTTCTAGTAATTCTTTCCGCTTTTTGCCTCGCAAAGTCATACCATCTGCCAACAAATCTCCAATAATATAGCCATCATCAGACAAAGTAATACTATCATTTTCCAATTTTGCGTATATTACCAAACCGTCATTATGCCTATCCATAAAAGGTGTTCCAATCTCTGTCCACCCATTCTGCAGCTGCTTGGCAGAAGCATTACCACGCAACCAGTTATAATATTCATCAATCCATGCAAAATCAGTAGTCATCAAACAACACCTCCTGTCTGACCAGGCTTATTTTATCAGCATTAAGAGCATTAGAATGTATTGAAAATTTCTATTACATTGTTCTCACTATAAAGAAGTATTAGTATTTCAAAATTCAAGAATTTTTATCGTAATACCACAAATAAAGTATATATAGTACTATCTATATAGCTATTTTGCTTATACAACTTTGCTCTCAATCACATAGAATAATCATCTTATCTTAGGTTCTTTATTAAAATGCTCATACCTAAATACACCTTCTGTTTTTGCTTTAAAAAAATATTCACTAGTTATAAATACTGGTTTCTCATCTTCACGCTCATATTTTACTAGCAACATATCGTCACCATAATGAGACAATATAACATACTCTTGATTCTTTATAGTTACAATTTCATAATTGCGTTTATTTTTAACATCAACATTAATTAAATTGAATGTCCCGTAAATATAAATCAAATATTGAATTCCCATCATTAATATGCACAATGCCCTTATACATTTACCAATCTTATTTTTGGAATATTCTTTTATGAAAAATAATCCACAAAAGGACAACATTGGACAAAGTATAAATAATAACCATGTATATTCTAAATACGCAACGTCTACTATAAAGTCAATATAGTTATGATAAATTAACCAATCACCAATGTATATTATATTGGGCAATCCTAGGTATATCCCTGCTACTAATGAAAATACCATTTCACTAATAATATCGTCTAAATTTTTCTCTTTAGATTGCTTGCGAAACAAATATATATAACCTAGTGCAATTATTATAAATATCATAATCATGACTGCAAATCTTAATAAACAGTCATGATTATTTATACTGAAATAAAGATTAGGAATTTTGTAAAATTGTTCACACTTTATTCGGTACGAATAATCTATTATATAAAACGTCCCCACCACAACAATGCCAATACGTCCTAACACATATGCTATTTTATCCTTATGTTGTATCAAAGGATTGATCAGCTTCCATGAGAACGTTTTGACTTGCGTATTACTGTCTTCCTCATTTTCTAAATTTCGAATATTATTCTCGCTCGATATACTATATTTTATTTTTCTTAAATTGTCTTTCATAATCCTCCCCTAATAGTTTTATTTAAAATTAAACCATATACTAAAAATGATTGTACACCACTAATTTTACCTTATCTTTCAACTAATAATATCTCTTGGATATTCCCTCATTAATGCTTCAAAAACTCCAACAGCTTCATCCACACCTATGTCATTCATACAGTCATTACTACCTCCACATGGTTTGCCATAACCAATTCTATCGCATGGATTACATGGATGCTTATGAAAAATATATTTGCATTTGTGCAATGGTGCCCATTTTTTTGGCGAAGTTGGACCATAAAAAGCCATTGATGGACAACCAACAGCTGCCGCAATATGCAATGGTGCACTACAGCTGCCAATAAAATAATCCATTTTTCTAAGCAAGGTAGCCGTAGTTGTCAGTTTTAGCTTGCCTCTTAAATCGCAAAGCTTTACCCCCAGAATTCTTAATATTTTTCCGTATATCGCCCTTTCCTCCTAAAATATAAAAGTTACATTTATATTTATCATTCAAACGCTGCATAAATTCATCATATCTATCTACAGACCAATTTTTAAAATTTGTTGACGAAAATGGAGCAATAGCTGTATTTATTCCCTTATTAGATGAGTGCTTCATAATATCCCCAACCAAAGCTAAATCTGTACTTGTAGGCTCTGCCACACAAAGCCTTGTAACATCTTTAGTCAATTTTAAACCAATCGCATTATTGAGCACCTTGGACATGTAGTAGGTAAAATACATTTCCTCACTATCAGCAGGCCTTTCTACCCCATGTGTCATGAATAAATTTCTTTTATGAGCTAACCCTGCCCTAACAGGTATGCAAGCTAAAAATGGAATCCAAGCACTGCGATATTTATAATCCAGCAATATGGCCACATCATATCTCCATATTTTTCTTATTACTGGTAGCAGTGGCATCCCCTATCATAAGGTATCACCTCATCAATAAACGGCAGGTCTACTAATTCAGCTGTATCAGGATCAACCATGAAGGCCAATTTGCTATTAGGGAACTGCTCCCTAATAGCTCTCACTATCCCAGTTGATATAACCACATCCCCTAACATATTATTTTGGCAAATTAATATCTTGTTAAACTTCATGCCGATTCCTTTCTTCCAATTCCATCTTGCCTGCTGCAAAAAGTAATCCCATTAAAAACCAAAATTCTCTCATGATAGGCACTTGTGTTAAATTTGTATCTGTCAGCCCCTCCGCTTGTATCCCTATCATTATTAGCAATCCTATCATTCCATATGATAACTTTGCCATAGCTTTTTCTTTTCTATAAAGCATCCAAAATTTATATGCAAAAAAGCCGTATAACATAATAAACGCCGCAATGCCTATCAAGCCACCCTCGGATAAGTATTTGAAAAAGTTATTATGTGGATGCCCATGTCCTTTATGATAATCGTTATCACCTCTCTCTTTAGACATTGGTGAAATATATTGTGTATTATAAATATATTGAAACTGATCCTGACCAATCCCATGTACTGGATAATCTTCAAAAATCTTAATTGATGACTCCCACATAAGAACTCTTTCAATACTGCTCTGATCCTTCATTTGACTGATAGATGCAATTCTATTCATAAGATACCCATTAGTTGCAATATTGAATCCTGTCATCGCTATTAACATTCCAATACAAACCACTATTATTTTTTTTCTATTAATCGCATCCATGCACAAACTAAATAATATCATTATCACAAAGGCAATCCAACCACCTCTTGTGCCAGATGCTATCAACATTAACATCGAAAATATCATAAGAAAAAAAGAATAATATCTTATCACCTTGCTTTTCCTATACACATTGCAAATCAAATACAACATGGGAATTGCCATCAACAAATGACTGGCAAAAAATGTTGCTGTATTATTAAAGGCCATCGGACGATTATTAGACAAAACAATATATTGATAAGCCCCATATACATCATTCAATAATGCTGACATTGAAAATGACATCAGTATATAGAATAACTGTTTTTTGTTTTTTAGATATAAAATACCAAAAAACAACGGAATAAATCTATACATCGTTGCCCAAACATCACCAAAGCTAGCTGCCGGATTAACAGATAAAGCAGCTATAATACACTGTAACCCACCATACAAAAGCAAAACTCCTCCAAATGCATTGATTTGTAGTGGCAGTTTTTTTGTTTTTATATACTGTATCATCATTATAAGAACAGATATTACTATACATACACTTGTAATTCCTGTTGATATATTACTTGCTAAAGCAAATATCATCATTATAAAAAACATTAATTGGTTACATATATTCATTCTAATTTAATCTCCTCTTCATCAATATAAATTTCTTATCTTTAGTAATATAATGTAACATCATTTACACATGCCGTCATACAGAATAACTCACATTTTTTGTAAAGTGTTTTTTATTAAACTATCCCACATATTCCAAACCTTATTTGGTGAAAATTGTTTCATATGTTCCTTTGCTGCATATCCCATTTCAGTCATTAACTTCTCATTACACACCAACTTTTCTAAAGATAATGCCATACTATATGGTGTATTATCACATAAAAAACCATTTTCTCCATTAATAATCAATTCATTTACAGCTGGGCATTTTTTCAATCCAATTGCTGGAAGGCCTGAACTCATAGCTTCCCCTAATGATAATGGAAATCCTTCATGAATACTTGCTATAACATATATCTTTGAGTAATATAATTTGGATACAACATCGCTCGTTTCCCCACAAAACACTATTTGCTTACCTAAGCCGTATTTTTTTATAAGATTCTGACAATATTCATAATACTTTTTGTTATTAGTGTAATCTCCCCAAAATTCAATTTTCCAATCCTTGTATTTCTCATTTAACGTAGCAATTGATTGTATAATTAAATGTTGTTGCTTAGAATCATCTACCCTGCTTGTATAAATGATACATTTGTTTTTTTGTTTCCTGGGAATTTTATACTGTGGTATAGGATTCGGTATTATAACAAATTTTTCTTTATATTCGTACGTCTCTATGTAAAATCCTAGTTGCATCTGTAGAAAATGCAATTGCTAAATCTGGCTTTATATCAGAAATAACAGGTTTTAATCTTCTACTTATATATCTATCTAAAATATTTTCTTCATATCTATGCCTTGCATCTCTATTTCCAGATAAATTTCTTCTAAGTTTTTGCCAAATAGTTAAATCTCTTTTATAATTTGAATCTGCAATATTTATAATATTGACATTATCATTTATACTATATGGTATATTATCATTTGTATTGCTATCACATATTACTACATACATGTTATAACCTAAGTTATAAAGTTCATTTCCCATTGAGAACAAAACATTTCCAACGCCGCCTCTTTGTCCCAATACACTATGTAAGCATAGCAATAATATTTTTTTCACTGCCTTCAGACTCCTATTCATCAACATGCAATATTATATCTATATAGTTTTAATAATACATTTTGCTTAGAATTATAGATTCTAATTTTTCTATAACCACGCTATAATCGCAACATTCCTTCATCAATTCATGTGCATTATTTGCCATAATCTTACGCTCATTTGGATGTTCAATTAAATAATTTATTTTTTCGGCAAATGCCTTATAATCATCTACCGGTAATCTAAAACCAGTCTTCCCATCAAAGACTACATCCTCACACCCGCCAATATCACAAGTAACAGGTACTAAACCACTAGACATTGCCTCTATCAATGATGTTGGCAAAGCCTCATGCCTAGATGGAAATAAATATATATCACCTAATTGATAATACATTTGTGGCATATCTACCTCGCCTACTATAGCAGCTGAATTGTCATTATTTATACTCATTTCCTTCATTTCTTGTATAAAATCAAATTTTCCACCTCCAACAACTATTAATTTTGCTTCCGGATGCTTAGCATGAACTATCGGCTACGATTTTAGCAATACACCAATGCCCTTATCCTATACTATTCTGGCACAAAAAATAATTACTGGCATCGTGCCATCCCCTAATTTATTTATCTTATTATGCATTTTCATTTCTTCTGATGGCATCGGATATTTGTCCATATCAAGACCATGCGGTAATACCATAACTTTACTTTTACTGATACCGGTCTTTCATGCAAGTAATCAACATCTGCTTGTTCATAGGAGCAAATCTTATCAAAATATTGAAAAAGCATATTGATATATATATCGTCATTACGATTTATAGGATCAACCAACCATAATGTGTTGGTGCATTTATTTTTTTGTAGCCGTTTTTTATATTCGCTCCTATATTTTTCAGTAAATATAAAATTTATACATAAAACCCTCTTAACATCCATATTCTTTATAATATGACAAGCTCTATCGTATATACTTCTCTCATATTGTTCTCTAAACTTTGAAAAACCAAATTCATCTAGTTTTTTAAGAACATAACTATGGCTACTCTGAAAATGGTCAACATATATCTTTTCTACCTCATAACCCATATGCAACAAAGTTTCTTCAACCCGCAAAATGGCATTATGTCTTTTTGTTAACATTATTAAAATCTTCAAGTATATCCGTCCTATTCAATACCTCATTCATCACTACATTGTCTAGTTCATGCCAAACCATATCAGGTGTTACTTGATTAATGCAATGTGCCTGCGTTGTTTCACAGCATAACTCGCAACCAGCTAATGGTTTTAAACAACCTTTCCATTTTACAATATTCTGCTGTGCCTGCTTTACATACCCCTTTCTGATGCAGGTCAATATAAACCTATAAGCAACATAATTTCTCATACAGCAAAATGCAATATATGCCTTTTTTCTGTGTTCTAGCACAAAATTCTCCAGTAAAAAATATATCTCCACATGTCCAATCCAGCGTTCTGGTTTCCAAATACTAGTAGTCGCAGAATCGTCTCGTCTCATATAAAATGCAATAACATCTTCCATACCTATAGCAGGAACAACACACAACAGCTTAATAATAAAATATGTATCTTCCGAAATCTTAATATCAATTGGAAATCTTATATTATAGATATCGAGTAAATTTTTTTCAATTAACAAAGCTATCGTATTTGACCTAAGTCTTAACTCATTAGTTTTGTGTATGTAACTTTCTAAAAATCCATTAACTGTACCTTCCGGCCCTATAAGTTGCTCTTTACCAGAAGAAAATTTTTCTATCGTACGCCCATAAACAAATTTATTGTCTGAATCTGACTTCATTAAGTCATATAATTTCTCCAAAGCATCTTTTGTCCACAAATCATCAGCATCAAGAAATGCTATATATTTTCCCTTTGCACTATCTATCCCTTTATTTCTAGCTACTGATACCCCTTTGTTTTCTTGTTCCAAGTATATGATACGCATATCTATATGCAGATAATTCTCGACTATTTTTTTAGTATTATCCATCGATCCATCATTAATGATAATTAATTCCCAATTTGTATATGTCTGCTGTAGAACAGAATCTATAGATTTCTCTATATATTCTTCCACATTATATGCAGGCATTATGACAGATATTAATTCATTCATCATATACCTCATCTATTTTTTGCATAATCATTTCTACAGTTATATTGCGCATACATTTAACATTATACTTACAATTTCTAGCAGTTTCATCATCACAAGGAGAACACTCATAACTCAAATATATTGGAATACAATTTTTTCTAGGAGCCCAGCGTGATGGCAAATCTTTACTGAATAATGCAACACATGGCGTTTCTACTGCTCCCGCTATATGCATAGGGCCACTATCCACTGAAATAAGAAGCATAGCCTTTCTAATTAGCTGAATCATTTGCATAATGCTAGTTTTACCCGTAAGGATTTTTTCAGATATAATCATCGCATCTTGAGTATTCTCTTTTACGCCAATAACAATAACAGGTATCTTATACTTCGCTTCTATTTTTTGCACCAATTGCTTTGCCTGTTCAACAGGATAATTTCTTTCCTTGAGAGCCGCAAATGGAGATAACACTATGTATCTTTCTCCCACGTTCAATTCCTGAAGCATATTATCAACTACAATAATATCATTGTCTGATGGTAATGATACATCTATATCATCCATATTTCCATCTAATACCACATCCAACGCCATGCCATATGTCATAGCATTAGATAATGCAGCATAATGTACCTGTTCAAATACCTGATTAACTATAGGCTTACTTATAAATTTGCTAAATTTATGTCCATGTCTAGGAATACCTGCTACTAAAGGGACTTTAAACCAATGACATGCTAACAACAAAATTGGATGCCAATCCGTAAAGATTACACAATCTTGTTTGTACAACTCTCCTGACAAAATACATTTATATCTGCCAAGGAATTTACCTCTCTCTATAGTAACTACCTTGTCTATATATGGTAATCCCAATAACACATCCTTATATTTTTCCTGGCATAAAAAAGTTATATGGCATTTAAATTTTTCTTTTAGTCTTTTCAATGCAGGTGTACATACTATAAGATCACCTAGCCCACCACAACTTGTAATTAACACATTTTTTCCAATTATATTCATATATGTCTGTATGATAATTGCCCTAGCAAAATTACCTACGTTCCTTCCTTTTCTATAAAATCATTTACTGTCTAATAAATGATAGCACTTTTCTAGTACCATCTCTGGAGTTATCTCCCATAAACATATAGGTTTAGGATTATGTGGGCAGTCATGTTCTCCATAGCTGCATGGACAACATTCTGGATCATATGATAACACTCTAGCATTTTCATTGTATGGATGCCATCGCTTGGGGCTAGTACAGCCATACATTGTTACCATTTTTACGCCTGTTGTAGCGGCAATATGTGTAGCACCTGTATCCACTGTAACAAACAAATCTGTCTGATAAAACAAAGCTGCTAAATCAAGAAGATTTGTACTGCCACAAAAATTAATTATTGCTTTCTCTTCAGCCAATCCTGCTTTTCTTAGTTCTTCCTCACAAAGAGATATCACTTCATCTGCATACTCCTTATCATTGGGAGCACCAACTACGAAAAATGCAGCATTATATTTCCTTTTCAATTCTCGTACAACATCCGCAAAATATTCCTTAGGCCATGTCTTAAGGGCAAAAGTTCCTTTCACACAAAGACCTATTTTCATTTTATCTGTTGGCAACTGAGATAATAATTTATCCGCTTTTTCTTTGCTGCTAGACGGAATCCTTGCCATCACAGGAACTTCATGTCCCTCTATACCAGTAAATTGACGAACAATTTCTTGGTATGTTTCTGCCTGCAATGTATTAACCAAGCCATGCTTTATATGTACTGTATGGGTATAAAGCCAAGTGATCTTACTAGGCTTATCATCGAAAATCCTATCTGCCCCTACTCTGGTTGGGACACCTGCCAGCCAACAGAGAATGGCTGGCCGTGATTTTCTGTCAAAAGAGATAGACAGATCAAAATGACGTGCCTTTATTTCCTTTACCATTCTCCACATCTTACCTAGGGAATTTTCTTTTGATTTGTAATCAAAAATCAATACCTCATCAATCACAGGATTGTTTTCCACGGCTTCTCTGACTACAGGGCGTACCAGCATGGTAATCTTCGCCTGAGGATACGCTTGCCTCAAAAGTGCGATTGCACTTGTTGTCAATACTACATCCCCCAAATTAACTAGTGAATTTACCAAAATATTTTTATACTGCTTATCCATCATAAATTACCAGCCATTTTCCCTTTCCATTTTCCAAATTTAGTACAGCAAGTCGTCATATCTCTAAAATTTACGCTTTCAATATAACATTCACGGACTGCTCTATTTCTGCATCTACCTCATCAAGAAAGGCAAATCTGCGTCTATATACAGCTCTCTTTCTGGTAGGTACTTCTTCCATAGTTTTGCGATGTTCCACCAAAGGCAGCTCATAGAATCTTTCATCCTCAGTTTCCTTGCCTCCAGCTTCCAACCAAAAATCACCGAAATTTGTTTTTAACTTTCTATCTGCTCTCACATGGTTATTGGCATAATAGCCATAGTTAGATACAGCATAAATCTTCTTTATGCCCATAGCTCTAGCCATAGCCTGCAACATGTAGAGAATCAAGTTCTTGGTTCGATAGCCATGACACACCTTGGTCATTTTCTTGACCACATCCCTGGCATTTTCCATATTAGGCCCCTGCATAGCTCCTATCCAGAGAGCAGCTTCCCCAGCCTTGTTATAGCCTGCCCAGAACATGATTTGATATATATGGGTACGATCCACATTCAATTCCAGTGACAGCAAACCTTCCTTGCGCTGACCGGTTTCAAATACCAGCTGTGCTTGCCAAGACTTATCCTCATAAGTGCTATTCCATATGGTATAAGGCTGCCATTTTGCTCCAGATATCTGCAAAAAATATTTTTCCTGCAGCAGCTTTTCCAACAGCTCATAGTGATTCTTTACAAGCTGTACACGCTCTGATAGCGTAGATTTATTATAAAAGAAAGCCCGCGTCACCTGCTCAATAGGAAATGGATTCACTTCCAGCAATTTACTTCTTACAGGAACAGCGTTGAAAAAATTCACCAGCTCCCGCAGTTCTCCTCTGTGCAGCATGGCTCTTAGTAAAAAAACATAGTACCTGCGCTTTTCTCTCGTATTTTTCAAATTATATATTCTTTTGCCAATATCCTTCATGGAAGCCATTATTCTTCATCCCCTACATGTTCATTAGTCTTTTCCAGATAATATAGCTTTACATACTTTGCCATAGTATAGAAAAAATGGAAGCTAGCTAGAACAAAGCCAATTTTACCATCTTTCCAACCAGATTTAAGAAAATACATCCTGAAGGATGCCCATAATGGATGTGTAATAATATCCCAAAATGAAGCCTTTTTGCCTTTTTCCTTATTTTTCTTGGCTACCAAGGTTGTGTAAAAATTCAGCTTGTTGAAATAGTGCTCCCAATCTCTATATGGATAATGGATAACATAAGCGTCATCTGGCAATGTCTTTAGCTCATAGTCATAATGAAACTGCGGGTGAACAAAACCTGTTACATAGACACCTTTCCGTGGCAACAGTCGTATACCGTGGTCAGGAAACCAACCGCCATGCTTTAAAGGCTGCTCCCAAAAATAGTTTAGTCTGGCTGTTTCATAAGCATATCTTCTGTCATCTTCTGCTACAACTCTTTTGATTTCCTCAGCCAAACGATGGGATATTCTTTCATCTGCATCTAGACAATAAATCCAATCGCATTTGGCATTTTCCATAGCAAAAGTCTGCTGTTCACCCCAATTACCATTAAGAGAGCGCTGCAAAACCCTTGCCCCAAGGGACTCTGCCAAGGCCTTGGTGCCATCTGTACTCATATCATCTATAACCAGCACCTCATCGGCAAACAGGGCACTTTTGATACATGCCTCCAGATTTTTCTCTTCATTTTTTGCCAAAATCAAAACAGAAAGATTTACTCCCATATTTACGTGTACGCCCTTTCTCTATTCCTTTTTATTTTCTATTGCAGCCTCAACCTTATCTGCTGGCATTGCCTTTGGGGTGATAGTATGATATTCCCCTGTAAGTATCGCTTCAATTCTATGAGCAAAGGATTCTGGAGAGAATTTTTTTGCCGCCTGAGCCAAGCCCTGGGCATAGTCATTTACTTTATCATCATAGGTATTGATAAATGTCTCCAATACCCGCTGCAAATCTCCCATATCTCCGCTTTTGAAGGTCATACCAATATCAAACTTGGCAAAGACCTCTGGATTAATATCATTGCTAGCTACCACGGGCTTCTGAAAGCCAATTGCCGTAAATAGCATACCACCCCAATGATATAAATATCTTGGTGCCGAATATGGCATCAAAAGCACATCAATTTCCGCTAGGGCCTTTTGCCACTCTGCTCCGATAAGGCCCTTGTGCAAAAATTCAATTTCTGGATGTGCTTTATATTCCTGAATTATCTGTTCAAAATCCTCAGCATCCTCTGGATGCATAGTAGAGCCTTGAACCAAAAGCCTTACCTTACGCGTATAATTTCCCTTCACATAAACCTCCAGGAAATCCCGCAATCTTTTTTCCCTGCGATATTGTCCAAAAAAGCCTATGGTCATCACATCTTTTTTTTCTACCGATGGGACAAATTCTATATCCCTAGCGGTATAGGCAGGTGGATAAATTGTGTAAATATTTGGCAGTTTATGACCAAAAATATGATTAACAAAGGTCAAAACCACCGGCTTAATATTTTTATATGGCAGCAATTTTTTTGCTTCCCTTAAAAATTTTGGTGCTTCCTTGGGATTTATACCATGCAACACAAAAATAATTGGTATATTGCTGCGACGGAGAATATTTTTATTCAATGCCCGTAAATAACGATATGTTGAGGTTGGCACAATCAAGGCATCTATATCCTTGCGGTAGGCAGCTTCATAAAGCTGGGCATACCACTTCTGACGGTTATATTCTCTTTTCATGGCATAAAATAGTTTTTTCACACCTCGCACATTGGAGTAAGAAACTACCTCTCCGCCCAGCTTCACTACAGGTACCTGATAGTCAAAATTAAACTCAAAATTCTCTGGTACATAAAAGCTGACTTCATGCCCTCTTTGCTGCAGCTCTTCCACCAAAATACGGTCAAAATCAACCTCATGTCCACCTGGAGTCATTATATTTTCAAAAATGCCGATTCGCACAGGCACCCCACCCTTATCTAATCTATATTTTCCCTTACACATGCCAGCAAACTGCCGCCTGTATACAGCGTTCCTTTAATACCAGCTTTTTCCCCAGCTTCTACGTCTCTATGGCTGTCTCCTACCATATAGGACTGAACTGGCTCTATGTTCATTTCCTGACAGGCCTGCAACAGCATCCCAGGCTGAGGCTTGCGGCAGCTGCACTCCTTGGCATATGCTGCCACCTTGCCCCGGGGATGATGAGGACAATAATAGAAGGCATCAATAGGCTTTGCCCCCTGCCTTGCCAACTCCTCATTCATCCACTGATGAAGCCTCTGCACCTCAGCCTCGGTATAGTACCCTCTGGCCACTCCGCTTTGATTGGTAATGACCACCACCAGATAGCCCTGCTGATGACAATATTCTATGGCTTCCACCGCCTCCGGTGTCCACTGAAAATCCTCTGGCCGATAGAGATAATGCACATCCACATTCAATGTGCCATCCCTATCAAAAAACACCGCTTTATTTGCCATATTTAAAATATCCGCCATTATCCAAGAAATCACAATATTCCTTAACAGCTTCCTTCATATCATAGAAGCCCTGATCATAACCTGCTTCCAACAGCTGAGTCTGATCTGCCTCAGTAAAGCACTGATATTTGCCCTTCAGCACTTCTGGGAACTCTCTATATTCAATATGTCCCTGTCCCATAGCCTCGATAATAGCCTCTGCTACCTCATTATAAGAATGAGCGTGGCCGGTACCGCAGTTATAGATACCGCTTGGGCCCTGCTGCTGCCAGAACCAGAGATTTACCTTGACAACATCCTTCACATAGACAAAATCACGACGATGCTCGCCATCACCATATTCACCATAGCCCTTGAAAAGACGGCAAACACCCTCTTTCTTTACCTGATGATACAGCTGGTAGAAAATAGAAGCCATATTGCCCTTGTGATGCTCCTGTGGCCCATAAACATTAAAATACTTCAAGCCTACAATCTGGCTCTGGGCGTAAGGCATCTGCTGGCGCACATAGCGATCAAAAAGCAGCTTGGAGAAGGCATATGGATTCAAAGCATCCTCACACTCATCTCCCTCCCGGAAGCCATTTTCACCGCCGCCATAGGTGGAAGCAGAGGAAGCATAGAGGAAAGGAATTCTATGATCCATGCAGAAATGCAGTACAGCCTTGGAATACTCATAGTTAGCCTGCATCATGTAGTTTACATCATATTCCATAGTATCGGAGCAAGCTCCCTCATGGAAAACAACCTCTACATCACTACCGTCAATATCCTCATGCAAAATAGCCTCAAGGAAATCGTCCTTGTACATATAATCCAGGAACTGCAACCCCCGGAGATTGCGATAGCTCTGATTTTCCTTTTTGCGGTTATTCAAATCATCAACAATCAAAATATCCTTACGGCCCTGACGATTCAATTCCTTAACAATATTACTGCCGATAAAGCCGGCACCACCAGTTACAATAATCATTTATCCTCATGCTCCTTTTTTGTCAAAACATTTTGCAACTCTGCATTGCTAACAGCATAGGTTCCCAGCTTGGCTACTACCACACTGGCGGCCAAATTGGCTAAATATGCGGCATCAACAGGCTTCAATCCTCCGGCAATACCCAGGGCAAAAACAGAAATCACTGTATCACCTGCACCAGAGACATCAAATACCTCCTGAGCCTTGGTAGGAATATGAACAATTCCCTCCTCTGGCTGTATCAAGGACACACCATGCTCGGAACGAGTAGCCAATACATTGTGGATAAAATACTCGTCCATAACATACTGAGCGGCCTGCTCAATGTATTCATCTCTATTGCGGATAGGCCTTGGCTGTACAGCATTCAGCTCCTTGAAGTTTGGGGTAATATAATCCGCACCGCCGTATTTATCCCATTCCACGCCCTTTGGATCCACAAACACTGGCACCGCCATATCTCGACAGGCTTGAATAACACTGGTGCACACCTCATCGGTGCAGGCTCCCTTGCCATAATCCGAAAGGATTACCGCATCCAGTCCCTTCTGCAGCATATGCTCCACATAATCTATTAAGCGCTGAGCATACTGCTCCCCTACTGGCTCTGTATCCTCAAAATCCAATCGCAGCATCTGCTGATGCCCACCAATAACCCTTAATTTGGTAGTGGTGGGAGCATCCCGATGAATAATGCCCTTATAGTCAATACCTCTGGAGGTAAATTTATCCATCAAGGTCTGGCAGTGATAATCATTGCCTACGAAACCAGCAATATAGGTTTTGCACCCTAGCAAAGCCAGATTATGAGCCACATTAGCACTGCCACCCATAGTATCCTCAATGCGCAGGACATGGTTAATAGGCACTGGTGCCTCTGGAGAAATTCGGCTAACCTCTCCGTAGTAATATCTATCCAGCATTACATCTCCCACTACCAGAATCCTGGTCTTGGAAATGCCATTAAGCACAAAATCCAACAACTTGTCCTTGTTTACAGTCATATTATTCTTCCCTTCACAGACTGGCCTCTACCACTCTGCACGCATAATTACCATATTCCACTGACATTTTGCCAGCCATCTTGCCATATTTATCCAGCAGCTCCCACACATATTTCATAACTAGCTCCGGGGTAATCTTTTTCATACAAGCCAGATTAGCTTCCCCGCCGTGAGGACATTGATGTATGCCACAAGGGTGACAGTTAACTGGCGCCTTAATCAAAACATCCCGACCATCGTAGGGATAAAATCCCGGCACTGGAGAAGCTCCAAACATAGTTACCACCGGCACATGTTGGGATACCCCTACATGCATAGGGCCGGAATCTGTGGTCAAAAACAGGGCACACTTCCGCAATAAGGCCCCCAGCTCCGCCAAGGACACCTTACCTGTAAATACCTTGATAATGGGACTATTTCCCTGCTTCATCAAGCTGCGGCATTTGTCCACCAGCTCTATATCCATTGGGCCGCCAAAGAAAGCCACAGCATAACCCTTCTCAATCAACGCATCTGCACATTGAGCAAAATAGCTGTCCAGCCATCTTTTAGTTTCCCAACTGGCGCCAATATTAAAGGCTACCACCTGCTGGTCTGGGGCAAAATTCTCCTGCCAGAGCTTTTCTGCTTTTTCTACAGCCTCCTGAGGCAGCCACATTTCCAAACCGCCATCGTCAATTTTTTCTACCCCAACAGCCTGCTTCAGCACCTCCAAATGAGCATGAACCTGATGCTTCCAACCAGGTACATAGCGATGGGGTGGCAACAAGCCCCAAGGCCCCCGGCCTATATGATGGGCCACAGAAGGATTCTGCATAACCTTGTCAAAAAACAGTCCAAAGCCCGGCTTGGCATAGCCTACAATGGTATCAGCACCACTAAAAGCTGCAATGGCTGACGCTCGTTCGTTACGATGAAGATTGATAACCAAATCAAAATGCTTTTGGCGGATTTCCCCAATATATTTAATAAAATTGGTCAGCTTATCATCCTTGCCCTTTTTGTCAATCAAAAGGCAATCATCAATATGCTTGTTACAGCGCACCAAATCCGCCAGCTTTTTGTCTACCAAAATAGATATTTTAGCCTGAGGATAATTAGCGCGAAGAGTTCTCAATACCGGCGTGACCAGCATCAAATCTCCTATATGCATCAGGTTGATTACCAGAATATTTTTATAATTTCTCATTACTGTGCCATCACCTTCTTCAACGCCTGCCATACCTGCTCCAGCTTAATCATCTCCATGCACCTGTTGTTGCTGCACTCACCCTTGCCCCAGCAAGGAGAACATTCCTCGCCTCTATATACAACCTGGCTGTTGCTGTTGTAAGGCCCCCAAACAACTGGATCTGTAGGGCCGAATACCGCCACAGTAGGGCATTGCACTGCCTGAGCCATATGCATAGGGCCGGTATCTACAGAAATCATGGCTCTGGCTCTCTGCAAAAACACCGCCAGCTCCGGTAGATTCAGCGTCCCGGCCAAAACCCGTCCTGCTGGCAGTCGGCCTGCCTTGGCCATAACCTCCAAAACAGTTTTCTCCCCCGGACCTCCAATTAGATATACAGGCTTTTCTGCCTCCAATTTTCGTATAAGCTGCACAGCCAGAGGCAGAGGTAGATTCTTTCTTTCGTAGCTTCCCATAGGGCAAATAACGAAGTACTCACCCTTATCTGCCAGGGACAGCTCCTGAGCCTTGGCCTCAAAGGAAGCAATATTCTCCTGTGAGGGAGCCAGGGCCAAGCTATAATCCTCTGTGGTAAGGCCCCAAGGCTTTAATACTTCCAGATGATTTTTGGCTTCATACTTGATACCTTCACGCATATGGCTAGCCGCCCAGGTCAGAAACCAGCCGGCATGCTGAGCATCATAGCCCAGTCGATAAGGAATCCCTGCCAGCCTGGCTACCACAGCCCCCCGCAGGGCAAAATTCATGCAGATAGCCAAATCAAACTTCTCCTGCCGCAGCTCCTGAGCTATTTTCCACATACCGCCCAGTCCCTGATGCAGTCCTTTTTTGTCATAAACAATGGCCTTATCAATAGCAGGCAGCATTTCTGCCACCGGCTTGGTCAAAGGCACTGTCAGCATAGAAATTTCTGCCTGGGGCCATCTTTGCCGCACTGTTCTCGTCAAAGGCCCTGCCAATATCACATCTCCGATAAAGGCCAAATCTATAATCAATATTTTTTTGATATTTAATTTATTTATATCTGGCATAAAAACTCCTATTCCAAATATGGCTTCAGCTTTTCCTCCACCATAGCCGGCGTAATCCTATCCAGACAGTCAAAGCCCTTTGGACAGGCTCTTTTCCAGCAATACTTACAGCTTCGAGGCACCTCTATGACGTTCTCCAGCTGACCATAAGGGCCATTTCGATGGGCATCTGTAGGGCCCATAACCATAATAGTAGGGGTTCTCAAACCAGCAGAAAGATGTACCGGCCCTGTATCGCCACCTACTGTAGCCTTAGCTTCCTTAATCACATAAGCCAGCTGCCGCAAGGTAGTTTTGCCTACCATATTCACAGGGGGAAAGTCTGCCGCCCGGCTAATATCCTCCACCAACTGTTCATCCAAAGCTCCCCCTCCAACAATAACTGGCAAATAACCCTGCTCTGACAGCCAATCTGCCAGCTTGGCATAATAGGCCACTGGCCACCGTTTATTGGGCCAATTAGCCCCTACGGCCAGCACCACATAGGGAACATCCCCCTTACAGCCTGCTGCATAGAGATAGCTTCTGGCCATCTTCCCATCCTCTGGGGTAATATTAATAGGAAATTCCACCTTATTAACACCACAGCCCAAGACTCTGGCCACATCCAAATATCTTTCTACAATATGTCCCTGAGCATGAGGCCCCACTACTGGACGAGATATTTTATCGCTTAGCTCCCGCATATTGCAGGTTCCCAGCTTTATAGGCGCCTTAGAGCACCAAGCAATGGCTGCTGATTTAAACAACCCCTGCAAATCAAGAACCGCATCATATTTGTGCTGATTCAGCTTTTCTCTAAAGGGGCCAAAATTTTCCCAAAATCCCGCCAGGCTTTTGAACTTTTTCTTCTCAAAAACTATAATCTCATCAATGTAGGGATTACCCTCCAGCAGATTATAGGCAGGAGGCTCCACTACCCAGGTTACCCTTGCCTCTGGATAGGCTTCCTTCAAAGCGTAGGAAACCGGCAGGGCATGGATTACATCCCCTATGGCACTTAGCTTAACCACCAATACACTTTTGATATTCATCCCATAACTCCCTTATACTATAGCCCCATACAGCTATTTTATTTTTGTCCCTGTATTTTGGCAATAACATTGGTGGTAGATCGGCCTGCCACCAACTGTACCAGCTCGACCTGACCACCATAGCCCAGAACGATCTGTCCCTCTGGCAAAGTCTCAATAGTATAATCTCCACCCTTCACATATACATCAGGGTGAACCTGCTGAATCAGAGCCTCCGCTGTAGGCTCATCAAAGAAAACCACATAATCTACAGACTTTAAGGCTCCCACAACCTCTGCTCTGTCCAGCTCATTGTTAATGGGACGTTCCGGCCCTTTGAGACGGCGCACGGAAGCATCTGTATTCAACCCCAGCACCAAGCAGTCCCCATAGGAACGAGCCTGCTGCAAATATCTCACATGACCAGCATGGAGAATATCAAAACAGCCATTGGTAAATACCACCTTCTGACCGCCCTCCCGCAAAACCTGACAGAAATCAGCGATTTTACTTCTATCTACAATCATCCTTCTATCTCCACTATTTAATGGTAAAAAATCTTATTCTTCATAGCCTAGCTGGCGAAACCGTGCCTTTAGCTCTCGGGCATAAACCACAGAGGTACCCATTTTGCGCACAGCAATACCAGAAGCCTCATTGCTAAGCTGACAAGCCAATAATGGCTCCAATCCAGCAGCCAAGCCCAGAATTACTGTAGCTACACAGGTATCACCAGCGCCAGAAACATCATAAACCTCGCTTTTGTCTGTTACAGGAATATGGCTCACCAAAATATCCCTATCCTGATAGCTAATCAGTTCCTGTACCACAGACAGCCTGCCAGTCTGACGCTTTACCGCCAATTTAACTGTCAATCCTTCTCTAAACTGACCAAAGTCCCCAGAGCCTGAAACTTCCTGAGATTTCAAGTAGTCTGCTGCCTCCTGAGGAGATATTATCTGAAACAGACTCATGCCATCCTCACCACGGGTAATCAAGGCTCCCTTGGCGGACATCTTTACCAGCAGCTCACAGCCACCCTGCACCAGCTCTTCCTCTGTGGTCACGCCCCGGCCAATAGCTGCCGACAACTCAGCATCATTCTGCTTGATATAATCTATGGTTTTAAACCGGAGAATATCATAGCGGGAATCCACAATGGTAGGAATATTATGCTTATGGCAATATACAAAAATCTGTCCTAAGAGCTTGTCTGTAATGGTGCCGCTGCCATAGTCGCTAAGCACCACCCCCCTGACCTGTGGCAATACCTGCTTTAGGTATTCCTCCAACCGATGCTCCTGAGCTTTGCCCATAGGCTCCTTGGATTCTTTGTCCACCCGCACAATCTGCTGACTAACCGTAGTCCGGCCTCCAGCCACAATTCTGGTTTTAGAAATTGTAGACCTATTGGCATCCATAATAAAGCCTGTTACATCCACAGATTTTTCTTGCAAAATACCAACCAGCCCTTTGGCGGCATTGTCATTTCCCACCAAGCCGGCGGCAAAAATTTTGCCCCCCAGGGTAGCACCATTATTAATAACATTGGCTGCACCACCAGCCACGATTTTTTCCTCAGACTGCTCCAACACCAAAACCGGTGCCTCCCGGGAAATTCTAGCAATGGTACCATAGAGATAGATATCTGCTATCATATCTCCCAGCACCAATATAGGCTGGCCAGACAGCTTCTCAATTGCCTCCAATGGTGTCATCTACATACATCCTTCCCATATTACCACGGTGAGAACTGGGCCGTTACCTTAATCTGATCCCGCTTCTCACGATAGCGAACTATCAGCTGTGCACAATGCATATTGTGGTACCAATAGTAATCTGTATCCATCAGCTTGCTGGTTTCTCCATCAAAGGCCCAACCTATAACAATACGATCCTTTGGACTAAAGCTATAGCTAAAACCTGCTGTAACCTTCTCAGAATAGCTATCCAAATCAAAATCAAAGACACTGTTCTGGCTGTTGCTCTTGCTATAATGATAACCTAAATATGTAATCCATCTATCATCAAATTCCTTCATAGCGGTAACATCATAACCCATACCGCTGACTCTGCTGTGGTCATAGGATTCATCGGTAATGGAGTAGTTAAGACTTGGATAAACATACCAGGTACCCAGGCGAATTGGATCTATCCCTAGGCTGGCATAATAATATGTATGAATGGAATGTCTGCCATCCTGTTCCCAAGCACCATGCTCATAGGCAAGGTTGTAATTAAATGGAGTTTTGCCGATTTTAGCCCCATAATCCCACCTCAAAGTAGGTGCCTTGTGAATCCATTTGCCATCGCTATCCTCAAAAAAACCAGTCCGCAGAGCAAAATTACCAAAACCCTTGGTATTATACAAAAATCCACCATGAGTCTTTACCTTGCTGCGCTGAGAAATAAAGAAATCACCATATGCCAGCAAATTATCTGTTATAGGATAATAAAAAGTATCCTTGATGCCAAAGCCATTGTCATTATCATAGGAAGCTTTTGGCATATAGGTATTTTTTTCCCCTTCCTTGTTCACCTGCTTAGGCACAGAATATACTGGAATACTGCCCAGCCAATAGCTAACCCCATAGGAAATTGTCTGAATACCTGGATAGTATTCAATTTTTTTAGCCGTCATTTTGTAATCAGGATTTTTAGCGGCGCATTTGGTGGCGCTGGCATCAAAAAGCACAATCTTATCTGGATACATTTCAATGCGCTTGGCCTTCACATACTGATGGTCAATCTTGCCCTGGGCATTTTCCATCTTGCCCTCTTCCTTGCCCCAGTTATACTGAGTCTTATAGCCATTCATAATAATCCTGGCCTGAGCATCTGTCAGCTGCAGCATATAAGCCTTGTCTGGCACCTCTACATCCTGTTTTTGCAGATTGCCATTGGCTTCCTCCGTAATAAAACGGCGCTTATCCAAAGAGGTCATTACCACATGACCTTTGACCTGAAAATCACCAGTGTTTTCATCGTAGAACAGCTCATCACCCTCTACAGCCACTGGTACATTCTTGGTAGGATCCAATGGCTCCCGCAGGTGTTCCTTCATTTCGTAGGCATCCATCAAAAGCTTTTTCTGATCCTCAGTAAGGCGATTTTCCCGCTCGGTACGACGGCGATTCTCTACATAATCCAGAATATTTGCATCGGTATCACTTTCACTATTGTATACAGCCTCTGCTGTAGGTATAGGCAGGGGTAAATCACTAGTTCCCCATAGGGACGCCAGACTCAAACCAGCAGCTATACCGCAAATTTTTCTTGTATTTTTCAGCATTAAATTTCACTCCGAAATTTTTCCTATTAAAAAAACATACTCCCTTCTATAATACCTCATTCAATATTTAAATACAAGATTTTAGTACCAAACCCGCCTCTCTGCCTAGCCTAATCCACCAAATTTTTTCTCTTCTCTAGGTCGAAAAATTCATTGCTACTGTCAAGGATTTGATGTATCATTTTAAGTAGAATACAGCAGATTCTTGACCGCGCTTTTATCATCTACCTACTAGGTTTTCACTCGTATTTCACAAATTTATTAAGGAGTGTTTTTATGTCAACCAATTCTTATTCTGCCATTTTCACCGCCGCAGGCATTTTGGCCATTCTCATTTCTCTGGCAGGCTTGGCATCTATATTACCACCGACTTTCACCAGTATCTTTTTGCTAATTGCCGGCCTACTTCTAGTAGCTGCCAAAAAGCTCCATACCGATGACTCCGTGCCAATACAGACATTGCCAGTGGCTCAGCAGTCAACCTCCAACCATGGCTTGACACAGAAAATGTCCAAATTTGCCCAGCAGATTGCCACCTCCTCCCAGGAGCTAACCTCCAGTGCTACTCAATCTGCCAATAGCGCCATTAACATTGCAGAGCATATGACTGGAGTTACTAAGGCTATGGAGGATCAGGTAAAAGAGCTGCAAAACTCCATGGATTCCCTAAACAAGATATTTGAAGATATTATCAATATGAATAATCAGGTAGATACAGTTCAGCAGACCTCTGAGGAAATGACCACTGCTGCCAACGAAGGCTCTGACCTGATGAATAATGCCATTGATATTATGAGCAATATCGAAAACAGTGTGCAGACCTCAGCAGATATGGTCAATCAGCTAGGGGAGCAGTCCGAAGCCATTGGCCATATTGTAGAATCCGTTTCTGCCATTGCTGACCAAACCAATTTGCTGGCTCTCAACGCCGCCATTGAGGCCGCCAGAGCCGGAGAAGCTGGCAAAGGCTTTGCCGTAGTTGCCGAGGAAGTTCGCAAGCTGGCAGGAGAATCCCAAGAAGCCGCCAAGCACATCAAGGAAAACATTACCTCCATTCAGAGTGCCACCAGCCAAACAGTTCAGGCTATGCAGCAGGGGACAGCTCAGGTTGCCAGCGGTACCGAATCTGTGCGTCAGGTAGGAACTCACTTTACCAGCATTATCGAGCAGATTGCCTCCATCAAGGAACAGATTGTCAATATCAAATCCACGGTGGATATCGTATCTCAGGGTGCTGAGAAAATTGTTTTCTCCATGGACAATATGGAGCAAAGCTGTCAGAAAGTTGACAAAAATACCAAGGAAATCAATAGTCAGACTCAGCAGCAATCCGCCACCAATCAGGAGATTGCCGCTGCTGCTACCGCTCTGGCGGATTTGGCCTCTGATATGGAGAAAGCCCTCCGCTCTCAGCATTAACACACTGTAAATCAACACAAGTAAAAATCCCGATGGAAGCCTGTTACTCAGATAAGTCTCCATCGGGATTTTAATATGCTTTTAAATTCTTAACAATTTAGCAATGAGCGGATTCCCGCTGACGGCCAACTGCCTCCTCAGCAATTTCCTCCAAGGACTTCTTGCGGCTCTCCACCCCCAAGCCCATAACTACAGCAGATACCACCACAAAAACACCAGCAAACAGTACAAATATATTGGCACTGCTCATCTGACCACCAATCAGCATACCCACCATAGCAGGAGCAATCATACTGCCGATACGGCCAAAGCCAGCAGCATAGCCACTGCCCAGAGCACGAATAGCAGTAGGATACAATTCTGGAGTATAGGTATAAAGCACACCCCAGGCTCCTAGGTTGAAGAAGGACATAGCAGCACCCCAAGTCAACAGCTCTGTGGAGCCGGTAGCATTGCCAAAGAAATAGCTAGCCACGCCGCTTATCAGTAAAAACAGAGACAGGGTATATTTACGGCCAATAACATCTACCAGCCAAGCTGCACAATAATAACCAGGCAGCTGAGCCAAGGTCATAATCAACACATATTCAAAGGTCTTAACTACAGTAAAGCCCTGCTGGAACACAATAGATGGCAGCCACATAAAAATACCATAATAACTGAAGTTAATACCAAACCACGCCACCCACAGCATAGCTGTACGACGAGCAAAGGCACCAGACCACAAGGTGCTCAGCTTAGGTGCTGCAGCATGCTCAGTGCCCTTCTCCACCTCACTCAGCTCCTCTGCAAAAGGCTCGCTTTGAACATGCAGCTTTTCCTCCAGCATCAGAACAATCTTCTGAGCCTCGCCAATTTTGCCACGAGAGATAAGGTATCTTACAGACTCAGGCATATGCAGGCGAATCATAAATACATACAAAGCAGGCAGTGCGCCAATAAAGAAAGCAACCTGCCAGCCATATTGAGGAATCAGCAGATAAGCAATGCAGGCAGCCGCCAGCCAGCCCAGCCCCCAAAAGCTTTCCAGTAAAACAATAAATCGTCCCCGCAATTTGGTAGGAGCATATTCCGTCATCAGGGTAGCTGCTACAGGCAGTTCACCACCTAGGCCAAAGCCTACAAGAAACCGGAACAGCATCAGGGATTCATAGTTCCAGGATAGGGCACAGGCACCTGTAGCCAAACTATAGAGAATAACTGTCAAAGAAAACACCAGCTTACGGCCCACCCTATCAGCAATGGTACCGGAAATAACCGCACCTAAAGCCATACCAATAAAGCCTACGCTGCCAATCCAGCCCATCTGCTCTGGATGCAATCCCCATTCCTTGGACAAAATAGGCAGGACAAAGGAAATCAAGCCAGTATCCATTGCATCAAACAACCAGCCCAGACCGGTTACCGCCAACAGCTTATAATGAAAAGAGCCAACAGGCAGCTTTTCCAATCTTTCTAAAAGCACAAAAATCCCTCCTAAAAGAAAAGCAAAAAATTACCATCATGTTTTGCATATGACAAGACACATACAAATACAGTGGCTTTATTGTACAACGATTCACCAAAATTGGCAACAAAAAATGGCAGCAAGTCTTTAATACTCACTGCCACCTAACCTATAAATTTTTATTAATCTTCATTAGGCTGATTGATTACCTTATTTTTACTAATAGCACTTGCCCCCACAAGGATTAGCAAAAATACTCCAACAGCACATATTATACCCATTGATCCCATAGCATTGGCTAACGAGCCTAATGCTATACCAAGAACACCAAAGTCAAAATCACCAAATGTGGTATTCTGGAAACCCAAATTACCAAGTACCGGTAACAAAAGGGCTGGTGCAAAGGAAATTAGCAGACCATTTACAAAAGCTCCAATTGCCGCACCCTTACGTCCACCAGTAGCATTACCATAGATACCAGCAGTAGCACCGCAGAAGAAATGAGGTACCATGCCAGGAATAATCAATACGCCACCCAAAACGCCCAAGAGAATCATACCAATAACACCGCCAATGAAAGAAGCAACAAAGCCTATAACTACTGCGGTAGGAGCATAGGTAAAGAATACTGCACAGTCAACTGCTGGAATAGCATTTGGAATAACCTTAGTAGCAATACCTTCAAATGCAGGAATCAAATCACCCAAAATCATGCGTACACCGGAATAAACTACGGTTACACCAACGGCAAATTTCAGACCAGACATAATGGCAAACAGATAAGGAGATACGCCACCAGACAGAGTATATACATACTCTGGGCCAGCCGCAATGGCAGCCACAATAAAGAAGAACATCATAGTGATACCAGTGGAAAGGGTAGTATCCCGGAGGAAGCCCCACTTTTCTGGAATCTCAATCTTCTCGGTGCTTTCCTCAGGACTGCCTACTTTGGAACCAACCCAGGAAGAAATATAGTATGCCAAACTACCAAAATGTCCCATGGCAATACCATCGCCTTCAGTCACCTTATTGGTATAGCTCTGACCAATAGCTGGGGAAATAGCACTCCGCGCACCCAGAATAAAACCACCGCAGAGAATCATCTCCACACCACTCATGCCAGCAGTACCCAAAACTGCGGACAAAAGGCATGCCATAAAGAAGCTATGATGGCCAGTCAAAAATACATATTTAAATTTTGTAAAACGAGCAATTACCAGATTCATAACCAAGCCTACCACCAAAATAGACATGGTTTCTACACCTAATAAATCCTGTGCTACGGAAACAATCGCCTCATTGTTAGGCACTACACCGGTAATATTAAAGCCCACCTCGATCATACTGCCTAAAGGTGCCAAATTCTCAACAATAACCCCTGCACCTGCGCTGAGCATCAAATAACCCATAATAGGCTTTAATGTACCAGTCATAACCTTGTGGAATGGTCTACCTAAAGCCAACAGGCCTACCAATGAAACCATACCTATCAGTAGTGCTGGCTGCTGCAATACATCACGTAAAAATTCCAATAATACCATTTGCAAAACCTCCCCTGATTTAATTACCATTACTGCTGTGCAGCTATTTCTTTGATTTTTTCTAAAACATCCTCCCGAATTTTCTTTTTATTTACGTAGCTTCTAACTACAGCAAGATTTTTGTGGTCAAACTGCTGTGCCAACTCTTTAACAGTAACAATAAGATCCGCAGGCTTTCCCTGAGCAGAGTTGAAATCGCTGGATTCTACATCAGCCTGAATGCCTTCCTCCTTGCACATCTCCTCAATCTTCATAGCCAGCATCAGGCTGCTGCCAATACCATTGCCACATACTGTAATAATTTTCATTTTAATGCACTCTCCTTATTCTTCATCCTGCCAAAAACTGCCACTATGGATATATGACAAAACCTGCTCCTTATCCCAGCCATGTCTAATCCCTGCCCAAAATTCTTCATCCTCCATTAACTGCATTAATTCTGCTAATGCTGCCAAATGAGATTCACTGCTTTCCGCACAAAGAGAAATCAGAATATCAACAGGATCATATTCCTCACTGCCAAACCGCACAGGCTTAGCCAAATGAACCAGACTCATACCCAGCTGCTTAGCACCACATTCTGGTCTAGCATGAGGCATCGCCAGCCCTGGGGCTATAACAATATAGCTGCCCAGTTTTTTTACGGTATCCACCATGGCCTCCTCATAACGTGGCTCTGTATAACCAGCAGCACACATCAGCTTGCCACAGCAGCGGACAGCCTCCTCCCAATCCTTGGCTACAACCCCTAGAGCTACAGTTTCCTCGGTAAATAACTTTTCAATCATATGGTCATCCCCTTATATCACAGGATGGAAAATCCCAAACCTGATGCATCCTTGAAAAATCCCCGTACCGTTTCCAAGGAATACTCTGCCAAATCCTTGCCTACATTACCACTCTTGGCCAAAAGTTCATTGGGAACGGTAATAATATCGCAGCCACATTTATCTGCTTCAAAAATATTGTACAGCTCACGGCAGGAAGCCCACAAAAGCTCAGCCTTTGGCTTTCTCTGGCAAATCTCAGCCGCCTTCTTCATCAGCTTGCAAGGATCAATACCGGTATCAGCTATTCTGCCGGCGAATACAGAAACAATACTGGCAGTATTCTCGTCCAAGGCTTCCACAACATCTTCCACCTGCTCAAGGGTAAAAATAGCTGTTACATTCAGCTGATAACCCTTGGCAGAAAGCTTTTTAATCAATGGCACAGTGCTTTCACCCTTGGTGTTGGTAATAGGAATCTTGACGAAAACATTTTTGCCAAGACCAGCCAAAATCTCAGCTTCCTGCTCCATAGTTTCCAGCTCATCAGTGAATACCTCAAAAGAAACAGAAGCATCTGTAATCTGGGCCAGTACATCCTTGGCAAAAGCCTTGTAATCTGTAATACCAGCCTTCTTCATCAGGGACGGATTGGTGGTAAATCCCTGAGCTGTGCCTCCATTATAGGCTGCCAGCATATCCTCAATCTTCGCACCATCTGCATAAATCTTTACCTTCAAATTTTCAAAAGCCATTTTGTACTCCTCCTTATAAATCCTTTTCCCTCCGCTCATGTTTTTCAATACAGCGACGGATAATTAACATTACTTCTTCATATGAATTACAACGACGCAGCTTATCCAAAGCACCTTTGTCATTGAATAACATCCACAAATCCAACATCATTTTAAGATGTGCCTGTTCATCAGTTGTAGAAAAGGCAAATATCAAATCCACCGGCTTCATTTCACCTGCATTACCAAACATTACAGGCTCCTTCAACTGAATCAAACTTACAGCCACAGCCCTTGCTCCATCCTCTGGTCTAGCATGAGGCATAGCCACCCCTGGACATATCACAGAATAAGACCCAAAGTTTTCAATACAGCGAATCATTCCCTGAATATAGTCCCGTTCCACTGCACCTACCTGATGCAGCAAATTCCCAGCCATTTTTACAGCATCCTGCCAGCTTTCTGCTTGAGCTCCCAACTGCACTGCAGGTCTGGACAACATTTCCCAAAGCCGTTGAGGCTTATGGTCATCCATCAACTCAGTCAGACCATTGTGATATTTCTTTTTATATACATATTGAATTTGATTTTCTAACACCTTGATTTCTGACTCTGATAATATCGGTGAAATTTTTAGCACCGCCTTATTGGGTAAATGCAAATCCATAGTGCTTATAATCAAATCAATATCCTCCAAGGAATTATCAGAAAGCTGATAGAATGAAATTTTACGCACAATATTGATATACGACAAATGGTTCTGCAGGGTCAGCTCCAACAAATTGGCCATGCCTATACCATTACCACATACCAGCAGCACATCCAGTTTCTTACTTTTATGCTGTTTGCGCCTTTCTACCGCAGCACCAATATGCACCGTCAAATAGCCAATCTCATCCTCTGAAAAGCTAATACAGGTATCACTGCTAATCCGCCTTGCTGCATTAGTGCAAATACTGAATAACTCCTTGTAATTAAGTCTTATATCCTGCAACAATGGATTGGAAAAGCTTATCCCGCACTGGGCCCTTTCTATAGCAGGCTGAAGATGCATAGCAAGATTATAAATCAATTCATCATCGTTTACGTAATCATCACCTAACCAAGCCTGAACATCCATGATAAAGTTTCTAGCCAAGGTTAATGCCTTTTCATTAACACTCAGACTACCACTTGTTCGGGTAGCAAAATCACTATATATGCGACTATGCATTAACTCCTTTAGAACAACATCCTGCTCTCCTTCAAGGGAAAATTTATCATCCAACGCTGCCAGCCTCTCAGCCAAGCCAACAGACAGCAGCCCTAAATTGTGTCCCTCCTCAGACATAAAGGTCATTTTATCAAAATTAGATATGATATGCCCCTGTCTAATACGCTTTAGCTGAACAGCTAGGGCAACAACCATGCGATTCATAGACATATCTGTACCATGCAGCCGATTTTGTGCCACAAAATCGAAGAAAATATCTGCTATTTTCTGCACCTGTACATCCTTGCTATAATGCCGAAATGGCCTTTGCAGAATATCAAGCTCATCAGCCTGAGCAAAATTACGAAAATTATATACATCTGAGGCAAAAATATGTATCAGAGTATCTCTAATAGACAATTCATCTCCCTCAGCCCGTATGCCGTAACCTCTCTTAGCAACATAGCTTAGCCCCCGTTGCTGAAGAAAATCCTGTACCAGCTTCAGGTCACTGAGAAGCGTTCCTCTACTAACATCAAGATACTCTGCCAGCTTATCTACAGAGGATAAATGCTGGGTAAGCAATGCTATAACAATCCTGTTCCTACGCTCCTTGGGCGTATATACATATATTTTCCGATTTTCTTCATCTGTTTTTTCAGATTTTTCAAGCCATATACCACATCTCGCCTGGCTACATAGAAGCCAGCCATCTTTTTTCAGTTCCTCCTCCATGTTCTTCAAGTCATAACGAACTGTACGCTCTGAAACATTTAACAGTTGAGCCAGCTGACTTACTGTTAATGGCGCTGCAGATGTAGTAGATTTCAACAGTTTCAACATCTCCTGCTTACGTTCATTGCTATGTATCTCAATCACCCCCTTGGCAATTTCATTATATGGGCTAGCTAATAATACAACAAGGTCAATTACTTGCCTCAATATATTGCAATATATTGCCATATATTGCTAACCCTGCTTATATAAAAGCTTTTTACCCCATTAATATATTTTATTGCAGGATATATATGCAAAAAGTTATTATAAAAAAAGCTGTACACTAGCTCATAGCGAGCCGTGTACAGCCTTGCATTTTTCTTTATTTCTTTGCTTCTCTTACATATACCCTGGCTGCTTCAAAATCTGCCAGCAGCTTCCATTCCGAAGTGTCAAAATCTCTTTCAAATACGTTAAAACGACGATTGTTAAGTATCAGATACACATTCTTATCCTTTGGCAATTCCTCAAAGGAAATAAACGGCATAACATTTTTCGCCTTCCAGCTCTTGCCATCTGGCAGCATCCCCGGTATAGACTCCGCCTTCTCCAGCCGATAAACCATTTTCTGACCGTAGAAAACAATAGAGGTTTTGTAATCTCCGTAGCTTACTACCAAATCATCATCCTTAACCACATCTTTGTACACAGCAGCTATATTCTTGCCTGAGTAGCCCTCATCAGAGCAAGCAGGTATAACCAGAGCAAAGGTTAGGATGCCATATACGACAATGGCTCCTATAACAGTACGCTTTACCAATGCTTCCCTATGATACAGGTATCTGGCTATGAGAATGGCAATGGGCAGCAAGGCTGGCAGGGTATAGGTGGTATATTTGGTAGCCATGCACTGATAGAAAATATTCACCACCAGAGCCCAGGTCAGCAAGAAGCCTGTAGTCATATCAATTTCCGGCAAACACCGTCTCTTTACAGCCTTGACAACAGCTGCTGGCAAAGTCCAGCACCAAGGCAGACAGCCTAAAAAGAATATTGCGGTATAGTACCACCACACATCCCAGATAGGATGCTCAGACTGGGTAGCCCGTAAAAAATTATGCACCCCAAGGAAATTGTTAATAAAATCCATACCATGAATGGTGTACATCATATAGTACCAGCTGCCAGCCACCAAAGCATATAGCACCACGCCTGTAGGCAGGCGAAGATACAGGAACTCCTTAAAATCCCTTCTGATACACAAAAAAACTGTCAGTACAAAGCCTGGCAGCAAAAGACCAATAGGCCCCTTATCCAAGGTAGCCAACCCCGCAAAAAGGTAACAAAGATAATAGTAATTTCTCTGTCCAGTGCGATAGCCCCAGAAGAAGAATATCAGCACTGCATTAAAAAATACGAACAAAGTTAAATCCGTAATAACGGTCTTAGACAGCAGCCAATACTCAAAGCAGGTGCCCAAAATACCTGCCGCCATTAAGCCGGTTTTACGGTCATAAAGCTTCCGGGCAAAACCGTAGGTCATCATCAAGCCGAGAACACCAAAAACTCCCGGGAAAAAACGGGAGGCGAATTCATTTACCCCCATAAGCTTATAAGCTGCAATCAGCTCCCAATAGAAAAAAGCTGGTTTGTCATACCAATAATTGCCATAAATACGAGGTGAAACATAATCCCCAGACTGCAGCATCTCCACTGCCGTCTGAGTATAGTTAGACTCTACAGGATCTGTAATGGCAATCGCCCAATTCCCCAGCATAAAAAGCAAAAAGCTCACAATGCCTATGGTAAGCAAATCCTTCTTTACAGTTGTCATTTCAAAATTCCTTCCCAGCTTATTCATCTACTCGGCGAATATCCGCCCCCAGCATTACCAGTTTGGAAACCAGATTATCATAACCTCTATCAATATGATGAATATAGCCAATCTGAGTTTCACCCTCAGCCACCAGTCCTGCCAGAACCATGGCTGCGCCAGCTCTCAGATCTGTAGCCTTAACGCCACAGCCATGAAGCTTGTCCACCCCTTCTATCAAGGAAGTTCGTCCATCAATGCGAATATTGGCCCCCATCCGCTTCAGCTCATCCACATGCATAAAGCGGTTTTCAAAAACAGTCTCTGTTACCCGGCCCATGCCCTCGGAAACAGCCAGCATAGCCATAAACTGGGCCTGCATATCTGTTGGGAAACCTGGATATGGCAAGGTTTTAATATCCACCGCCTTGGTACGGCGGTCACATACTACCCTGATACCGTCAATATTTTCCTCAATAGTAACCCCAGCCTCCTTCAGCTTGGCAATTACCGGCTTCAAATGCTCGCTAATAGCATTCTCAATATATACATCCCCTCTGGTCATGGCTGCTGCCACCATATAGGTTCCAGCCTCAATGCGATCGGGAATAATGGTGTAATTGCGGCCAGTCAAACGCTGTACGCCCTCAATCTTGATAACGTTAGTACCAGCACCACGAACTCTGGCTCCCATAACATTAAGGTAGTTAGCCAAGTCGATAATCTCTGGCTCTTGAGCTGGGTTTTCAATAACGGTAGTCCCCTCAGCCATAGAAGCAGCCATCATAATATTTTCAGTAGCCCCTACACTTGGGAAATCCAGATAAATCCGAGCACTCTTCAAGCCATTAGGAGTCGTAGCCTCAATATAGCCGTGGCCAATATCAATTTTAGCTCCCAAAGCCTCAAAGCCTTTGAGATGCAAATCTATAGGACGAGTACCAATAGCGCAGCCGCCAGGGAGGGAAATCCTTACCCTGCCGCAGCGAGCCAACATTGGGCCAATAATAAGGAAGGAAGCCCGCATCTTCCGCACCAAATCATAAGGAGCCTCACAGCTGGTAATCTCCGAACTATCCACCAGCAAGGTGTTTTTATCAGCATCAAACTCAACCTTTACACCTAGCTGTTCCAATACCGCACTAAGGGTATGCACATCATCCAGAGCTGGAACCTCCTCCAGCTTGCTAGGTGAATCCTGTCCCAGCAGGGCTGCCGCTATAATAGGCAATACCGCATTCTTTGCACCACTAATTTTTACCCGGCCACGCAGCTGCTTGCCGCCATTTATAATCAACTTTTCCATTAAGTAAAATTTCCTCCTAAATTAAAGACATACTTCCCAAAAGTATCACACTTCAGTTTATCATTTCTATTAAATTACTGCAAGCAATATTGTATACCACCAGCAATCTGATAAATTCTGCAATATTTTGACTGTTTTTGAAAGAAAGTGCTTGATTTTTGCATTTATATGGTGATATTATATAGTTACAGAGGATGACTCTCAACTATGAATGAAATTCTACTATAGAAAGGGGATGGATAGAGATTGCTTACAGAGGAAAGATATGCTTCTATCATGCAGACCTTGGAAAAGCATAAAACCGCCACGGTCAGTCAGCTGGCAGATAATCTGCATGTATCCGAGTCCACAATCCGTCGGGATTTGATAGCTCTGGATCGCATGGGCAAGTTGTGCAAGGTTCATGGCGGTGCCACTATTAATAACAATAACAGCTATCTAACCTTGGAGGAGGATATCCTTACCAAGCAGGATTTGCACAATCAGGAAAAGACCTTGATTGCCAAATATGCTGCCACCCTGATAGGGCCCGCGGATTTTGTATATCTGGATGCTGGTACTACTACCTATCAGATGCTGGACTACCTAGGCCACACAGCAGCAAGCGTAACCTATGTCACCAATGGCATTCAGCATGCAGCCCGCCTGGCTGCTATGGGCTGCAAGGTCTATCTTCCTGGAGGCAGGCTCAAGGCCAATACCCAGGCTGTAATTGGTACTGAGGCCATCCGCAGCATTTCTAATTACAATTTTACCAAAGGCTTCTTCGGAGCCAATGGCATTAGCACCACGGCAGGCTTCTCCACACCAGATTTCAGCGAAAGCAATGTTAAAACAGAAGCCCTCCATCATTGTCAAAAACGTTTTATTCTGGCAGACAGCTCCAAGTTCAAAAAGGTATTTCCTGTTACCTTTGCTAGTATTCAGGAAGCCGATATTATTACGGATATGCTGCCAGATACCAAATATAGCAAGTTAACTAATGTTTATGAAGCAGGTGAAAGAAAATGATTTATACTGTAACCTTCAATCCAGCCTTGGATTACATTGTCCGTTTGGACAGCTTTACCGCTGGAGAAATCAATCGAGTAAAATACGAGCAGGTTCTGGGAGGCGGCAAGGGTATTAACGTGTCCATTGTTTTGAAAAACCTTGGCCATGACAGCATTGCTTTAGGCTTCCTGGCAGGCTTTACCGGCAAGGAAATCATCCGTCAGCTGGAGGGCTTTGGCTGCCAAAGCGACTTCGTAGAACTGCCAGAAGGCTTCTCCCGCATTAATGTAAAGGTTAAGGCTGAAACCGAAACTGAAATCAATGGTCAGGGACCAAGAATTACCCCAGAGGCTCAGGCAGAGCTTTTTGCCAAGCTGGACAAGCTTCAGGCTGGCGATACTCTGGTTCTGGCCGGCAGTATTCCCAACACCCTGCCAGATGATATCTACCAGCGCATTATGAGCCGTCTGGAGGGACGAAATATCAACATTGTAGTAGATGCCACTAAGCAGCTTCTTTTGAAGGTGCTGGCCTACAAGCCATTTTTAATAAAGCCAAACAACCATGAATTAGGCGAAATGTTCGGCGTTGTTCTCAAGACAAAGGACGAAATTATCACCTACGCCAAAAAGCTGCAGGAAATGGGTGCTCGCAATGTACTTATTTCCATGGCTGGCGACGGTGCTCTTATGTTGACTGAGGATGGAACAGTATACGAAAGTGCTGCTCCAAAGGGAACCTTGGTCAATTCCGTAGGTGCCGGTGATTCCATGGTGGCAGGATTTATCTGCGGTTACAAGGAAACAAGCTCCTTGGAAGAAGCTTTTTACATGGGTGTAGCAACAGGCTCCGCCTCCGCCTTTTCCGAAAATCTGGCCACTAGAGCCGAGGCAGATGCTCTGCTAAAAACTATACACTAAGAGGGGTTAATATTTGAAGGAGCCGGAGGGAAGCCGGTATCCAGAAAGGAAGAAAATTATGCGTATTAGGGATTTACTAAGCAAGGAAAGCGTTCAGTTGAATGCTGCTCCTGCCAGCAAAAATGACATCATCAGCCAGCTGGTTGATTTGATGGACAAATCTGGCAAGATTGCCGACAAGGAACAGTATTTCAAGGATGTACTGGCTCGCGAGGCCTCTGGCACCACTGGCCTTGGGGATGGCATTGCCACACCTCATGCCAAGAGTACCGGTGTTAAGAAAGCTGGTTTGGCTGCTATTACCGTACCTGCTGGTACTGATTTTGATTCTATGGATGGTCTGCCATCCCGTTTGTTTTTCCTGATTGCCGCACCTGCCAACTCCAATGATACTCATTTGGAGCTTTTGAGCAAGCTGGCTACCATGCTGATGGACCCAGACTTTGCCAATGCTTTGGTAGATGCCAAAACTGTAGATGAATTCTTTGCTCTCATTGATGCCAAAGAAAATGGGGAAACCATCAATACATCTGCTCCTGCTGCCCCAGAGGCAGATAGCACCCGCAAGATTCTGGCGGTAACTGCCTGCCCTACCGGCATTGCCCATACCTTTATGGCTGCCGAGTCCCTGGAACAGCACGCCAAGAAGCGGGGCATCTGGATAAAAGTAGAAACCAACGGCTCCGGTGGTGCCAAAAATGTGCTGACGCAGCAGGAAATTCAGGAAGCTGAATGTATCATTATCGCAGCGGACAAAAATGTAGAAATGGCTCGCTTTAACGGTAAGCCTGTAATCAAAACCAAAGTTGCCAACGGCATCAATAAGGCCGATGAGCTTTTGGACAAGGCCCTTAGCGGTCAGGCTCCTATTTACCATCATGCTGGTGGTGCTGTAGCCTCCACAGCCGAGGAAGAAGATAGCGAGAGCATTGGCCGTCAGATTTACAAGCATCTGATGAATGGTGTATCTCATATGCTGCCATTTGTTATTGGCGGTGGTATTCTTATCGCCTTGGCCTTCCTCTTTGATACCTTTGATCCAGCCAACCCTGGCAACTTCGGCTCCAACACTCCATTGGCCAAGTTCTTCAAGGATGTAGGCGGTGCCTCCTTTGGCTTTATGCTGCCAATCCTGTCCGGCTTTATTTCCATGAGTATTGCTGACCGCCCAGGTCTGGCTGTAGGTTTCGTAGGTGGTGCTATGGCAGCCTCTGGCGGCTCCGGCTTCCTAGGCGCTCTGCTGGCTGGTTTTGCCGGTGGTTATATCGTTATTCTTCTGCGCAAGATCTTTAGCTGTCTGCCAGCTTCCTTGGAAGGTATCAAGCCTGTACTTATTTTCCCAGTATTAGGTATCTTCCTCATGGGCCTTCTGATGCAGTTTATTATTACTCCTCCTGTAGCCGGCATTAACGAGTGGATGATCGATACCCTGAAGGGTATGGATACCAGCTCCCGTGTTATGGTTGGCCTGATTATGGGCGGTATGATGTCTGTAGATATGGGCGGCCCTGTCAACAAGGCAGCCTATGTAACCGGTACCGGCCTGCTGGCTGGCGGTGAGTTCGGTGTTATGGCAGCTGTTATGGCTGGTGGTATGGTTCCTCCAATTGCCATTGCTCTCTGCACCATGTTCTTTGGCAACCGCTTTACTGAAAGCGAGCGCAAATCTGGTATTACCACCTTTATTATGGGCCTGTCCTTCATCTCTGAGGGTGCAATTCCATTTGCTGCCGCAGATCCAATCAGAGTAATCCCATCTATGGTAGCTGGCTCTGCTGTTGCTGGTGCCCTGTCTATGGCCTTTGACTGCACTCTGAGAGCACCTCATGGCGGTATCTTCGTAGTACCTACCATTGGCAATCCGCTGATGTATCTGGCTGCTATTGCTGTTGGTTCTCTGGTTGCCTGCTTCATTTTGGGCATGCTGAAAAAGCCATTGAACAAATAATTTAACCCTTCCATAATTCCAATTATTCCTATACAAAAAGAATCTCCCTTGCTGCGGCAACGTACTGGGGAGATTCTTTTTCATTTAGATAAAATATTCTATAGTCTTTTCTGCTGTCAGCAGAGTATTTTCATTGCCTAACAGCACAGCTTCCCGCTGGTCTACCGGCCCCAGCCCATAAAGGGAAAATTCCTCTGTATTAAACATTTCCACTGGCACAATGCGGTTATAGGCAAAAGGCTTATCCAGCACCACCTGCACCTGAGGATAATCCTCATAAGCCTTATCCCCATAATAGGGATCAAACATATACACCATGCCATCCTTGATGGCATTCAGCATAACATAATGCCACTCATCCAGCCACAATCTGATAACCACAGCACCACCCCGGTTAAGTATATCATCCACACGGCCATCCCTGCCAATAGATACCTGATTCTGAGCGATATATTCGGCACTAATAGCCAGCTGGCCCATACGGCTGAATTGATTCAGCCAATTACTAAGAAACATCATAGCCATATGAGAGGTACCGCTTTTACCGGGCCGGCCCTCCATATTGTAGCAGTCCAGACAATACAACATAATATTGCGGATGATTTCCGGGGGGATTTCCTCTCTGGGAAACAAATAGCTGATTGCATCCAACATGGCTGTAGGACCGCAATCGTATTCACTTAATTGATAATGTAGGGGATTTTTTGCCATATACTACCTCTTTATGATTACTGAAAAATATCATCCATCCACTTGTGAACCATCACACTGGTGACAGGACTAAAGCCTCCACCAACCTGCTTCCCTGCCACAAATCCTCTACCGTAGTATATTCACTGGTGGTATGCATCTTGTACATGCCATTAGACAACACAATCCCCTGAATCCCATGCTGAGAAAGAGGATTCTGGTCACTGCCCCCAAAGGTTTCCGTCAGCTCTCCCGCCAATCCCAACTGCTGACAGGCCTGCTGGAAGCGTTGCACCACTGTAGAATCCATCTGGGTAGCATAGCTATGAATGTGAATCTTGTACTCAAAACTATCCTTGGCACCATTGCTATTGGCCTGCTGGGTTAATAACCTGTCAATATCCTCCACCACAGACATAACCTTCTCATGATTGTAGCCTCGCACCTCGCCCTGAATGGTACAGGAATCCGGCACAATATTTATCATCTGGCCTCCCTGAATCAGGCCAACATTGCAGGTGGTTTCCTCATCCAAATGTCCCTGAGGCAGACGGGATAAAACCTTGGCCATAATGGCAATAGCATTTATGCCTTTTTCTGGTTCCATACCAGAATGAGCCGCCCGCCCCTTAACTGTTCCCACAAAGGATACCAGACTTGGTGCCCGTCTGGCAGCGCTGCCTACAGGGCCGCTTAAATCCAGCACATAGGAATCCTTGGCCTTGATTTGGGCAAAATCAAAAAGACTGACTCCCTGACAATAAATTTCTTCTGCTACAGATATCAGCACCTCCACAGGTCTATGCGCCTTGCCAGACTGCTGTACTAGGCGAATCCCCTGCAGTATCTCCACCAGGCCAGATAGACAATCTGCCCCTAAAACAGCCTTACCAGCGGAACGAATGGTACCATCAGCTTCGCAGATAGCTTCCTTCCCCTTGGCTGGCTCCACCGTATCCATATGAGCAGAAAACAGCACTGGCTCCTTGTCCAGCTGTCCCGGCAAATAGCCATAAAGATTATGTACCTTATCCTCTATTACCTGAAAGCCCAAAGCCTCCAGCTTTTTTCTTATCACCACAGCCATTGCAGCCTCTCCCCAGCTAGGGGAATCTATAGCCACCAGCTCCAGAAACTCCTGCTGCAGCTGACTCTTTACCTTCTCCACATCTACCTCTGACATCAATATCACTCCTGTGAAAACCCATATTAAAAACTTTGTCAAATTTGTTTTCTATTTACAACAAAATATTATAACACAACAAAAAGGCTGGTTCCAAATACATTCAGAACCAGCCCCTTCTAACTATATTAATTAACACTTTTTCAAGACAATTTCTGCCAGATAGTCATTACCACATATACCACACCGGAGGCAATTAATGGCCCTACAGGCACTCCCCGGAAGAAAAATACGCCTATCATGGTACCGATAATCAAGGCTGTAGCCACCTCTGGAGAGGCTTTCATATAATCTACTCCCAAGTAGCCAAAAATCGCCACGCCGGCACCTACAATCAAGGAAACAATGCCCACTGGACTCTGAAAGCAATGCAAGATATCCGCCCAGGTAATCTTCCCTGTAGCAATAGGTACAAAAATCGCCGCCGTCAGCAGAATAATTCCCCAGCTAACACCCTTGTCTCCCAATATCGCTATAACCTGATTCAGCCCTAACACCTTCAGCAAGATAACTGCTCCAGCCGCATAGGCCACCGACATATTATGCCCCACTACGCCGCAAATCAAAATTGCCAGCATAATAATATATTCCTGCCCCATGTAATATAAAACGCCTCATTTCCTCACAATCCAAAAACTTCTTTGCTTACATACAAAAAATGCTATAATAAAAACAAGAGGAGCACCGATAGACGGTTGCCCCAAAAGAAATAGCATATTCATAAGAAAACCGCCATTACCGTTCCGAAGCTTTGGCGGTTTTTCTTATGCTTTGATTGCAATATACCCCTCCTGCATGGTTATTATAGCATATATACCCTTATCTGCAAATCAAAATAGCATAGGACAACTTCACCCTAGGCGTACCAGCTCTGGATCTGATGTATATATTTTTTTCCGACCTTTTTTTCCTTCCTTCAGATGGCCCTGTTGCACCAAATTTCCCAGTACCTTCTTGCGAAAATACGAGGAGTCACTAATATTTAACCGCGAAGCTATTTCAGCAACGCTATGAGAACTATTCAAACAAAAGGCCAATATAGTTCTATCATACTTTGTTTCGTTGGAAACAGGTGCATATTCTATGGCTTCACCTGGAGCAGATACGCCTGCCATATACGTCAAATCAGGCAATACCAGAGTGAAATGATCAGAAGCGGAAAAAATATATGGCTTATGCAGTGAATCAGCAGAAGCATATTCATCTGCAATTTTATCGAATCCTGTACCAGCAGCTTCCATTACATTACACATAACCAGCACACCGCAGATAAGTTCATTGCGTCGCTTGGAGATTATGGAAGAAAGTTCATATGTTTTTTCGATTGGTGCCCCTTGATAAAAACTCCCTGGTGAAGATATTTCCAGTCTATCACTAAACATGTCAATCTGGATTTGTGAACCATCCATGAAATAATCCCGATGTGCAATAGCATTTACCACCCCTTCTAACAAGGCACGCTTGGGATAGGCTGGTTGATTAACTCTACGATCCTCCAATTTTAAAATCCCATAATTCATTCTTTGCAAAACAAATTCACAAGCATAGTTAATTGAATCAATAATATTTCCCTGAAAATGATTTATGGCTACAATTCGTTCACTGCCCTTATTTATGCCAGAAAATACCGAGCAAGTCATTGATGTCTTGGTGTCTTGGTAGGTATCAGAAAACAAAACTGCCCCATTGGCCAATCTCCCTTCAGCATCAAAGAATCCCATGGAACACAAAGCCTTATCTGACAAGACTTTTCCCCCATTGTGACTTGCATAAAATTCCTTTAGTTTAAGGAAATCTTTGCCATCATATTTTTTATCTGAAAAAAAGGAATCATAGGATGCATTTTCACTGGCTATACTCATCTGACGAATTTCCTCATAAGTCGCCCCATCTGTAAAACCGTTTCTTCGCATAAAAATGGATGGTATACCTTTGTATTTTAAAATAATTGGACGCACCGGGGACTTCTTCACAGAAATCCTAATAATAAAAAGTTCCTTGCCATGCAGCTCATAGGATAGAAATTCTATTTCAAAAAATGGCCTTGGTATTAGATGTTCATTAACCTGATTATTGAAAAAATTCCGCTCTTTATCCGCCTCTGCTCTTTCAAACCCCAATAATTTATGGCTTTTATCTTCAACACCAATATAAAAAACACCACCATCTGCATTAGCAAACCCTGCAACAGTCTTGAGCCAGCCAACAACATCCTGCCGGTTTAGCCGTCCCTTGTACTCTGTTCTATCACTCTCAAGCATAACCTTTCCTGTTAATTCCTCTAACTGCACAAAAATCACCTCTATTTCCCTATTTGAAGTTATTACTATTATACTTCAAATCAACTTCAATGTATACTTCAAATTAACTTCAATAACATCTTGAAGTACTTCAAAGAAAGCCATTGCGTAGTAATTTGCCTATAACAAAAGGCTGGGGAGATTTGTCCTTCTCCTCAGCCTTTTAATTTCAGCCTAAATTATCTATTTGCCAGCTTGTAAATGGCCAAAGCATTTTCATAGTCTATTGGCCGGAAGGTGGCTACCTTCTTGGTACCATTAGCAGTACACATATTAGCCAAATACTCCAGCACAGACTCATCCTGTACCCCGATTTCAGAGTCAGAGAAGCAGGTTGGCAGGCCCAGTTCATTTTTGAAAAATTCCTCATTCATGCGGATGCCAGCTCTAGCTCTTTCCTCCACTGTACCGGAAGTAACCCCCCAAACCTTTTCTGCATATTGAGCAAAACGCTCTGGCTTGTCCATATATACATGTTTAGCCCAAGCAGGCCACATAATGGTCAAAGACGCACCATGGGTAATATTGAATTTGCCCCCCAGCTCATGACCCAGCTTATGAGCGGCAAAATCCATGGTTCTTCCTAAGCCAGTAAAGCCAGTATGGGACACACTGCCACACCACATTAGCTCGCTCATGGCCTCATAGTCCTTGCGGTTAGCCAAGGCCTTGCGACCGAACTTCATCACGTTCTTAATCAATTCCTCAGCCACCCTATCGGTAAAATTATTGCCCTCAGTATGAGTCATATACCGTTCCAAGGTATGCATGATAATATCTGCGGTACCACAAGCAATCTGATAAGGAGGCAGAGTATAGGTCAGCTCTGGATTCATAATAGCAAATTTAGGCCGATTCAAATCTGTATTGGTACCACATTTCTTGCCTATTTCATCATTGGTCAACACCGCTGAATTGCTGGTTTCACTACCAGCAGCAGAAATGGTCAGCACCGCTCCCACAGGCGTAGTCTTGGTAATAGGCTGTCTGCCACTCCAATACTCCCAGATATCCACCTCTGGAGTTGCAATACCATGAGCAATAGCCTTGGCTGTATCCAGCACACTGCCGCCGCCTACCCCCAGTATAAAATCTGCCTTAAAATCCAAAGCCTGCTGAATACCCTCTCTAGCCTTGGACATCAAAGGATTTGGCTGCACGCCCCCCATGGAATCATAAGGCAGACCGGCTGCATCCAACTGATTTTGCAGCTTGGCCAGCAAACCACTTCTCACTACACTGCCACCACCGTAAACGATGAACACTCGGCTGCCCCCATGCTTTTTAATTTTATCTGCAGTCTTGCTTTCAGCCCCCTTGCCAAAAACAATCTCCGTTGGGCTATAGTACTCAAAACTCTGCATAAAAACCCCTCCTATTATTACATTGCATTGCCTATCAAGGACTCCCCTGCCCATTACCCTCATTGCCAGAGGCAAATCCTCCATTCATATACTCTGATTGTACCACAAATTAATCTAAAATAATAGATTATTTTTTATTGTTTATGCAAAAATAAAAACCACGACAAACTGGCTCTACAGTCCAATTTGTCGTGGTATTTTTATTTCCTCGGCTATGCCAAGATATTTTTGTACTAATTAAAGAGTACCAAAGATACGGTCACCAGCATCTCCCAGACCTGGTACGATATAGCCATGCTCGTTCAGCTTTTCATCTACAGAGGCTACATATACAGGTACATCAGGATGCTCATCGTTAATAACCTTTACACCCTCTGGAGCAGCTACCAGGCACATGAGAATCAGTTTCTTGGCCCCCTTCTCCTTCAGCATGGTAATAGCTGCTGCGGCAGAACCACCTGTAGCCAGCATAGGATCTACCACCAGCATAGTACGCTCTGCAATATCGCTAGGCATCTTGCAGTAGTATTCCACTGGCTTTAGAGTCTCAGGATCACGATAAAGACCGATATGACCAATCTTAGCCGCAGGAATCATATTTACCACACCGCTCTGCAGCCCCAGTCCTGCCCGGAGAATAGGCACTACGCATACCTTGCGGGTATCAGCCAGCTCCTTGCCTACGCACTTAGACACTGGAGTTTCAATCTCCACATCCTTCAGAGGAAAATCTCTAGTGATTTCGTAGGTCATCAGCATGCTGATTTCCTCCAAAAGCTCGCGGAAATCCTTGGTACCAGTTTCCTTTTTACGCATCATAGTCAGCTTGTGCTGAATCAATGGATGGTCAATAACATTTACTTTCAATTCAGACATTATATACTCCTTTTACCTCTTACCCCCAGGAAGCAATTACTCGTAGAGAGGATATTTTGCACAGAGAGCAGCTACACGCTGGCTTGCCTCCTGACGAGCCTTTTCATCCTCTGGATTATCCAATACCAGAGCAATAATATTTGCAACCTCTACCATATCCTCCTCCTTAAAGCCACGAGTGGTCAAGGCAGGAGAGCCCAAACGGATGCCGCTGGTTACAAATGGGCTAAGCTTCTCAAACGGAATAGTATTCTTGTTGGCAGTAATACCTACCTCATCCAGCAAGTTCTGAGCCAGCTTGCCGGTAATATTCTTGCTGGTCAAATCTACCAGCATCAGATGGTTGTCAGTGCCGCCGGAAACAATGCGGAAGCCATCTGCCTGGAGGGTATCAGCCAAAGCCTTTGCATTCTTAACAATCTGCTGAGCATATGCCTTGAACTCAGGAGACAAAGCCTCCTTCAAGGCAACAGCCTTAGCAGCAATAACATGCATCAAAGGACCACCCTGAATGCCAGGGAAAATAGCCTTGTTGAACTGCTTGCCAAACTCCTCATCCTTGCAGAGAATCAAACCGCCACGAGGTCCGCGAAGAGTCTTGTGAGTAGTAGTAGTAACTACATCAGCATATGGAACTGGGCTTGGATGCAGGCCTGCAGCTACCAGACCAGCAATGTGAGCCATATCCACCATGAGATATGCACCTACGGAATGAGCAATCTCAGCCATGCGCTGGAAATCAATAGTTCTCGCATAGGCAGAGGCACCGGCTACGATCAGCTTTGGCTTGCACTCATTGGCAATCTGCTGAATCTCATCATAATCCAGCATCTCGGTCTTTTCGCTAACGCCATATGGCACAATTTTAAAGTATTTACCAGACATATTAACCGGGGAGCCATGAGTCAAATGACCGCCATCAGTCAGGTTCATACCCATAACAGTATCACCAGGAGTCAACAGGGCAAAGAACACTGCCATATTGGCCTGAGCACCAGAATGAGGCTGTACATTGGCATAGCCTGCACCAAAGAGCTCCTTAGCTCTATCAATAGCCAGCTGCTCTACCACATCTACGTATTCGCAACCACCATAGTAACGCTTGCCTGGATAGCCCTCTGCATATTTATTGGTGAGGACACTGCCCTGAGCAGCCATAACAGCCTTGCTGACAATATTCTCGGAAGCAATCAGCTCCAGCTTGTTTCTCTGACGATTCAGCTCCTGGTCAATTGCCTTGGAAACTTCTGGATCTACAGTGTTCAAATCATTCATCAATGCCATACAAATACCTCCTGATACTTTTTACCAAATGAGAAATATGATTAGATATAGCTTATTTCTCAGCCAAAGCCATCATCTTGTCAATGCGACGCTGATGGCGCTCATCATGGGAAAATTCAGTAGTAACCCAGGTGCGGACAATCTCGCCGGCAGGGCCAAAACCAATTACTCGGCCACCCATAGCCAACACGTTTGCATCATTGTGCTCTCTGGACATACGAGCAGAGAAAACATCATGACACAGTGCCGCACGGATACCCTTAACCTTGTTAGCAGCAATAGAAATTCCCAAGCCGGTGCCGCAGAGCAGAATACCTCTGTCTGCCTCCCCTGCAGTAATCTTGCCACAAACCTTCTCGGCAATGTCTGGATAATCTACAGAAGCCTCTGTATATGTACCCATATCCTCTACCTGAATATCATCAAATTCTGCCAAAACCTTTTTTACTGCTTCCTTCAGCTCCAAAGCGCCGTGGTCGCAGCCAATAACCAATTTCACTAGAATAGCTCCCTTCCATTTAGCAAATATCACATTCCTATATATTCTATCATATAGAAGCAAAATCTGCATAAAAATTTAAGCCAGAGCATAACTTTTGCCATAGATATTGGAGCATTGGCTGACAAAAGTGACCATAAAACAAAAAGAGGCTATCTTAATTCAGATAACCTCTTTGTAACCGGCGATTTTCTATCCTCCCAGCTCGTCTCCAAGCAAGTACTTTCGACGTTTATGTGCTTAACTACTGTGTTCGGAATGGGAACAGGTGGAACCACATAGCCAACATCACCGGATTATGCAATT
>CAKPYV010000001.1 GCA_934203205.1 uncultured Anaerovibrio sp. | reverse complement strand
GCTAGAAACAAACAGGAGAAGTGGAGAAAGAGCAAACCTTAGAGGAGCAGACCTTACAGGAGCAGACCTTACAGGAGCAAACCTTAGAGGAACATACCTTACAGGAGCAGACCTTAGAGGAGCAGACCTTACAGGAGCATATTTACCTAATGGAGTATATCAGGTCGTTGGCTCTGGCTCTAACAATCGGAGTACTACATACTTTCCAATCAATGACATGGTTGTGTGTGGCTGCTGGAACGACGAAAATGGCAATACATTAGAGTCATTCAAAAAGCGTATTGAAAGCATATATGGAGAAGAAGGTGAAAAACCTAATCCTTTGTATTATCAAGAGTACAGAGCAGCTATAGCATTTTTTGAAGCTGTTAGGGATTTGAAAGCAGGTAGAAAATGAGTAATGTAGACCACCCAGAGTATTATAAATCCGGTGGTATAGAAGCCATTGATGTTATCGAGGATTGGAAGTTAGACTTTTGCTTAGGCAATGCAATTAAGTACATTGCCAGAGCTGGCAAGAAGTCTGATGATGTGAGAACAGATTTGGAAAAGGCTGCATGGTACATCAAACATCATGCAGAGAGCGTAAAAGCTGGAACTATTCCGCCTATTACACCACAAGAAAACACAAAATATGATGCAGAAGATGTATGCGAGGCGTGGGGCGTGTGCGAGGATAATCTATTCTTGGCAGTTGCTAATCTTTATGATGGCGTGGTAGTACCAGGTGATAGTCCTCTAATGTCTCAGGAGGACTATCTCAAAGTAGCATACTATGACATTATCCGTCACATTGAATATCACATTTAGAAAGGAACACAACAAATGATTCAGTTATCAGAAAATTGGAGATTAACAGCAGATGAAGTACACTTCATCTTGCAGAAGAAGAACATCAGAAAACAATCTGATGGCGGGGCAGAAGAAGTGTGGGTGAACAAATACTATTATCTTACCTTGCAGATGGCATTGCTGGCATACATGACAAAGCATACCAGAGCCAAGGTGAGAAACTACCATCCTGATGAACTCCGTGAGATTGTAGACCACGTCAATAGCGTGTATGAGAAGCTGTCTAAATTGGCCGTTGAATGGCAGGAAAGCGTTAAGAGAGGTACAGAAAATGAGTGATTATGAGAAGTATCGGAATTTTATTATTGACAAGCTGGACAATCGTACCATGTTAGAGCAGTTGGCAGAAGAAGCAAGTGAATTGTCTCAGGCAGCCTTGAAGCTGATTAGAGCCAAGGGGTTGAGTAAAAATGTCACACCAAGGACGGAGCAGGAAGCTGCGTTGGCATTGGCGGAAGAAATGACGGATTGTTGCATTGTTATAGATTTAGTGTGTGCGAAAAATTGGGAGGTAGTAAGTGCCATACAAGAAAACAACTTCGCTAATGATGATGATATAACGAGCAATCCTAAATGGAAGCGTTGGGCTGAACGGCTTGGGTATGATAAGGAGGAAAAGTAATGGGTAGTCGTATGGCGGAAGTCGCAAAAATGCTGGGGGTAGAATTTGATGAAGCGTTTAAAATAAAGGAAGCTCCCCTTGCTATTTACAAGATTGTTGAAAATGGATTGCTTCAGTATGATAGAGAAAGAGATTGTTGGAATTTAGCGCCACGTTTGCTTACAGAAATTTTGGCTGGTTATATTGAGATTGTTGAGCCAGCATGGGAGCCTAAAGAGGGAGAGGAGTGCTATATAGCTGCTGTAGATAATGAATTCGATTGTTATACGACTTTTTGGGAAAATACTGATACCTATAAAAGGTGTTACGACAGGGGGCTTGTTTTTAAGACCAGAGAGGAAGCTGTAGAGTTAGCACGGCGAATGTTAGCAGTGGCAAAGGAGGGTAAAAGTAATGGCTAATCACATGGCAGAAGTGGCACAAATTCTTGGACTGCAATTAGGGCAGCATTTCCGCATAAAGCAATTTATATTTGATTTATACCGGATAAGCGAGAATGGCCTAGAAATATTCGGTGGGCGCAATGCTGGCGACCCGAACGCTGAGAACCCTGACGATACTAAATGGTTTAGTATCGGTGGGCAGAGGCTTAGTGACATTTTGCGAGGGATATATACTATCTCTGACAGCTATATACCTGATGATGGTGACGAGTATTTTATCCCAAGACCTGCCGATAAAGCGCTATACAGCCGTGATATATGGCATGGCGATGAAGATGATTTCTATCGTTTTAATCTGGGCGTTGTGTGTAGATATAGAGAAGAAGCCATTGAAATTGCAAAGCAAATGCAGGCGGTGACAAAACAGGAGGAAGAATAATGACTAATCATATGGCAGAAGTGGCAAAAATGCTGGGTGTGAAGCTTGGAGAATTTTTTAAGATTGTTAGTGATAATGGTTGTAGTTGCTGTAACTGTTATCGATTTACAGAAGAAAAAGGTATTGAAATGTCATATGGCAATGCCAATTGGGAGATAGCTACAGCAGGGGCAGGAATACTAAAACAGCTCTTAATGGGTGAGGCTATGATTGTCAAGTTTCCTTGGAAGCCTAAAAAAAATGAAATATATTATTTCCCATGTCCAGATAATCAACAATTATGGAGCTATGACAAATGGGATGATAATGATGTTGATTATTACAGACTCAAACATGGACTTGTTTTTGAATCAATAGGAGAGGTTGCTGAGGCGGCAAAGAAGATGCTGGCAGCGTTGCAAGAGAGGTAGGAAAATCTGAAATGATAACCAATGGAGAAGCAGTAAAAATATCACAGAAACTGTATGACTACTGCAATCACAGGCATGAGATAAATCCTAAAGGTTATGCTGAAAGCGGGGAGGCGTGGGCTTGCAGAGGGTGTCCGTTCAGTCGTCGACATGCTCCCCATTGACGGAGAGGTCTCATGGAACTGCGATATTGCCGTTCCTTGGGTATGGCCTGTATACCCTTATAAGGACAGCACAAAAATAAAGAATCATAGGGAGATGAAAACAATGGCAGTTGATAATTGTAATCCTAAAGAAGAAATTTTGTTAGAGCAGTTGCAAAGATTGTGTGCTAAGCGTTCTATAGACGGACTTATCGACATGTTATCAACGGAGGGGTGTCCACCTGATACTGAGTGTAGAGATATTGAGTATATTTGTCCCAATTGTAAGGAATGTTGGCATGTGTGGTGGAAATCTAAATTAAATAAGGTGAGACAAAATGACAAATAGAGAAAAGGCTATTGCCGACCTTACAGAATGGCTGAAACCGTTAGACAACAGGCAGTTAGCAGGTATTATTGTTGGCACATATGATGGTGACTTTATCTGCCATCATTGCATACATAATGTAGATTATGAGTGGACTCGCAGAAACTGGACTTGCAGAGCAAAAGGGACTTGCCAAGGTGGCGTTAAGCAGTGGCTGGAGCAGGAAAAATCATGATTACACGTGAGGAAGCTATAGAGGCGACGAACCTAATATTTGAGTTTTGTTGTCAGCAAAAGGATTGCAAAAGTTGCCCATTCTGTGGGGAAAGAATTTTTGTACCAGAACAGGGCTATGTAACTTGCGGGCTTTATGAGGAGCCTGCTGCATGGAATAGAGTTTAGAATGGAGGATAAAGAAGATGGATTGGAAGAAAGATTTTGAGTTTATAAAGCAGGGCAGCCCGTTGATTATTGCAGTTGATTTTGATGATACTTTGGCAAAGACTGGTGAGAAGTATCCTGAAATCGGAGAGCCGACATATTTGCTACCTGCTCTTATAGGGTGGAGGAAAATCCTTAAAGAGCATTTGCAACTTATTCTTTGGACTTGTAGAGCTGGAGAAGCCTTGCAGATGGCTATTGACTATTGTAAAGAGCGAGGGCTGGAATTTGATGCCATTAATGAAGATGTACCAGCTACTTTAAAATGGAAGTCTAAGACTCCTAAGCCTTTTGCCCATATCTACATAGACGATAGAAATTTGTCATTCCCTGATGATGGTGCAGAACATGAAGAGATAGAAAATTTGATGGGGGCTGTTAGAGAATTGGCGAGCACTGTCAAAACAGCTTTTGCAGTTGTGAATGGCGAGGTAGTAAAATGACTAACAGAGAGTACACAATTAAGAAAATCAATGAGGCTTTAGAGCGGGTAAATGATACTATGCTAGCGGATATATTCATAGAGCTTATGCAATTCCCAGAGGCTTGTAAATACTGCGCAAACGAATATGATGAGTGTAATTGCCTACAAGGAGTAAAAAAATGGCTGCAATCGAAAGATACTTCAAGGCAGTGTTGAGGAGAGAAAATGTTTTTATGAAAGAGGGTGGTTTGGTTGAATAATGAACGAGAATTAACACTTGGTTCCCTTTTTGACGGAGTGTAGGGGGCTGGCTTTTAGCCGCCAAAGAGAATGGTATAAGGCCGATATGGAGCAGTGAAATAGATGATTTTCCGATGGCTGTATCAAAGTATCATTTTCCAGATGTACAGCAGTTAGGCGATATTACGAAGCTGGACGGGGCAAAATTGACACCAGTAGACATTATTTGTGCAGGCTCACCATGTTTTACAGCTGGAGCGAGTATTCAAACAAAAAACGGTATAAAGGCTATTGAAAATATCGTTGTTGGAGATATAGTTATTGCTGATGATTGTGAGTGGCATAAAGTCGTTGAGGTTATGAGAAATCAAACAGAAAGCATATATACTATCAAAGCACAGGGATTGCTGGAGTTAGAAGCAACAGGAAACCACCCATTTTTAGTGAAGCACATGAGAAGATATTACCCAACAAAAAATGGGAATCGTTGCAATTTGAGAAAATTTTCCAAGGCTGAATGGGTAAAAGTTGAAAATTTACAGAAAGGGGATTTTGTGGGCTACCCTATACTCCAAACAAGTGAGAATATAATGAGCATAACAAAAGAGGAAGCGTGGCTGATAGGGCGTTATATAGCTGATGGTTATACAAACAACAGCCAACGTAAGGGTAGACCGCTAGGACAGAAAGCCCATAAAGTCATTTATTGCATAGGCAAGGGAAAGTTAGATGATTTCAAAAGCAAAATTTCACAATATCACGTTTGTTATAAAAAAGATGTAACAGTGACAAAGGGGGAAATTATCAGTGAAAGACTTATGCGATTGTGTATGTTATGTGGAAAAGGAGCAGAACACAAAGAAATACCTGGTATATTTTTAGATTTACCAAAAGAATTATTGCAGGAATTAATTAACGGATATGTAAGTGGCGATGGTAGCAAAACGGGCAACTTATACCGAGCAACTACAATCAGTAGAAAGCTAGCCTTATCGTTGCAAATTGCTATACATAAAGCATATCTAAGGCCGACAAAAGTATACTATAATGAAAGACCTAAGAAACACACCATCCAAGGTAGAGAAGTCAATCAAAAAGACACCTATACAGTTACATGGCTTGATAATGTACCAAAGCAATCACAGGCCATTGTAGGAGATGGCTATATATGGCAGCCGATAAGGGAAATTAAACGAAAAGAACAAAAAACGATAGTTTACAACTTTGAAGTTGCTGATGTTCATTCGTATACTGTAAACGGCATTATGGTTCATAATTGCCAGGATATGTCCATCGCTGGTAAAAGAGAGGGGTTAGCAGGTGAACGAAGCGGATTATTCAGAAAAGCAATTGACATTGTTCGATGTATGCGAAAAGCCACAAATGGAGAGTACCCCAAGTGGTTCGTGTGGGAAAACGTCCCTGGCGCATTTAGCTCAAATAAAGGGCATGACTTTAGAGTTGTGCTGGAAGAAATCACAGAAACCGACATTCCAATGCCTGATTCTGAACGATGGAGCAAAAGCGGGCTGGTTAGAAGCCCAAAATGTAATGTGGCATGGAGAACACTTGACGCTCAATACTGGGGTGTCCCCCAGCGTAGAGCGAGAATCTTCCTTATCGCAGGTTTTGGAGCCAACAGCAGACCAGAAGTATTATTTGAGTCAGAAAGCCTGTCTAGGGATACTGAGGCGAGCAAAGACGAGGGGAAAGGTGCTACCAGAGATACTGCGCAAAGCACTGATAAGACAAGCTGGGGTTTCGAGCCAGGTATCACAAGCCGTGATGGACGCAAGCTGACACAAGATAAATCAACGACACTGCGTGCTAATATGGGAGATAATCAGACTGCTGTTGTTTACGGCATTGGCAGTTACGATTCCAACGCTATGAAGTCACAAAATCCAAACTCTGGAATTTACAAAGCTGACACTTCACGAACACTTGATATTAATTGTGGTAATCCTGCCTGTAATCAAGGCGGAATGGCTGTTGTTTCTATGGGGCATGATGAACGAAGTGCTGGTTTCGTTCCCAATATAGCAGCCCCCCTTACAGCTAGTGACTACAAACAACCGCCTGTGGTAGCTTGTATCGGTAACGGACAATGCAATCAGTTAAGTTTGCAGGATAAAATGGGAGCATTAAACTGTATGCATGACCAGCAAGCTGTTTTGATAGGTTCAGAGTCAGCTAGTGATGAAAATGCATGTAAGTTGGCAAATGGGAAAACCACGGCTGGAACACTTCTAGCTAACTGCGGGACAAAGCTGTTTACAGGCAACCAAGAGGCTTTCAGTGGCGATTTCTATGTAGTTGAGGACAGAGGGGAATGAAATGCAATATACTGTAGATTTTGGCAGGACAGCAGACAGAATCCAAATGGAAGCCACCAAGAGTACCACATTGTCTGCCCAGGGTGGCGGTATGGGTGCTAAAACAGGGTTGTATTGTCTGTCTAAAGGAGATGATGGCATGGAATATATCGTGAGGAGATTAACTCCGCTAGAAGCAGAAAGATTACAAGGGCTTTCTGACGGATATACGGATATAGAGTTCAAAGGAAAGCCAGCACCAGACAGCAAGCGGTACAAAGCTATCGGTAATGGTATGGCTCATCCTTGTGCGAGTTTTGTATTAGCACAGATTGTAAAAACAGAAAATAAATCGTAATATATACCTACAATTAAAGTAACTTAAATAGAATATTCACATCGAAAGATTGCTGACCAACAGCATGACCAACAAAGATGTTTATTATAATATAAAAAGGTAAAATCGTATAAACACAAAGTGTAGATAAATAAAGGCTTGGTAAACTATTGTATACAAATCCACAATTACATCCGATAAATTATACTTATCGGATGTAATATCTGATTAGAGATGGCTGCAATATCCCCCAGTAACTTCTAGTCTAAATCCTTGTGTTATATTGTCCGTCTTCTTTCTGGGTAAATATTTCATTGAATTTCATCTACTTTTGTGTTAGAATGAAAACAAGGTTTGGGCTCGTGCGTGCCCTCACTCAGTCCTCTTAACGCTTTTTTGCTTGCTGCATCTGCGTTTAGAGGGCTTTTCTTTTTTAATGGATAGATATAAAGGTATTGCTCCAACGCAAAATTGGTAAGTGGTATTACAACAGGCATCCAGAACTTCCTAAGCCTTTCTGGTGTAGAGAAGAATCTAACAGATAATATATTTAAGTGAGTGGTTGTTATGATGATTTTTATATATTTTTTAGTGGTATTATTTGGTTCGTATTGGCTTTAGGCCTGATTATGGTAGTCGGAAAAATAGCATTTGTAATCCTATGGCCAGTTGTAAAATTTTTATTTTCTATCCTATTGCCAATTACTTTAATTTTCTTAAAAATTATCTGGTATATTTTTTTGTTTTCCCTATTTATCACCCTCCTACCCATCATCATACCAGTTGTTCTTGTTTATTGCATTTATACTGGATCCCAATGTTCTGACCACAATCATAGTGATGACGACCTCTTGTAAGTATCCTGAAAAGCTCTTGCGACAATGCAAGGGCTTTTATTTATGCGTTGCAATATGATTAATTTATGAAATTTTAATTTATTTTTATGAATATCACACTTTTACCATTGTAAAAATACTATTGAAAGAAAATGCATAGGCATTTTCTTTCCACACCATAGATGTTATAATGTATATATTATAGTAGTGATATGTTTTTTTGTGCTATATTATCAGGAATTACAGTAATATTTTCCTGTAATGGAATTTAGGGATGAATATAGATAATAGTTTACTTTATAATCTCACTGCTTTTTTACCTATTCTTCTAAGGAAATTTGCCCTCTGGCTACAGTTTTATAACCATTTATCTGTGTGTTCAAGCATGAATACCTGTATACAAAGTGCAAATTAATAAATATTCCGTAAAGGATTATAATTTTTATAGATTTTTCTATAGTTTTGATATATAATGTTATTAAATAAAGGAGCGATTTTAGTGTTAGAAATATGTTTGTTTTCCATTCTTTGGCTTGCTTATGCTGGCTTTAATCTCTACCATATTTTTCAAGAACCGGAGGATAGAGATTTTGTAGACCAGCTTATGGAGATAGAGCGTTTTATCGCCCCCTCCTACATCGCCAAATGCATGGTAATGATGGCCTTTGCTTTGTTGGCTTTTGATATAGTTGGATTTTATCTAGCTTACAAATTTGCTTACGCCCTTGTTAATGATATATATTACCGTATTACCTTCTTCTTTGTTTGCTTCTGCATATTCTTTACAGAGCAGATTATAGCTCTTCGCTTTACAGTAAGGGTTAGCTCCGTTATTAAACGTGCTGAGGATAAGCCAAGGCTTTTGCAGCGTTGGGTTGACAAAAATGAACCTGATCTAAAAACCTTTGAAATTATAGCTATTATCTCCAAATTTACTATAGCCTTGCAGCTGTTTATGTTTACTGTTTTGGCTCATATCTAGTGGACTGGCTATGCTTCTCATATAGTCAATAAATATATTTTTAAGAAATTGTAGTGCGGACAGTTTCTTAGCATAAAAGCCTTCATATTCCTATATCCTAGGCCAAAGGAATATAAAAGGCATATCTTCATACATTGTCTCTTCCCTAGACAGTGTATGCCGGAGGAGTATATTCTATCTATACAAGTTAGGAGGGTTACTATGAATCTTTCAATCAAAATTCTAATTTCCCTGATACTGTCAGTTGTAGTTGGTTTGATGGCAGGCGTTGAAGGGCTACCATTTATTAAATGGTGGATTGCACCAATAGGTACTATTTTTATTAACCTGATCAAAATGGTTATCGTACCTATCGTTTTTACCTCTCTAGTAGTAGGTATGACCAGTCTTGGTGATTTGAAAAAGCTGGGACGTATTGGTATTAAGACAATTTTCATTTATCTATTCACTACTGCTATTGCTATTATTATCGGCTTTGCCGTAGCAGGTATTATCCATCCTGGTATTGGTCTGGAAATGACTGCTGGCGATGCTGTCAAGGTAAAGGAAGCACCTTCTATTATGCAGGTATTTGTTGCAATGGTACCTACTAACCCTGTTGCTTCTATGGCCAAGGCTGATATTTTGCCTATCATTATCTTTGCTCTGTTTGTTGGCATTGGTATTCTTCAGGTTGGTGGCAAAAAGAGCCAGCTGTTGATTGACTGGTTCGATGCAGCTGCTGAAGTAAGCTACAAGATTATTAACATGGTAATGCAGTTCGCTCCTATCGGTGTATTCTGCTTGCTGCTGCCAGTTGTAGCCGAAAACGGTCCTAAGGTATTGTTGCCTCTGTTGTCTGTTATTGCATGTATGGCATTTGGTAGTGTTATTCACGCTGTTGCTGTTTATTCCAGCATGGCTCGCATCTGGGGCAACACCTCCCCTCTTAAGTTCTTCCGTGGCATGTCCGAAGCAATCCTGATTGCTTTCACCACTTGCTCCTCTGCAGCTACACTGCCTATCAATATGAAGAACTGCCAGGAGAAATTGGGCTGCTCTCGTGATATCACTTCTTTCGTGCTGCCTTTGGGCGCCACCATCAACATGGATGGTACAGCTATCTACATGGGTGTTTGCTCTCTGTTTATAGCAAATGTTTACGGTATTGACCTTACTATGGCTCAGATGGGTATGATCGTCTTGACTGGTACTCTGGCTTCTATTGGTACGGCTGGTGTTCCTGGTGCAGGCTTGATTATGCTTTCCATGGTTCTCCTTTCTGTAGGCCTGCCTATGGAAGGTTTGGCTTTGGTAGCTGGTATTGACCGTATCCTTGATATGTTCCGTACCACCGTAAATATCACTGGCGATGCTGCTGTAACCTGTGTTATTAACGAAACTGAAAAACACAACTAAATTTTCATATTTAAATATCCAAAAATAATCCCCGGTAAATGCTTAGGCACTTTACCGGGGATTTTGTAGTAAAAGAAACTTTTACAGAGTATTATCAACCTTTGCCTTTTTTGTAGGCTTCAGCTAACAGCTGAATAGGATGATATACCACCTGCGGCATTTTGTTCTGAATAATGCCATCAGTTATATGCATACGGCAGCTTGGACAGCTGGCACATACATAATCAGCCTTTGTATCTGCTATGTTTTTGCATTTGCGATCATTAATCTGTCTGGAAAGCTCATAATGGGCTAGACAGAAAGAACCTCCTGAGCCACAGCAACGGTCATGTTCATTCATCTCCACGAATTTTACTCCTGGTATGGATTTCAGGATTTCTCGTGGTTCCTCAGTGACTTTAATGCCCCGCACCATATGACATGGATCGTGCATGGTAACAACCTTGTCAATATGACCAAGATTATCTCTGCGATACCCTGTTTCCACTAAATATTGGCTAATCTCTCTTACCTTGTCTGCAAGTTTTTGAGCTCTTGCCTGCCATTCTGGTTCATCAGCCAGCCATTTAGGATAATCCTTCAATGCCTCTACACAGGAACCGCAGGCTCCTACAATATAATCAGCCTGACAAGCCTCAAATACCTCTATATTATGCTTGGCCATTTCATTAGCCATTTCAAAAGCGCCAGAAACATGAACTGGTGTACCGCAGCAATGCTGCTTGCTTGGAATAACAATTTCGTTGCCGTTTTCCTTTAATACCTCAATAACGGCCTGCCCCATGTCTGTATACATAAAATTAATCGTGCAGCCTGTGAAGAATGCCACCCGATGCTTGGCATTAGGTACCTTGATAACCTCTGGATACTGAGAACGCAATGGCGTAGATGCCAAAGGTGCCGTAGCACGATTGGGATCCATACCAGGAGCAGGAAATCTGGAAAGTACAGCATTCTTGTCCGGCACATCTTTGAAGGTAAGCCAGCCAAACATGCCACCCATACGAAGCACGGTATTAAACAATGGTCGATTGCTTAACAGCTTAAAGACAGTTTTCTTCACCGGATGAAGCCCTCTAGCCTGAATGGCGGCATGACGAGCCCTCAGAATCAGTTCATCAGCCTGCACGCCACAAGGACAGTTAGCAGAACAGGTTTTACAGTTCAAGCAAGCGGCCATAATACTGTCAAATTCTGCACTTATAGGAAGCTTACCGCTAAGAACAGCCTGCATCAAGGAAATTTTACCTCGTGCTACAGAGAATTCCTTTTTGGTTTCCCGATAAATGGGACACCCAGCCTGACAATTACCGCATTTCATGCAGTTGGCCAAGGCATCATCCAAATCACGAAGCAAAGTTGCATCATGGCTGTTCATGGCCTCGGCAGTTAATTTATTCTCAGCCATAATCAACACTCCCCTAGCAATTTACCTGGATTCAAAATCAAATTAGGATCCAAAGCCCGCTTAATAGCCTTCATGGCATTCATACCTTCCGGACCATGCTGCTGCTCCATCCAAGGCAGCTTACCTAGACCAATACCATGCTCTCCGGAAAGAGTTCCTCCCAAGGACAAGGCGCCCTTAAAAATATCATCCATAGCTGCATGTACACGTTTCATTTCATCTTTATCCCGCAAATCGCATACAATGGTTGGATGCATATTGCCATCTCCTGCGTGACCAAAGGTACCAATTGTTACATTATGATCCTTGGATGCCTTTTTAACGATATTCAGGAATTGAGGAATCTTGCTTCTTGGAATGGTAGCATCTTCAACAAAAGTAGTAGGACGCAGCTTAGCCAGACATGGCAGAGCCATACGGCGGGCAGTCCACAGCTGGGCTTTATGCTCTGGTGATTTGGCCAGAGTAACCTCTCGAGCATTGTTTTCCTTCAATACCGCCAATACCTTGGTCTTTTCATCCTCTACCACGATAGGATTACCATCTACCTCGATGAGCAGAATAGCATCTGCATCCACTGGCAGACCTACATGCATAAAATCCTCAACAGTGCGAATCGTAGCATTATCTAGAATCTCCAGAGTGGCAGGAATAATCTTGGCTGCAATAATACCAGATACAGCTTTACCTGCATCATCAAGGGAATCAAAAATAGCAATCATACTCTTGGTGGCCTCAGGAGCAGGTACCAGCTTCAACAAAGCCTTGGTAACAATACCAAGAGTTCCCTCGGAACCAGTAAAGAGTTTGGTCATATCATAGCCTGATACATCCTTAACGTTTTTGCCGCCAGTATGAATAATATCACCATTGGCCAAAACTACCTCCAGCCCCTGAACATAATTTTTGGTAATACCGTACTTTAGCCCTCGCAGACCGCCAGAATTTTCCGCAATAGTACCGCCTAGGCTAGCAGTTTTTACTGTGCCTGGATCAGGTGGGTAAATCAATCCATATGGGGCAATATAGTCATTAATATCCTGTACAATAACGCCCACCTCTACCTCAGCAATAAGATTTTCTAAATCCAAATCAAGTATTTTGTCAAATCTCAGCATCAGCAGTACAATACCTCCATTTAGTGGTGCTGTGCCTGCTGATAAATTAGTTCCTGATCCGCGAGGATAAACAGGAATTTTATGCTGATTAGCATATTTCATAATCTGGGAAACCTCCTGGGTATTTCCAGGAGACACTACTACATCTGGCATATAGGAATGCCCTGGTGTAGCATCATAGGAATACTCATAAAGGGCCTCAGGCGTATGTAAAACATGCTCCTTGCCAACAATTTCCTCCATGGCGGCAATTAACTGATTCTTATCCATAGCTACTCTCCTTTTAACTACTCATACATAAATTACCCCTTAATTTCCCCGTTAAACAAATGGCTCAGCTACTTTCTGAATCCCCTCTGGATTTGCTTGCAGCCAGCTGGCAAAATCCAATCCACTATCTCCTACAGCTCTCCCCAAAGCTACTAGGAAATCTGGAACTTCTGTCTCGAATATTACACCTACCTCCTTTCCAAATACTTCCTTGTCCTGCAATGCGCAACCGTTAATAGTCAGCAGCCAGGCTGATTGTCTCTCCTTAACTGCCCCACGAAAGCCTATTACCGCCAACTGCGGGGTAGCACATGAGCCAGGACAGCCAGAAATATGGATAGCAGGCAATGCTCCATCAGGTATACCTGCCTCTCGCACTGCCTTTATGGATGCCATCAAAACAGCCTGAGAATCCCTTACTCCCTGCTGACATATAGAGGAGCCAATGCAGGCTGAAGCCATTTCAAATTGAGAACGAGCTGAATCACTAGCAGTAAGCTGTATAAATTCCTCAGCCTCCTGAGCATTCAGATTAACAATATAAGCAGTCTCATCCAAAGCCAATCTAATTTCTCCAGCCTCTACCTTCTGCAGAGCATCGCTAACCTGACAGAAAATATCTGGATCTGGACAGCCTCCCAATGGATGCCATATTACACTATAAAGTCCTTCCTGCTTCTGAGGAATGGCTCTTGGATGCTGAATAGTACCTGAACCAGTCTTGGTAACAATCTCCTGATGAATTTCAAAATCGAAATCATCAGTCCCCTCTACCTCTGCCAGTTTTTCCAGAAACGCCTTGCGGTAATTCTCTGGTCCACCTAGAGTTTCCTGCATAAAGCGACTTCTGGCTCTCATACGATTCTTATAATCTCCATAGGTACGGAACAACACCCACATAGCGCGAATATATTTCAAAATATCCTTTGGCTCCACAGCCTCAGCTACCTTAACACCTATCATTGGATTTAAGCCAAGACCACCTGCGCTGTATACATCAAATTTGCCATCAGGACGAGCCGCAAAGCCCAAATCACGCATGGTGGCATGGGACTGATTTTTAGGGGAGCTGGAAAAGCCTATTTTATATTTTCGAGGCATTTTCTCCGCATTGATAAACTGCATAGCATACTGGCCAGCAGCCTCTGCATAAGGCATAACATCAAAGTACTCATCCTTATCTAGTCCAGATAAAGGAGAGCAGGTCGTGTTACGAGGGAAATCTCCGCCGCCACCAACAGTTACAATGCCTACCTGCAGAGCATCCTCCATTATCTGACATACTGGTTCCAACTCCAGATTGTGCAGCTGCACAGTTTGGCAGGTAGTGAATTTCATTTTATTGATAGCATATTTTCTCACAGCATCTGCAATAAAGGCCATTTTTTGGGGCGTAAGCCTGCCAGCAGGCATTCTCAATCTCAGCATGCTCAGAGGCTTATCTCCTTTCTGGGCATAACTGCCAAACTTGCCGGAAATTCCCTTGTATTCAATTCTTTTCAGCTCTCCTGCATAATATTTGGCTGCTGCCTCCCGAAAAACCTTCATATCTTCCTTCCAGTCAGATTCTGGAATAATCTTCATGTTAACACACCTCTCCTAATCTAAGCTCCACTATTATTTACTAATTCGATACAAATATGTAAATTCCTGCCTAGCAACGTGAAATATTCAATTTATTTTTGCTAAAATTTTTATTTGGCACAGGTTGTTGATTGATTTTTACCAGCATAGTCAAAAAGGCCATCATTCTTTTCCTCCAAAGCCTTAATCATATGATAAGTATATTCATTATATGGCGTAGGTATCCCCAACTCCTGTCCCATTTTTATCAAAGCCCCAGAGAACATATCAATTTCCGTATGTCTGCCGGCATCCAAATCCTGCAAGGTGGAATATCTGGCTGCTGGCGGTTCAGGACAGCCCTTGGTAATGGCTTTTTCGGCCAAAGAAATATCAATTCCCTTGGCGGCTGCAATGGCTTCCAACTCACGGCGCAGGGCCTTGCTAATAAACTTCATATGTTGGCTGTCACGATAACAGCCAACCCCTGCTCCTAATATTGCCTGGGGTAAATTATTGGTAACATTGAGACGGAATTTGCTCCAAATTTCCTCCAGGATGTGCTCTGTTACTCGATAATGAATATTTGTCTCAGCAAAGAGCTTTTCTATCGCCTTTACTCGGATACTATCAAAGGGAGCTTGCAGTTCTCCTAAAATAATGCCGCTTGTAGATTCTACATCAAATACATATTCGTCCTGCTCCTTGTGAGAAGCTATTTTGATAAGAGAATAAAGCATCTTTTCCGGCCCAATAACAGAAGCTATTGTCTCCTCGCTGTCCACACCGTTCATCAGGCTTATAACTGTGGTATTTTCCCCCGCAATAGTCTTAATATCCTCTAACGCCCCGGCTAGAGCACCATATTTTAGTGCTACTACCAAAAGATCCACATTATGAGCCTCCTTGGGACTCCACACCTGGGGATGGTAAACTTCATTATTTATCCTGCAACCCTGCCCAAGGCGCTGTGCCCGCTCTCCTGTAGCTACAACGCCTAGAGATACACCTGATTTCTTTGCCAGGCCTTGAATTATATAGGAACCAACTGCCCCTGCCCCCAGAACAGCTACTGATTTAATCTCCATAATAATGACCTCCCGTCAATACATATTATATATATATTTTTTATTATAATCCAATTTGTTCAACTTGTATATTATTTTTTTGCCAAAAACAAAAATCCCCTAAGGAATACTCTTTTCCATAACCTTGTCAGTTTTTCCAACGAGGTTACTATAAAAAACAGTATCTCAAGGGGATATATACTTTAGTCAGAATGACGATTTAGCAATTTTTTACATTTAGGGCACGAATAGCATTCAATACTGCCAGAATCATAACTCCTACATCGGCAAATATAGCAAACCACATATTTGCTATACCTACAGCCCCTAAAAGCAAGCACAGAACCTTAATGCCAATGGCAAAGATAATATTTTCGTAAACAATGCTCATACATTTCTTTGCTATATTAATGGCCTTGGCAATATTTCTTGGATTATCATCCATAAGAACTACATCAGCAGCTTCAATAGCCGCATCAGAGCCCATAGCGCCCATAGCAATACCAATATCAGCTCTAGTCAACACAGGGGCGTCATTAATGCCATCTCCTACAAAGGCCAAATTGCTGTCTTTTTCCTTGGTGGCCAGCAATTTTTCCACCTGGGTAACCTTGTCGGCTGGCAGCAACTGACTATGCACCTCATCAATAGCCAACTCCTGAGCCACCTCCTGAGCCACAGAATCTCTATCACCAGTAAGCATAACAGTTTTTTTGATACCAGCCTTTTTTAGAGCCTGAATTGCTTCCTTTGATTGAGGCTTAATAACATCAGAAATCACAATATGTCCTGCATAGTCATTATTAATAGCGATATGGATAATGGTGCCAGTGCTATGACAGCTTTTATATGCTACATGAAGCTGATCCATGAGCTTGTCATTACCTACAGCTACAGATTTTCCATCTACCTTGGCCACAATACCATGACCACTGATTTCCTGAATATCTGTAACTCTATTTCTGTCTATCTCTCCCTTATGTGCCCGTTGCAGACTCAGGCTTATAGGATGAGAGGAAGCACATTCTGCCAAGGCTGCATATTCCAACAGCTTTTCCTGGGCCAGAGTATTGTGATGTACGGCGCTAACCTGAAAAACGCCGTGAGTCAGGGTGCCGGTTTTGTCGAAAACCACATATTTTGTCTTGGACAGGGCTTCCAGATAATTGGAGCCCTTAACCAGAATTCCCTCCTTGCTGGCGCCACCAATACCGGCGAAAAAGCTCAGAGGCACACTTATAACCAAGGCGCATGGACAGCTGATTACCAAGAAAGTTAAGGCCCTATATACCCACATATCCCACTCAGCCCCAACCTGCCAAATAAACATATTGGCTAAAGGTGGCAATATAGCCAAGGCCAAAGCACTATAGCAAACAAATGGCGTATATACTCGGGCAAATTTGGAAATAAAATTCTCAGATTTGGACTTACGGGAGGTAGCATTTTCCACCAGTTCCAAAATCTTGGCTACTGTGGAATCATCAAATTCCTTGGTGGTGCGAATTTTCAACACGCCATTAGTGTTGATACAGCCACTAATGATTTCGTCCCCTACCACAGCATTGCGTGGTACACTTTCACCAGTAAGAGCACTGGTATCAAGGCTGGCCTTGCCCTCTACTACAATTCCATCCAAGGGAACTTTTTCCCCAGGCTGAACCACAATAATATCCCCTACAGCCACATCATAAGGATCTACTTTGGTAAGCTGTCCATCCACTTCAATATTGGCATAATCCGGCCGAATATCCATCAGAGCTGTAATATTGCGACGGCTTTTGCCTACCGCATAACTTTGGAATAACTCACCAATCTGGTAAAACAGCATAACTGCAATAGCTTCATTGTAATCGCCACTTTGTTCATAAATTGCCAAAGCAAAGGCGCCTATGGTAGCTACAGCCATTAGGAAGTTTTCATCAAAGACCTGTTTGTTGCAAATCCCCTTCCAGGATTTCCAAAGAATATCATAGCCGATAATGCCATATACCACTAAAAAACATATTAGCTTTAGTACACCAGTAATAGGCACAAACTGCAAGGCTATCATCAAAGTGCCAGCTATAATAATGCGCTTCAGCATTAGCTTTTGTTTTTTGTTCATTGCTTACCTCCCGAATATTGAATATTCCAACACAGGATTAGCCAATACCCAATTAGAATTCAATTTCGCAGTCAGATTCCACCTTACGACAATTCTTCAATACTTCTTCCATAACAGCCTTAGGCTCCTGACCGTCATCAAACTCTACAATCATTTTCTGAGTCATAAAATTCACTACAGCATTGGCTACCCCAGCAGTTTTCTTGGTGGCCTCCTCCATAAGATTAGCACAGTTAGCACAATCTACCTCAATCTTGTAACTTCTTTTCATTTGAAAAACCCCTTTCTAAAATACATTGACATAACAATTAAGCATTTGTTTAATTGTTATGTCTGTAGTATAATATATGTACAGATAGAAGTCAATACCAATGAGAAATTTTTTCATTAGTATGCTATCTGATTTGTATATTAATACAGGGAGCTGAAGTAAATGAATCAGGAAAAGCAACTTCCCCATGACCATCATGAAAATGAAATAGCTTTTAATTTTCTCTGCGCCAATATAGACCATATTGAAGATTTTCGCATTGTTTCAGATATTTTCAAGCAATTAGGAGATCCTACCCGTTTGCGAATTTTTTGGCTGCTTTGTCATTGTGAGGAATGTGTCCAGAATATTGCCGCTATGATGAATATGTCCAGTCCAGCCATTTCCCACCATCTCCGGCCACTTAAGGCCAGCGGGCTAATAACCAGCCGTCGGGAAGGCAAGGAGGTTTATTATCGGGCTGCCGATTCTCAACAAACAAAATTACTACATATTATGATGGAACAGGTTATGAAAATAAACTGCCAAATTTGTCCCAAATAAAGTAATCCCCCTAGGAAGCATGAAGCAAATTTCATATTTCATAGGGGGTGTGTTTTAGATACTATTTACATAATTTCATTTAGGCAAGATACCCTCTGCCTGAGCCTGCTGAATATCACCTGTTAAACGAGCCATATTATACATGGCAGCCTCTATAGGCGTAATTTCCTTGGTAGTAGTAGAGGTCATGGAAGATGCCACTGGTTCTCCAGAGGTAGTAAAGAAGCTGGTTTCTGTGGCAATTCTATATAAATTGGGATTTGCCTTGTCCATAGTACCGCTAATTTTTATCTGGGCAATATATTCACAGCCAGCCTGTTCTGCCTCCTGACAAGCTGTAAACAAGGTATCCACTCCATTGGAGGCTGCTACAGCATTTTCATCCACATGTATTCTCTGAAACTGATTCATAAGCAAATCCCCAGCTGCCAGCTGCATATAGGCGCTATCATTCTGAATATTTTCAGGCAGCTTCATCTGCACAGGGGCAATATATACCCTCCCCTTATCAAATTGCTGATTCCACAAGGGACCTGTTGCCACTTCTTCCTCATTTATAGTCTCTGGCTTATAGGAGGCCAGCTGTTGCAAAGTCAGCACACCTCCTAGAGATTCATCATAGTAGCCTCGAATGGCTGCATCCAAATAGCCTGCCATAGAGTGATTAAACCTATGGGAATTTTCATTTTTCTGGCATTTATACTCTGTACCAAATTGTACATACCCGGATTTTAACATTTGCAAGGCATTTTTCACCAAATCCCCGCTCATGGTATAACGGCTTAAATCCAAGAGACAGCCATATTCCTCGGCAAAGGCTGTATTGCCTACAGTAGGAGCACCAAAGGTAACAATACTTAGCTTGCTGGCATCTGCTCCAGCAGCTACCAATCTGGCCCCTAACAAGGTAGCCACTGCTCCTCCAAGACTGTGACCTGTAATATACAAATGATCATTGGATTCTGACAAAAATTTTTGTATTTCATCAGCAGCTATCTTCCCGTTCTCCCGTGGAGTAAAAAAAGCTGTCATGGTATAGTCATTAAAGCCTCTATGGACCATAGGAGCATTGCTATCTACCTTTTCCTGCTCAGCGTATTGACGAAATTCATTAATATTGGCGCCACCAAACAATACCTTGCTGCAGCGTAAATCCACCTCAATATCCTTAAGCTTTTCTGTGCCAGGAATAACAAGCAAGGTTTCCCTTTGGCCTGGTTCTGCCTGCGTATTAACTACAGTATAAAAAACCGTATTTGCTCTGGCGTCCTTATTACGATAATCAGTGAAACGCCAGCCAAGGCGATCCATTTCCTGCCGCACCGCATCATTCATATCTGTATCATATACCGCCATATCTGCCAAAGCACAGATATAGGCCAATCTGGCCTGTTGAAGCGAATTGCGGATTTCGGCTCCAGCTTCCATAGGAATAAAGAATAGGCAAGCTAAAAGCCAGATAAATATTTTCTTCATAATCAGAACCTCCTTCACAATTAAATGGCTTGACTATTGTGACAAAAAGCAATATAGTATTGCCCAGTAAAGTAATTGATAATAGTTATCATAAAATACAATAGAAAGGAGTTTTATCTATGTCTGAACTATTAAATACCAGTATTTGGCAAGGGTTATTAATCCCCTTTGCCGGCACCACCTTGGGGGCAGCCTGTGTTTTTTTCATGAAAAAAGAGCTGAACCAGCTGGTACAGCGCAGCCTGACAGGCTTTGCTGCTGGAGTTATGGTGGCTGCCTCTATTTGGAGTCTATTGATGCCTGCTATGGAGCAATCAGCTGATATGGGCAGTTTTGCCTTTATACCTGCTGTGGCAGGCTTTTGGCTAGGCATCCTGTTCTTGCTGCTGTTGGATCATATTACGCCCCATATTCATATGTACAGTCAGGAACAAGAGGGCCCCAGATGTTCCTTTTCAAAAACCATGATGCTGGTACTAGCAGTTATCATCCACAATATTCCAGAAGGAATGGCTGTCGGTGTTGTATATGCCAGCTGGCAGGCAGGGGTATCCGAAATATCCTTGGCTGCAGCCACTGCCCTTTCCATTGGCATTGCCATTCAGAACTTTCCTGAGGGTGCCATTGTCTCCATGCCCTTGAAATCTGCTGGCATTAGCACCAGCAAAGCCTTTGGCTGGGGTGTTTTCTCCGGGGCTGTAGAGCCTTTGGCCGGCATGTTGACCATTATTTTTGCCAGCCTGATAATACCAGTGTTGCCATATATGCTTAGTTTTGCTGCTGGAGCCATGCTTTATGTAGTAGTCGAGGAGCTAATACCAGAAATGTCCACCGGTACTCATTCCGATATGGGCACCATTATGTTTGCCGTAGGCTTTAGCCTCATGATGACCTTGGATGTAGCCCTTGGCTAAATCAGATTTGCTCCAAGGCAGCCTTGGCCAGCTGGTCGGCCCGTTCGTTGCCTTCTACACCTGTGTGACCCTCCACCTTCTGAAAGCGCACCATATTCAAACGAGAGCTCATGAACTCCGTATAGGCCTTGGTTTCTGGCAATTTAGCCTGCCACCGCTTCAGTGGCCAGGCTGCAATCCCCTCGTAGTCATGGCAAATAGTAATAGCTTCTTCTCCCTGAGCCTCAGCCCAGAGAACAGCCTGCTGGGCTCCAGCCATTTCACCAGCCACATTCCCCAATCTTGCAGCCTCTGGAGAATTGCCCCTGCCCTTATCCTCAAAAACCAGCTGTCCATCCTGATAAACCGCAAAGCCCCAGCTATAACAGCCATGACGATAGGAGCCATCCACAAAGATAACAGTTCCCTGTTTTAGACTATCCGCATCAAAGGCCTTGATGCCTTCGCTGTCCTCCATATAGCTTTGAGCCTCTGCCAAGGTTACGAAGCCCTTGAACCTGGCTCCCTTAAAGCCCATCACCTGTCGCTGACATTCCGGCCAGGTTTTGTAGATACCTGGCTGACGGCCAGAAAGAACAGCATAATAATTTTTCTTTGGTTTTGCCACAGAAACCTCCTTAACTTTTGTAGTAAATATAAACAGATAAATATGGAAAAACGGCATGACCTTTCCAAATTGGAGTGGCTATGCCGTCTTTTATTGCCCTAATTATCTATTAACCAAATCCAAAGCACACTTATTGGCCTCAAAGAGAATCTTTTCCTCATCCATAGTTTTCAATTCTCCCTTTTCCATAATAATACGGCCATTGCAAAGCATGGTATCTGCACTGGAGCTATTAGCAGAATAAACCAGCAAGGATACCAGATTATGTCGTGGACACCATTCTGGACGGCGCATATCATAGAGAACAATATCTGCCTTGGCACCGGCTTCAATTTTGCCTACATTCTCCAGCCACAGAGCCTTGGCGCCATATTCTGTACCCATACGCAGAGCCTGAGCAGCATCTACAGCCAGAGGATCCAGCTCCTTTACTTTGTGCAGCATAGCAGCCAGACGTACCTCCTCCAGCATATCCAAATTGTTATTACTGGAAGCTCCATCAGTACCCAGAGCAACCTGCACATCATGGGATAAAAGCCAAGGCACTGGAGCTACACCACTGGCCAGCTTCATATTGGAACCTGGATTATGCACTGGTGTTACCTGGTGCTCCTTCATAATGGCCAAATCCTCATCATCCAGCCATACACAATGAGCGGCAATGGATGGACGCTGGAACAGACCAGTATCCTCAATATACTTAAATGGACGCTTGCCATATTTTTCCTGAATCTCCTTAATTTCCGTCTGAGTTTCAGACATATGAATATGTACATTAATGCCATTTTCCACAGAAGCCTTGGCTGCTGCCTGACAGAAATCCGGTGGACAGGTATATGGTGCATGAACGCCTAACAATACGCTGATTCTGCCGTCTCCAGAACCGTGATAGTTGTGGAATAACTCCACATTTTCCTCCAAAGTTTTCATTGCTCCCGGCATAAAACCAATAGCACCACGGCTCAAAATACCTCTAATACCTGCGCCAATGGTTTCCTCAGCAACGATTTCCATCCAAGGCCCGTACATGTCTGCAAAGGCAGTTGTGCCAGTGCGAATCATTTCCACCAGAGCCAGCTGAGCACCAATGCGAATGTCCTGCTCCTTCATCTTGGCTTCTAATGGCCATATTTTATTGTTGAGCCAATCCATCAGCTCCATATCATCGGCATAGCTTCTCAGCAAGGTCATAGATGCATGGGTGTGAGCATTAACCAAGCCTGGCACCGCAAAATGATCCTTGCCCTCAATAATATGATCAGCCACAAAGCTCTCAGGAATATTTCCTACAGCAGTAATTTTGTCATTTTCTACAGCAATATCAGCAATACCAGTAGAATAATCAGGCCGCAAAACATTGGCACCCTTGATTAAAATCTTCATATATATCCCTCTTCCGTACTTATCTTTTCTCTATTCTTAGCACTGATGCAGATAAGCGTACTGCTCTGGTGTCAGCTCGTCAATTTCAATGCCCATAGCCGCCAGCTTAATCTTGGCAATCTTGGCATTAACTTCCTCTGGCAGCACATATACCTTGTTCTCCAGCTTGTCATGATTCTCTACAATCTCCAAGGCAGAGAAGAACTGTACGCCCCAGCTCAAATCCATAATCTCTGCTGGATGTCCATCACCGCAAGCCAGGTTTACCAAACGTCCCTCGCCTAACAGATACAGCTTTTTGCCGTTGGCAAATTTGAATTCCTCAATACCAGGCTTAACTGGACGACGGGACTCAGATACCTCTTCCAGCTCAGGAATATTTATCTCCAAATCAAAGTGACCAGAGTTGGCCATAACAGCGCCATCCTTCATAGACTCATAGTGCCAGCTCCGCAGAATATCCTTATCGCCGGTAAGAGTCAGGAAAATATCACCAATCTTGGCAGCCTCATCCATAGGCATTACCCGGAAGCCATCAAAAACAGCCTCAATAGCCTTGATTGGATCCACCTCGGTAATGATAACATTGGCACCTAAGCCCTTGGCACGCATAGCGCCACCCTTGCCACACCAGCCATAGCCAGCAATAACTACAGTCTTGCCTGCAATTACCAGATTAGTAGCCCGCATAATGCCTTCCCAGGTGGACTGGCCTGTGCCATAACGATTGTCAAAGAGATACTTGCAATAAGCATCGTTAGCAGCCATCATTGGGAATTCCAGCTTGCCAGCGGCCTCCAATGCTCTATCGCGAATAACGCCAGTAGTAGTTTCCTCAGAACCACCAATAATCTTGGGCAGCAGCTCACGGCGCTGATTGTGGAGACGATAAATCAAATCGCCGCCATCATCCATAATAATATCTGGTTCACAATCCAGTGCCATATCAATATAAGCATCGTATTCGTCCATATCACAGCCATGATGGGCAAAAACAGTTACCCCATCCTCTACCAAAGCTGCACAAACATCATCCTGAGTGGACAAAGGATTGGAAGCTGTAGCAATAACCTCCGCCCCGGCAGCCTGCAATACCAGAGCCAAATAAGCGGTCTTGGCCTCCAAATGCATGGTCATAACCATGCGAATACCAGCAAAAGGCTTGGATACGGCATACTCCTTTTCAATGGCATTCATTACTGGCATAAAATTCTTTACCCAGTTTATTTTATCATGACCAGATGGTGCCAAATTAATATCTTTGATTTTGGATTTCTCTACAGAATTCATTGTCTACATTCCTCCTATGTCTCTTTTGTTCTCCTTATGTTTGTATTATAACATAGTTCCCTACCAAGTTGTAGTCAGGGAAAATAATATTTTCTACATATTTAATTCCGTGCCTGGGCAGAGATTTTCATATTTGGTTCTCTCCAGCTGAAGAGGAGTTACCGCAATATTTCCTCCCAAGGTAACCATAACATCAGTATCCTCTGGATTTCCTCCATTCAAAGGACCACCACCAACTACATAATAAAGCCTGCCATTTTCATCGTGATAGGGCTGATAGGCATTGGCATAATCCCTTACGCCCTGGCGGCACCAAAGCCATTTCGGCTGCTGAGCTAATTTTTTTGGGAAATTTATATTCAAAAGGGTTTTGCCACAGCCTTCGGGGAAAAGCTGCTGCAATCTGGCAGCAATTTCCTTGGCCACTACCTCAAAATCGTATTCCGCATTGTAGTCTAAGGACACTGCCAAGCCATTACAACCCTGCACATATCCCTCGGTGGCTGCACCAATAGTGCCAGAATAAAGAATATCCGTGCCTACATTTGAGCCATCATTAATGCCAGAAATAACCAAATCCGGTTTCAAAGCAGGATTTCTTTGAATAATTCCTTCTACATACAGCTTGACAGTATCCGCTGGCGTACCGCTAATAGCCAAAGCCTTGATTCCATAAGCCTCCTGCAGAGGAGCGTATTCCTCCACATATAGCCGTTCCCTTACGGTAATAGCATGAGCTTTGGCACTTTGCTGAGAGGCAGGAGCTGCCACAATCACCTCATGCTCCTTATGCAGTATCTTGACCAGGGCTTCCAGACCGGGAGATTGAATGCCGTCATCATTAGTAATCAATATGCGCATAGATATCCTCCTTGAAACAATCATATATACAAAAAAACAGGTTAGAAGCACGTTCCAACCTGCATATCTCAAATGGTGTCCCACCGGAGACTCGAACTCCGAACCTGCTGATTAAGAGTCAGATGCTCTACCAGTTGAGCTAGTGAGACATTTACCACAATATATATCATAGAAAGAAAAATGGTGTCCCACCGGAGACTCGAACTCCGAACCTGCTGATTAAGAGTCAGATGCTCTACCAGTTGAGCTAGTGAGACATTTACCACAATATATATCATAGAAAGAAAAATGGTGTCCCACCGGAGACTCGAACTCCGAACCTGCTGATTAAGAGTCAGATGCTCTACCAGTTGAGCTAGTGAGACATTTTTCTGAGGCCTTAGCGCCTCGCAACATTGATTATTATAGAGGGGAAACTAATCATTGTCAACACTTTTTTGAAAAAAATTTCGTTATTTTAAAAATAAGTGATTTGTAAAAATAAATTCAACCCCTTTTTTGCGTATACTATTGCCTAAATTAGTATTGGACAAATAAACGTATTTGTTGTAGTGTATATGGGTATTAACTAGCTTTAAAGGGTGATTTATGATGACACTTTCCAATAGATTAAAAGGAATTATACTGGCTGTAGGAGGTTCCATTTTCTGGGGCGGCTCCGGAGTGGCAGCACAGTTTTTGCTTCAGGATAGAGGCGTGACCGCAGATTATCTTACAGCCATACGAACTATAACTGCCGGTCTTATCCTGTTATTAATTGACCGCTTTGTTTATGGCAATAATATTACCAATATTTGGCGGGATAAGGCTAGCAGATACAGACTGCTATTCTTTGGGCTTTGTGGCATGATGGCTGTGCAATATACCTATTTTGCGGCGATTGCCTATAGCAATGCTCCAACGGGCACCATTATCCAATATTTAATGCCTGTGGTGATTTTGCTTTGGATAGCCCTGCGGGAAAGGAAGCTGCCTCAGCTGGGACAGGTGATTTGCGCCATTCTGGCCATACTTGGTACAGCCCTGTTAGTAACTCACGGCAGTCTTACCACTCTAAGTGTTTCCGAAAAGGCTTTGTTCTGGGGCATTCTTAGTGCCTTTGCTGCAGCCTGCTACACTGTATCTCCCCGCTGGCTGCTTATGAGATGGCCTTCGGCTCAGGTAGTTGGCTGGGCTATGCTTATAGGCGGGGCAGCCATATCTCTAATATATCCTCCCCTTTCCTATCCTGGTATCTTGGATAGCGATGCTGTTCTCAGTCTGGCTTACATTTGCATCTTAGGTACAGCCATAGCCTTCTGGGCCTATGTTTCCAGCACCAAATACATACTGCCCCAGGAAGCCAGTATTCTAAATGCTATGGAGCCTTTAGCATCTATTGTCTTTTCTGTCCTGCTTCTGGATGTGTTATTCCAACTGCCGGAAATCGCAGGCACGATTTTGATTATTCTACCAGTGCTCTACATTACAACTAGGAAAAATAAATAAAATAAAAAACATGATGATTACACAAAGTGGTTTTAATAATCCTTGCTTTGATGTATATCATCATGTTTTTCTTTTACATCTGCTTGTGATGACAGCAGTGTTTGCCACAATAACAACCATGTCCACAGCGTTTGAAACATTCCTGCTCCAGACAATCATTACCCTCGCAAAGCTGAAAATCTCCACCTTGAATTTTGAGAGGCCTGCCCTCAACCAAGGCATCAGCCACCTTGCGGCGAGCTGTTTCGTAGATTTTCTGCACTGTAGTCCTGGCCACGCCCATGCGCTTGCTGCATTCCTGCTGGGACATGCCCTCCCTGTCCATAAGGCGGATAGCTTCATATTCATCCAGATTTAGAATAATCGGCTCATCTTCCAGCTGGCCTGTTGGCATAAATTCCTGCACCAGTGGCATTTGACAAATGCGCCGGCATTTTGTTGGTCTAGCCATAGCGAGCTACCTTAGAGAAGCTGCTCAAGGTTCTCTACTGGCTGTAGGCCTACAGTTTGAGCCACAGCCTTACCACCCTTAAATACCATCAACGCAGGAATGGCATCTATCTGGAATTGCATTGCCAGCTCTGGCTGTTCGTCCACATTGATTTTTCCTACCTTGATTTCAGGATGCTTGGTGGCCAGCTCCTCCAGAATCGGCCCCATCATCTGACAAGGACCACACCAGGTTGCCCAGAAATCCACCAATACGGTCTGAGAGGCTGCCGCTACCTCCTGCTGGAAATTATCCTTAGTAATATTTATAACTGCCATAATGACTCCTCCTTTAGTACGACTCTTTGTGATTTATACTAATCTTATAATAGTTGTTTAGTCAATGTCAACTGAATTTTTGACATATGTCATTTTAAATTACCCTAACGGCATTAGATTGCTTTTATTGAGAATTTTTTGACATTTCCCATTAGCGGTGCTATTATTATGACGTAATAAATATTTTTTATCATCATTTTGTACAGTGATTAACAGCTGTACCCTTATGGATAAAAGAAAATTCGTCTGAGCAAGTTGCATTGATGAAGAATTTCCTTATCTATAGGGATGATTGGTATTATTTTAAGGGGGTATATTTATGTATTCGTTCCTCGGTTGTTTGGCCATGCTGATTATCGGCTTCCTGGTTTATGGTAAGCTGGTGGACACAATTTTCAAACCAACTGACGAGCCAACACCTGCTGTGCGTATTAACGATGGTGTTGACTACATTCCGCTTCCTACTTGGAAGGTATTTATGATTCAGCTTTTGAATATTGCCGGGCTCGGTCCAATCTTCGGCGCTCTGGGCGGTGCACTTTGGGGGCCAAGCGTTTATCTCTGGATTGTTTTCGGAACTATATTTGCCGGTGGTGTGCACGATTACATGTCCGGTATGATTTCTCTCCGTGAAAACGGTAAGAGTATCTCCGAGGTTGTAGGTCACTATCTTGGCAAATTCATGCTGCAGCTTATGCGTCTCTTCTCCGTTGTATTGCTGGTTCTGGTAGGTACTGTATTTATGACTGGTCCTGCTAATCTGCTGGCAATGCTGACTGGCATGGATCCAACCATGTGGCTGTTAGTTGTTTTGGCTTACTACTTTCTGGCTACCTTGTTGCCAATTGATACCTTGATTGCTCGTTTCTATCCATTATTTGGTGCCTGCTTGCTGATTATGGCTTTTGGTATTATGTTTGCCATGCTGGCTGGCGTAGGCGGTCATACCATGCCTGAAATCACCTTGCAGAACCTGCATCCAAAAGATCTGCCTATCTGGCCTCTGATGTTCATTACCGTTGCCTGTGGTGCTGTATCTGGTTTCCACTCCACTCAGTCTCCTTTGATGGCTCGCTGCCTGAAGAATGAGCATATGGCTCGTCCTGTATTCTACGGTGCTATGGTAGCTGAGGGTGTTATTGCTCTGGTATGGGCTGCTGCTGGTGTTACCTTTTATGAAAGCACTGGTGGTTTGATGCAGGCTATGGCTGATGTTGGTCAGAATAAGGCTGTTTACGAAATCTGCGTTGGCTTTATGGGTTATGCTGGTGCTGTTATGGCTATGCTGGGCGTAATTGCCTGCCCCATTACTTCTGGTGATACCGCTTTCCGTTCCGCTCGTTTGACTTTGGCTGACTGGATTGGTCTGGATCAGAGCAACAAGACCAAGCGCTTGTATCTGGCTGTACCTCTGCTGGCTGTAGGCGGTTTGCTTTCCCAGATTAATTTCACCATTGTATGGCGTTATTTCGCCTGGACCAACCAGACTCTGGCTATGATTGTTCTTTGGACTGGTGCAGTATATATGTATCGCAAGTTTAAGGGTTCCAAGGCATATCTTATAGCGGCTATTCCTGCTACCTTTATGTCAGTGGTAACTACCACCTATATTTTACAGGCCAAGGAAGGACTGCAACTGCCAACAACTGTCAGCTATCCAATGGGCTTTGTTTTTGCAGCTATCTTCCTGTTCCTCTTCCTACGGGTAACTGTGCTTCGCAAAGAATCATAATTTAAAGATATTGTACTTACATTGTTAAGGACATATTAGTATTTTGCTAAGAGCAGGTTAGGACAAACAAAATCCTACCTGCTCTTTTCTGTAGTAAAAACAAAATATTTATTTACTTTTGAAGCTATAACCTTTATAATAATAACAAATGTATTGTACAATCCTAGCAATATTCATTCCATCTATGGTATAGGAGTTGATTTCATGTACAAATTGGACAAAATAGACAAGGAACTTCTACGCTTGCTGCAGGCTAATGGCCGAGCTACTATTTCCAGCCTTAGCGAAGCTGTTTCTCTATCCATGCCAGCTGTTAGTGAGCGTGTTAAGCGTTTAGAGTCCTCTGGTGTTATTCAGAAATTCACCGCCATGCTGAACCCTTCATTGGTAGATAAGCAGCTCATGGCATTGGTTCAGATTGGCTTTAAGCTTCAGCGCAATGCAGATGCTTTTGTAAATTATGTTTCTACAGAACGGGATGTTAAGGAATGCTTCCGGATTACTGGTAACTATGAATATACCCTAAAGGTACAAACCAGTAACACCTCTACCTTGGCAGAGCTTTTGAATCGCCTCAAGGCCCAGCCAGGCGTTAGCAAAACCCATTCCATTATAGTTTTGTCTACGGTTCTAGATCGCCCATCAGTAACCATTAGCTAAATTAATAGATGCTGATTCAAACTAAATCAAAAAAGGTACTACTCAGATTATCATGTCTAACCTGAATAGTACCTTTTTTATGCTTATTTTTAGAGTATAGCTCTTTGACGATTAGCCTCATAGAGTACAATGGCTGCTGCTGAGGCCACATTTAAGGACTCTGCCTTGCCAGACATTGGAATGTACACCTTGCGATCCACTGCATCCATCAGCTCCTGGGAAACCCCATTGCCCTCATTGCCAAATACCACAGCTGTAGGGCTGTTATACTCAGCCATATAATGCTTAAGAGAAAGCTTATCCAGGGCTGTAGCCACCATAATAACATCATTATCATGACAGGCATCTACAAAGGTGTCCCTGGACACATTATCCAAAAAAGGAATATTGAATATAGAGCCCATAGAAGCCCGTACCACCTTGTCACTAAACAAATCTACCGTACCTGTCAGGCAGATTACACCTGTACAACCTAAGGCATCAGCAGTACGAATAATATTACCAGCATTGCCAGGGTCCTGAATCCCATCCAGAACAGCCAACAAAGGAGCTTCTCCCTCCCTGCCGGTCAGTACCTCCTGCCAGGTAAAAAGGCGCTGTCCCATAACCAGCAGCAACCCCTGACCATTAACAGTATCTGATACCTTGCTATACAAGTCCTGTGACAGCTCATAGACAGGGCATTTTCTTTCCTGCAGTTCCTCTACCGCTTTAACCACCCTTGGGTTATTCAAAGATTCTGTAGCAGCCAAGGCAAATTTTACAGGCCACTGAGCCTGGATGGCCATTTCAGCCAAACGTATTCCATCTGCCACAAAAAGATTTTCTTCCTTGCGATATTTATGATTATGCAGCTTGTTTACCAGCTTTAGCTTGCTATTAGCAGAGCTTTCAATACGCTCCAATTCCTTCAATGTATGCTCCTTCCTTAATACAAGCCTCCGGTAGAAATTTCCTATCTCTCCCGGAGGCCTTATCATCACTCTGTTTTATTTTAGCATATGACTATATGCTTCTGCCAGCTTTTTGATATCCATATCAGTAGTATTAATGCAGACATTGTAATTCTGGCGTGCCCCCCACTTCTGACCTGTGTAAAAATCATAATATTTAGCACGACTCTCATCAACATTATTGATTTTCTTCTTCATTTCTTTTTCTGTCAGCTTCTCTTCCGGGGCAGCTCTTTCCATACATCTGGCAATTCTGGAAGGCATATCTGCATAGATGAATATCTTATACGGATTATAATCCCGCAAAATATAGTCAGCACAGCGGCCAACAATAACACAGTCAGACTGCTCTGCCAGCTCCTGCAACACCTCAGTTTGAGCTGTATAAACAGATTCCTCCACCATAAGGGGATAATACACTCCTACCGCTGCAAAGGTAGCACCAATGGTCATTGGGAACAAAGGCATAGGACGCTTCTCCACTACCTCCTTAACATAGCCCTCAGACAAATCTGCCTTGCTGGCTATCTTGGATATAATTTCTTTATCATAGTATTTAATACCGAGATTTTCCGCCAAGCGACAACCAAATTCACGACCGCCACTACCGAATTCACGACTTATAGTAATAATCTTGTTCATATAAATCACACCTTTCTGATACATATATATTTCAACAAAAATATTCAAAATCCTGCTAAATTATAAAAAAAGAACGCCGGACTTTGTAAAAAAATCCGACGTAATCCTTTTTTAGGCAGGCTGATGGCCCTTGTGCATCTGATTCCACAACATTCCCGCTATAGCTCCTGCCAAAGCTGGCAATAACCAGCCAAGATTAACACTATAAAGTGGCAGATAGGTCATCAGGAAATCATGGACACCTGGCAAGGAAAGTTCTGCTGCCTGCAAGCCATCCATAATACTGAAAGGCAAGGTCATACCTATGCTTAGACGATAGACCAGGGCGCTTCCCTGAAATGCATCATCACAAAGAGACAATATTACCAACACTATAAAAATTGGATAAAGCGCCACCAAAAATGGCACAGAAATGCGAATCAGCTCTGTTAAACCCATATTAGCAGCCCAATAGCTGAATATGGTAGCTCCCAGCAGCAGCTTTTTGTAGCCCAATCTACCATCAGACACATACTGATAATAACTGGCAAAAGCTGCACTGACACCAATACTGGTAGTCAAACAAGCAAAGCCGATAATAAAGGCCAGTACCAGCTTGCCTGCATCCCCAAAAAATACATAGGTGGCCGAGGAAAGTATAATACCTCCATTAGCTGAATACCCCAGTACAGACGGACAGGTAGCACCTAAATAAGCAAGAGCAGTATATACAGCTCCCATAAGCACAATAGCCACTAAACAAGCCTTAATACAGGTTCTATAAATAGCTTTTTGCTCCGTTACCCCTTTGGCCTTAACAGCGGAAATAGCCAAACCACCTACTGCCAGGGCTGCCAACAAATCCATAGTCAAATAACCATCTGTAAATCCAGAGGCAAAAGGAGCATCTATATACTGGTCCACTGGTGGTAAGATTTCACCTATAGGTCCGTAAAAGGTTCTTGCAAAAAGCACACACAAAAACAGCAATAATACTGGGCTTAATACCTTGCCTACTGTATCTACCAAACGACTAGGATTAGCAGCAAAGAAATAAGTCAGGGCAAAAAAGACAGCAGTATATATATACTGTCCCGCTGCGATGCTATCTACTGCCAAAAAAGGTCTAATACCAATTTCAAAGGAAACAGCACCTGTTCTTGGCACAGCAAACAATGGGCCAATAGCCAAATATAAAAGTCCAAAAGTAATTATACGAAACCAAGGATGAACCCTTTTTTCCACCAATTCAGTATATTTACCGCTAACCTTGACTATAGCAATCAATCCCAGCAGTGGCAAACCAATACCTGTAATAAGAAAGCCTACTACAGCCATAGGATAATTAGTACCAGCATTTTGAGCCAGCAAAGGTGGAAATATAAGATTACCTGCTCCAAAGAATATGGAGAAAACCATAAAACCAATAGAGAGCATTTCTTTCATAGATAATTTCTGCAATTAACACACCCCAATTACAAAAAAAGAGCTGCCGAAGCAGCTCCTAATTTTCTCTCTCTTAGAGGTTTTCCTTAGCAACAGCAACCAACTGTGCAAATGCATTTGCATCACTGATAGCCAGATCAGCCAGCATCTTACGGTTTACCTCAACACCAGCCTTGGTCAGGCCAGCAATCAGGCGGCTGTAGGAAATACCATTAGCACGAGCAGCAGCGTTGATACGGGCAATCCAGAGACGACGGAAAACGCCCTTCTTAGCGCGACGATCGCGACGTGCATAGTAGAGAGCCTTCATAACGGTCTCATTAGCCTTCTTAAACTGCTTGCTCTTGGAACCCTTATAGCCCTTAGCCAGCTTCAAAATCTTCTTATGTCTTCTATGTGCAGTCACACCAGTTTTTACTCTTGGCATGTTCTTATCCTCCTCAAATTCAAGCTTCTACAACGATATTATGCGTATGGCAGGCACTTCATAGCGCGCTTCTTATCAGCAGCAACTACCAGAGCAGCCTTACGCAGATTGCGCTTACGCTTTGGAGACTTCTTCTCCAGAATGTGGCTCTTATAAGCCTTGTTTCTTCTAATTTCGCCACTACCGGTTAAAGTAAAGCGCTTTGCAGCAGCTCTGCGAGTCTTCATCTTCTGCATTACTGTTTTCCTCCCTTAGATGGGGCCTTTGGGGCCAAAATCATAATCATATTTTTACCTTCAAGCTTAGCATCTCTTTCAATAGATACTGAATCCTTCAACTGTTCAGCAACCCGGCCGAGAATATCACGACCCAGCTCTGGATGAGACAGCTCACGGCCACGGAACATAATAGTAACCTTGACCTTGTTTCCCTCTTCCAGAAAACGAACGGCGTTCTTCAGCTTGACGTCAAAATCATGCTGTTCAATGTTTGGACGCAGCTTTACCTCTTTGATAGAGATAACCTTCTGCTTCTTGCGGGCTTCCTTCTCCCGCTTCTGCTGTTCATATCTATATTTGCCAAAGTCCATGATACGGCAAACAGGTGGCTTTGCCTTTGGAGCAATCTCCACTAGATCCAGATGCTGTTCCATGGCCATGTGCAATGCATCACGCACCTGCATAATACCGAGAGTTTGTCCCTCAACATCTGTTACACGGATCTCTCCGCCACGAACCCGGATTTCCTCATTGATTCTTGCAATTTCCTTAGCTATTTAAATACACCTCCTGATAGATATTTCAACGGCAGTGCCAGCAGCTCCCCCAATAAAAAATGGAGGCGACACAAAGCCACCTCCATAAGTATTCAATACATACCCGCATGGCCTGCAGTCATCAGGTGAGAAGGTGGCGCCTTCTGCTTCAATCACTTGCATTATAATAGCATACCCTTTAGGATATGTCAACACCCCAAATTAATATTTCTGAGATTTTTCAGCAATATTTTTCTGGATATACTGAATAAACTCGTCAACAGTCATAGTAGTGGTTTCCTTTTCACCATGACGACGCATATTAACAGTACCAGACTCCATTTCCTGATCACCTACTACCAGCATATATGGAATCTTCTTAACCTGAGCCTCACGCATCTTGTAGCCAACCTTTTCATTGCGGTCGTCTACCTCTACTCTAAGGCCCAAATCAAACATCTTCTTCTTCAATTCAAAGGCATAATCCATATGCTTATCAGTAATAGGCAGAATCTTTGCCTGTACTGGAGCCAGCCAGGTTGGGAATGCACCGGCATAGTTCTCAATAAGGATACCGATGAATCTCTCAATAGAGCCATATACTACACGATGAATCATAACTGGACGATGCTTCTGTCCATCCTCACCAATGTAGGTCAGATCAAACTTCTCAGGCAGCTGCATATCCAGCTGAATAGTACCACACTGCCAGGTACGGCCAATGGAATCCTTCAGATGGAAATCAATCTTTGGACCATAGAAAGCACCATCGCCCTCGTTAACCACATAGTCCAAACCGCGATGCTCCAGAGCATTGCGGAGGCCATTGGTAGCCAGCTCCCACATTTCATCGGAGCCCATGGAATCCTCTGGACGAGTGGACAGCTCAGCATGATAGGTTAAGCCAAAGGTGCTATATACCTCATCAAAGAGATTGATAACATTCTGAATCTCTTCCTCAATCTGATTTGGCATCATAAAGATATGAGCATCATCCTGAGTGAAGTTACGTACACGGAACAAACCATGCAGAGCACCGGACAGCTCATGACGATGTACCAAACCCAACTCGCCAGCACGAAGAGGCAAGTCACGATAGCTGTGCTGCTGAGTCTTGTATACCAGCATACCGCCTGGGCAGTTCATAGGCTTGATAGCGTAGTCCTCCCCATCAATCTGAGTGAAATACATATTCTCCTTGTAATGAGCCCAATGACCGGAACGCTCCCACAGCTCACGATTCAGAATCATAGGTGTGCTGATTTCCTGATAACCATAACGGCGATGTACCTCACGCCAGTAATTAATCAGCTCATTGCGGACAATCATACCATTTGGATGGAAGAATGGGAAGCCTGGGCCTTCCTCATGAATGCTAAAGAGATCCAACTCCTTGCCCAGCTTGCGATGGTCACGCTTGGCAGCTTCCTCCAGCATCTTCAGATAAGCATCCAAATCATCCTTCTTTTCAAAAGCAGTACCATAGATACGCTGCAGCATCTTGTTCTTTTCACTGCCACGCCAGTAAGCACCAGCCACACTCTGCAGCTTCAAAGCCTTTACCTTGCCCGTAGAAACTACATGAGGGCCTGCACAAAGGTCAGTAAACTCACCCTGAACATACAGAGAAATCTCTGCATCCTCTGGTAAATCATTAATCAGCTCTACCTTGTAGTTCTCACCAGCCTTGGTGAACATATCCAAAGCTTCCTGACGGCTAACCAGCTTTCGCTCCAGCTTCAGGTTCTCCTTGACAATCTTGTGCATTTCCTTCTCGATGTCCTTCAAATCTTCATCGGTAAGGCGCTTCTCCATGTCAATATCATAGTAGAAACCATTTTCAATAGCAGGGCCAATGGCCAGCTGAACATTTTCATCCTTGTACAGACGCTTCACAGCCTGAGCAAGAATATGAGATGCAGTATGACGGAGGGCATGACGTCCCCCTTCATCCTCAAAGGTCAAAAACTGAACAGCAGCATCCTTGTCCAATACTGTTGTCAAATCCATAACTTTATCATCAATACTTACAGCCAAAACCTTCTTAGCCAGGCTGTTGCTGATAGACTTTACCAACTCCAGGGCAGTAATACCTGCCTCTGCTTCTCTGATAGATCCATCCGGCATAGTCAATTTAATCATAGTAACCCTCCTGTATTTAAAGAAATTTTTTATTTCTTTTAAAGTACCATTTCCCATTATAGTATTCGCCGTAATTAGTTGCAAGATTTATTTATAAAGCTTGTTAGGCATCCTCGAGAAGCTCCATTAATTCATCATAATCCTTTTGCAGCTTATCATATTTCTCCTGCAATTCCTTCAGGGCATCTTCCTGTTGAGATGATTGGCTATTCAGCTCATTCTTTAGAGCTGTAATCTGCCGTTCCTTGGAGGCCTGCAGTTCTGTCAAGGCTGCTTCCTGACTAGACTTTAGATTAGCCATATCAGCCGCATGCTCCTGCTGCTGTCTGATTATTTCCTGGGCGTGTCTGTCCCGCAGTTCCTGCATAGAGCTGCTATACTGAGAACTTTGAGCTGACATTCTTGCCTCATAGGATTTGCGCTCCTTTAGCAGCTTGGCCTCGTATTCAGCCTTTTGTTCAGCTAACAACTTTTCACTTTGAGCCTTTTGCTCAACTAACAGCTTTTCGCTTTGAGCTTTCTGTTCAACTAACAGCTTTTCACTTTGAGTCTTTTGCTGTTTGACAATATCTTCGTGCTGCTGCTTGATTCTTTCATAAGCCTGACGCGCCTCCTGCTTCAGATTGTAAATTTCCTCTTCCAACTGGAGGCCAATAAGGATGCTGGCATTTAGCGGATTGAATCGCCGGCTGCCGCCGGCGATTTTATCCACTCTCCCATTAAAATCCTCCGCCAGCTTTTCCAGCCAGCCTTCTTCATCCCTATCAGTGGTCAGCTTATAACGATTACCAAGAATGACTACTTCTGCTTTTTTTGCCATAGGAATCAACCTCTCAGCTCTGCGTCAAACTCCTTCTTTACAGCCTCCAGAATATGCTTAAAGCCCTGATCCGCATCAGCATCAGTCAAGGTCTTATCATTGGACTGGAACTGAATATTGAAGGCCATAGACTTCTTACCTGCTGCCACCTGCTTGCCCTGATATACATCAAATAGAGTCACATCAGTAAAGTACTCACCGCCATTTTTGGCAATAGTACGCTCAATCTCAGCTGCGCTGACATTTTCATCCACCAGCATAGCCAGATCCCGACAAATACCAGGATATTTAGGCAGAGCCTCTGTCTTGGTCTTTTCGGATTTATACTTCATCAAGGTCAGAAGATCCATCTCAAAGATATATGCCTTTTTGGTAATGCCAAAGTTCTCAGCCACCTTTGGATGCAGCTCACCTACAGCGGCGATTACCTCCTTGCCCTTCTTGAAGAGGGCAGTCTTGCCAGGATGCATCGCAGTATATTCTCCTGCCTCTACCTGATAACGGCTGATGGAGAGAATCTCCAGCAAATCCTCTACAATACCCTTGGCATCATAGAAATCAATCATATCGCTGTCATTGCTCCAGCCTACAGGATTGCGACGGCCTGTCATAAAGCCAGCTACCTTTACAACCTCTCTTGGCAGTTCAGTCAATGGCAGAGCCTTTGGATAAAACACAGGCGCTACATCAAAAATCTTAATATCCTCGTTCTTGCGAGACAGATTGCGAACTGCATTTTCCAAAATACTGCCTAACAGAGTAGTGCGTACTAATGGGAATTCATCAGTTAGAGGATTCATAATAGGAATAGCCTTGCGAAGACTGCTTTCCTGTGGTATTTCCATCTTGTCAAAGATATCAGGGTTAGTAAAGCTGAAGGAAACCTCCTCGCTAAGGCCCATATGGCTCAAAGTCAGCTTCAATCTGTCCTCAAACATCTGGGCAGGCTTCTGGCCACCCTGAGTAACATTGCCTCGTGGCGTAGTAGAATGAATATTGTCAAAGCCGTAGATGCGAGCTATTTCCTCAGAGAGATCCTCCATAAAGGTTACATCATTGCGCCAGGATGGTACTTCTACACTATATACACCATTACCAGCCTCAGAAACTTTGAAATAAAGCTTCTCCAGAATATCAATCATTTTCTCTGCTGGCAAATCAGTTCCCAAACGATTGTTAATCTGCTCAGGAGTGAATTTTACATGAACAGGCTCCTTAGCTGTTGGATATACATCTACCACACCCTGAGCTACAGTACAAGCCCCCATATCCTGCAGCAGCTGGGCTGCTCTATCCAGAGCACGAATAGTGCCTGTTACATCGGTGCCACGCTCAAATCGTCCAGATGCCTCAGAATGCAGACCACAGCCTCTGGAGGTACGACGGATGCTAGGACCATTAAAGCAAGCTGCTTCCAGTACAATAGTGGTAGTTTTCTCAGTAACCTCAGTTTCCAAGCCACCCATAACACCAGCCAAGCCAGCTGCCTTTTCAGCATCAGCAATAACCAGTTCTGTACCCTTGGCCAAACGCTGGGAATCATCCAGAGTATGCAGGTTTTCCCCTGCTACAGCCTTGCGGGCTACCAGACTATGACCAGCAATTTCATCATAATCATAAGCATGCATAGGCTGTCCCAGCTCTACCATAACGAAATTGGTAACATCAACTACATTATTGATATCACGGATACCAGCCCCTTCCAAACGCTGCTGCATCCACTTTGGCGAAGGACCAATTTTTACATTTTTCAATACACGACCGGAGAAGCGACTGCACAGATCATGCGCCTCAATGCCGATTTTAATCATATCAGCAGCCTTGGCAGCATCATCCTCATTAACCTTGATTTCTGGCCACTTTGGCTCATTGCCAGTAAGAATAGCTACCTCGCGAATCAGACCAAAAACACTAAAGCAATCCCCTCTGTTAGCTGTCAGCTCAAATTCCAAAACCACATCATCCAAGCCAAGAACCTCTGTAACTGCTACACCAACTGGAGTATCCTTTGGCAGAATATAAATGCCATTCAGCTGCTCTTCCGTCATATTGGTGGTGTCCAGCTTCAACTCATCGGCAGAACATAGCATACCGTTGGATGGTACACCACGAAGCTTGCCCTTAGATATCTTCTGTCCTGTTGGCAGCTTAGCACCTACCATTGCTACAGGAACAATATCATCCTGATGAACATTCTGAGCACCAGTAACAATCTGTACAGGCTCGGCTCCACCTACATTCATGGTGGTAATAAACATATGATCAGAATCTGGATGAGGAACGATATTTTCTACCTTGCCGGTAACAACCTTTTCCAGTCCTTCATCGGCACGAATAACATTTTCCACAGGAATCCCTGCCATTGTCAGCTTATCAGCCAATTCCTCGGCGGTTTCTGTGAAATCTATATAATCATGAAGCCATTTTATAGATACCTGCATTTTCTCAATCCTCCCTATTACCAGAACTGCTTCAAGAATCTCAAATCGTTGTCATAGAACAAACGCAGATCCTCAATACCATAACGCAGCATAGCAATACGCTCTACACCAAGGCCAAAGGCAAAGCCACTAACCTTTTCAGGATCATAGCCACTCATTCTTAATACATTTGGATGAATCATACCAGAGCCAAGAATCTCCAGCCAGCCAGTACCCTTGCAGACACGGCAGCCCTTACCCTGACACATAACACAGGAAATATCTACCTCAGCACTAGGCTCAGTAAATGGGAAGAAGCTTGGACGGAAACGTACCTTTACCTTGTCGTTGAAAATCTGCTTCAGGAAGTTCTCCAAGGTGCCTTTCAAATCAGCCAGACTGATGTCCTTATCAATAACCATACCCTCAATCTGAGTAAACATTGGAGAGTGGGTAGCATCATAATCATCCCGACGATATACACGACCAGGAGCAATCATACGGATTGGACTATTAGGCTCATGGGCCTCCATAGTTCTAGCCTGTACAGGAGAGGTCTGGGAACGCATGAGAATATCTTCATTAATATAAAAAGAATCCTGCATATCCCGAGCTGGATGATCCTTAGGCAGGTTCAATGCCTCAAAGTTATAATATTCCTTCTCGATTTCTGGCCCTACCTCCACAGTAAAGCCCATCTTCATAAAGATAGTTTTGATTTCCATCAAGGTCATAGTCAGTGGATGAATATGACCACGAGGTGCACGGCGTCCTGGCAGAGTAACATCAATCTTCTCATTTGCCAAACGCTTCTGAAGCTCCTTCTCCCGCAGATCTTCATTTTTCTCTGCAATCAGCTGTTCCAGCTGCTGACGAGCCTCATTAACAATCTGACCAATGCGAGGACGATCCTCCTTGGACAGCTGTCCCATACCTCTCAGGATACTGGTTAATTCACCTTTTTTGCCCAGATACTTGACTCTGATGTCATTCAGATCTCCAAGGCTGCTTACTGCCTGCTTTACAGCCTGAGCAGCTTCCTGCCGCAGCTGTTCAATCTTTTCTTCCATGTTATCCTCCTTTATCTATCCGGGAGCAGAACAACAAAAAAGCCCTCGCCCCCATAGCTAGGGGCGAAGGCAAATAACTTGCGGTTCGCGGTACCACCCTAATTTTTACTTAATTAACTCCCTAACGCGGAAAACGTTCTGACTACATCTCTTCACCAGAATAGCTCCAGAGCGAACTTCATCTATTTGATACTGTTCCGGTTCCACCCTTCCGGCACTCTCTATAAGTCTGCAAACAGATTACTTTCTCCTTCTTTGCTGTACCATGTATTTTAACACTATTTTTATTACATGGCAACTATTTTTCCTGGCCAGGTCCAAGATGCATCCTTATTATCAGGTATTGCGAATATTACCACAGATTCGTTCAGCGTATGTCTTAAGCTCATTCAGTTCCCTAACTGACAAGCCGTTATAAGCCATATTTACCCAATCATCCTCTATCTTCACAATAGCCTCACCAATAGTTCTGCCATCCTCAGTAAGGAAAATATGATTTCTACGGTGATCCTTAGGATCCTTTAGCCTATGAATCAAGCCTGCTTCGCTAAGAGCATTGAGCTCTCTGGTGACAAAAGCCTTGTCCATGCTCAATCTGTTGCTGATATCATCCTGTACCAGACCTTCATTTTCAAAGACTGCATAAAGCACAGAACCTCTAGAGCTGGTTTTGATTCCCAGTGGCTGCAAACGAGCCATCATAAATTCCTTGTGCCGCTGACGGATGAATGATACCAATGTATCTATCTCATCCCTGACCTTCCTATTTTCCATATAGCTGCCCCTCCCTACATAAAACATAAAACTATACGGCAAATTTTCCTACACTTTTTGATTATATAAAAAATTGCAACATTCGTAAATATCAAATGTGCATTTCTGTATATATTTACAAAAAATGGACTTAATGCCTACTCACCATAAAAATTAATTTTTTTACAATCTACACTTAAAATTCTCATAAGCAAATTTCTTAATACACTTTAACTCGTCCTGACTATCTACATAGTAAATATCAGGCAAAGCCATACCATTGAATGTATTATTTTTGACCATAGTATATATGGCCATATCACCAAATACAAGCCGCTGCCCACACTCCAGAGGCTTATCAAAGGAATAAATGCCTATATTATCACCAGCTAGGCAGGTAGCTCCTGCCAACATATAGGAATATGTCTTTTCGCCCTCCTCGCCACTATTAAGAAGAGGTGGTCTATAAGGCATTTCAATAACATCTGGCATATGACAGGCAGCAGAGGCATCCAGAATAGCTACCGGCATTTCCCGTTCCGGCCCCTCTATCAGCTCCAATACCTCTGTTACCAAGAAACCTGCATTAAGAGCTACAGCTTCCCCAGGCTCCAAATAAACCTTCAAGCCGTATTTTTCCTGCATGCGATTGATGCATTTTTCCAATAAAGGAATATTATATCCCTCTTTGGTAATATGATGTCCACCGCCAAAATTAATCCATTTCAGCTGAGTCAAATACTTGCCAAATTTTTCCTCTACAGCCTCCAATGTTTCTGCCAAAGGCTCTGCGCCCTGCTCACAAAGCGTATGGAAGTGAAAACCTGTCAAGCCCTCCAGCTCCTCTGGCTGAATTTCGCTGATTCTCGCTCCCAATCTGGACAAAGGAGAGCAGGGATCATAGATAGCATGATCCTGAGTCGAATGCTCTGGGTTGATGCGCAAACCACATTCCTTGTGAGCCGCCAAGGCTCTCTTCCGAAATTTCTTCCACTGAGCCACAGAATTAAAAACAAAATGGTCGCAGTATTGCAACAGCTCAGAAAATTCCTTATCCTGAAAGGCCGGATTAAAAACATGATTCTCCCCAGGAAATTCCTCGTAGGCAAGACGAGCCTCAAAAAGACCACTGGCAGCAGCCCCTTTGAGATACTTGGCAATCAAGGGATAACAGGCATACATGGAAAAAGCCTTTTGGGCCAACAGAATACTGCAGCCTGATCTATCCTGAACTCCCTTGAGAATTTCCAAATTGTGAATCAATTGCTTTTCATCAATAACATAGGCCGGCGTGGCAACCTCCTGCAGCCAAGCAGGCTGCTTCTCCATAGCTGCCATTAGTCAACCAGCTCCGGATTGAAGCTTTCCTGCCAAGGCAATCCCCATTTATTCAGCGCATCCATAAATGGATCTGGATCAAATTCTTCAATATTATATACGCCTGGCTTGCTCCAGGTACCATTCATTACCAACATAGCACCAATCATAGCAGGTACACCGGTGGTATAGGAAACAGCCTGAGAACCTACCTCCTTGTAGCATTCCTGATGATCGCAAACATTGTAGAGATAATAGGTCTTATCCTTGCCATCCTTCTTGCCCCGGAAGATGCAGCCAATATTGGTCTTACCTACAGTTCTTGGGCCAAGGCTGGCTGGATCAGGCAATACTGCCTTCAGGAACTGCAAAGGAATAATCTTCTTACCCTCAAACTCAATTGGCTCAATGGAGGTCATGCCTACATTCTCCAGACATTTGAGGTGACGGAGATAGCTTTCCCCAAAGGTCATAAAGAAACGAATTCTCTTGATACCAGGAATATTGATACCCAAGGACTCCAACTCCTCATGATGGAGCAGATACATATCCTTTGGACCTACCTCTGGGAAGTTGTATACTCGCTTAATCTCCATAGGCTCTGTTTCTACCCACTTGCCATCTTCCCAATAGCTTCCCTTGGCAGAAACCTCTCTAATGTTAATCTCTGGATTAAAATTAGTAGCAAATGGATAGCCGTGATCTCCTGCATTGCAATCCAGAATATCAATATAATTAATTTCATCAAAATGATGCTTCAAGGCATAAGCACTAAATACACCGGTAACACCAGGATCAAAGCCAGAGCCTAACAGAGCAGTAATACCAGCCTTCTCAAACTTTTCACGATAAGCCCACTGCCACTTGTATTCAAACTTAGCAGTATCCTCTGGCTCATAGTTAGCAGTATCCACATAGCTAACCTTGCACTCCAGGCAGGCATCCATAATGGTCAAATCCTGATATGGCAGAGCCAAATTCAACACTACATCTGGCTTTACCTTGTTAATCAGAGCTACCAGCTCCTCCACACTATTGGCATCTACCTGAGCTGTAGTAATCTTGCATTTGCCACCAGAAAGCTTTTCCTTCAAAGCATCGCATTTGCTAACAGTACGGCTGGCAATGCAAATTTCATTGAAAACATCGCTATTCTGCACACATTTGTGAATGGCTACGCTGGCCACACCGCCACAACCGATAATTAACGCTTTTCCCATATTTATACCTCCAAATAATTTTATTTATTAAACATTTATTGGTCCCTGAATAAAAGGAGCCTCCAATTTCAAAAGCATTTCCCGCATAATCTTCAAGGCCGCAGCTGTAGAAGCACCGCTCTGATCATAGGCAGGAGAAAGTTCCACCAAATCACAGCCCACGATATTCAGGCCACAGCCAGCCAAGACTGCTTCCAACAGCTCCTTAAAGGACACACCGCCATATTCCGGCGTACCTGTTCCCGGAAATACAGATGGGTCCATAACATCCAAATCAATGGTAAAATAAACCGGCTTCCCCTGCAAAGCAGCTAATGCCTCTGGCATAGCCTGCAAATCAAAGGGGCGCAAATTGGTATGTCCCTTGGCCCACTGAAATTCCTCCCGCATACCGCTGCGGATTCCCAGCTGCCAAATACGATTATCTCCCACCAAATCCCAAATACGGCGCAACACAGTAGCATGGGACAGCTCTGCACCAAGATATTCCTGGCGCAAATCTGTATGAGCATCAAAATGCAAAATATGCACATCAGGATACTTTTTCTGGACAGCCCTTACAGCTCCCAAAGTTACCAAATGCTCACCGCCAATCATAAAAGGCAGTTTGCCAGCAGACACAATCTCATCTGCTCTAGCCTCAATATCATTAAGAGCCATCTCTGTATTGCCAAAACACAGCTCCAGATCACCACTATCCATAATAGCAGCATCCTCTAAATCCAAATCCTGATAGGGACTATAGGTTTCCAGCCCATAAGACTCCCCCCGCATGGTACGGCTGGCAAATCTGGTACCGGGACGAAAAGAGGTGGTAGAATCAAAGGGAGCACCATAAATAACGATTCTGGCTTCCTCCCAAGGGGATTCACAACCCAAAAAGGTTTCTACATTAGTCTTCAACATCTCTTAACAATTCCTCCACATAATTTGGCAGAGCAAAAGAGCCTGCATGCAACTGACAATTATAGTACCGGCAACGAATCCGCAAATCCTTCCAAGCCTGCCAATTTACTTCCTTTACAGGATGATATTTTCTGGAAGCAAAGCCAAAAAGCCAGTGTCCGGAAGGATAGGTAGGAATATGCACCTGATATACCCTGCTTATAGGGAAGGAATGACATATTCTCTTATGGGCTCGCTGCATAGCATAGGCATCTTCCTGATAAAAAGGACTTTCATGCTGATTAACCATAATGCCATCCTCATGGAGAGCCTTAAAGCAATTGCCATAGAACTCCTTGGTAAATAACCCCTCACCAGGACCAAAAGGATCTGTGGAATCCACAATAATCAAATCGTATTCGTCCTCCACATGGCGAATAAATTTCAGGCCATCCTCATAATAACAATGAACCCTAGGATCTTCCAAGGCACAAGCCACCTTTGGCAAATACAGCTTGCTGATATCCACTACCCGCTCATCAATCTCTACCAAATCTATTTTTTCAATAGTTTTATATTTGCAAAGCTCCCTTACTGTGCCGCCATCGCCACCACCAATAACCAAAACATTTTTGGCCTGGGGATGTACACACATAGGAACATGGGCAATCATTTCATGATAGATAAACTCATCCTTTTCCGTAAGCATCAAATAGCCGTCCAAGGTCAAAACCCGGCCAAATTCCTCTGATTCAAATACATCAATACGCTGGAATTCACTTTGCTCACTAAAAAGCTGACGATCAACCTTGATAGAAAATCTCACATTAGGAGTATGCTGTTCTGTAAACCAGAGCATGCCAGTCACTCTCCTCTCACTATTGTTCACCCTAAAACTATGACAAATATCTTCTATGCCGCCACTAGATATGAGTTAGAACATTCAGCTGCCTTAACTCCATATCCTCTGGGCCTGTCATTTGGCAGCCCTTTTTGCGGGCATAACGGATATAGCGAAGAATTTCCTCTGTGATCCGCTCACCCGGTGCCAAAATAGGTATCCCCGGTGGATAGCACATGACAAACTCACTGCAAACCCTGCCCAATGTATCATACAAAGGCAGAGATTCCTTCTCCCCATAAAAAGCTTCCTGAGGACCACATACAACCTGTGGGCTGATATACTCAGCCTTCAGCATTTCACGACCGGTTTGACGATAGTTACGCCGAATTTCCGCCAAAGCAGAAACCAGTCTTTCAATATCCTTTTCCCTATCTCCCACAGACACATAGGCCAAAAGATTAGCAATATCACCAAATTCAGTCTGAATATCATATTCATCCCGCAACAGATCATAAACCTCTACTCCCGCCAAACCAATAGAGCGGGTATATATAGCCAGCTTGGTAATATCAAAGTCAAATATGGAATCCCCATTTATCAGCTCTGAGGAATAGGCATAATAATCCCCAATGGTGTTGATTTCATCCCTAGCATACTGCACCAGGGCAATGATTTTGTCCACCAGTTCCTTGCCCCTAAGAGCCATATTGCGACGGGAAATATCCAGACTTACCATAAGCAAATAGGATGCACTGGTAGTTTGAGTCAAATTAATAATCTGATGAACATAGCCCTGGGATACCCTATCCCCTATCAACAAAATAGAGCTTTGAGTCAAAGAGCCTCCGGATTTGTGCATGGAGATGGCGGCCATATCTGCCCCGGCATGCATAGCGGCCACTGGCAGTTTATCACTAAAGTACAAATGAGAGCCATGAGCCTCATCTGCCAAAAGCAGCATACCATGCTCATGAGCCAGCTTGGCAATTGATTTTATATCAGAGCAAATGCCATAATAGGTAGGATTATTCACCAGAACTGCCTTGGCATCAGGATTCTCCTTAATAGCCCGCTCCACATCAGATACACTCATGCCCAAAGAAATTCCCAAAGTAGGGTCCATTTGAGGATTTACATATATTGGCACAGCGCCACAAAGTATCAGAGCATTAATAGCACTGCGGTGTACGTTGCGAGGCATAATAATCTTATCCCCCTGCTTGCAGGCAGACATAACCATAGCCTGCACCGCCGAGGTAGTTCCTCCCACCATAAAAAAAGCATGGGCTGCTCCAAAGGCCTCTGCTGCCAGCTCCTCTGCCTCCTTAATAACCGAAACAGGATGGCAAAGATTATCCAGCATTTTCATTGAATTTACATCCACAGACAGACACTGCTCCCCCAGAAACTTAGTAAGCTCCGGATTACCCCGGCCCCGTTTGTGACCTGGCACGTCAAAGGGCACCAATCTGGCAATTTTCATTTTTTCCAGTGCCTCCAGAATAGGAGCATTTTCCTGTGAGATATATTTCATTTTTTGTATTCCCCCTGTATAGCATAACAAATTCCAGCAAAAAACGATTCTGCCCCTAAAACAGAATCTTAGCTGAATATATTACTACCACTGTAGATTTCAATCATTTCCCGACGCAGGCTGTTATGAATATCCAATCTTGTCTTGGGAGGAATCTCGTATATATCCGTATTAAACAAATAATTTTTCAGGTCCAGCTCCTTAATCAGCATCTTGGTATGAAATAGATTAGCCTGATAGATATTGATATCCACAGCATCATATTTATCCAAAGTTTCCTTCTTAATAAAATTCTGGATAGAAGTAATCTTATGGTCCATAAACAGCTTGCGACCAGCCATATTTCTGGTAAAGCCCCGCACCCGATAGTCCATAGTAATAATATCTGAATCAAACATGCCAATAAGGTAGTCCAAAGTTTTTAGCGGAGTAATCTCTCCACAGGTAGCTACATCAATATCCACTCTAAAGGTAGCAATACTGGTCTCTGGATGAAACTCCGGATATGTATGAACTGTAACATGACTCTTGTCCAAATGAGCCACCACCGTGTCGCTTTGCAATACATCTGGAACAATCTGGCCTTCCTGCAGTACCTCTGCACAGTTTAAAGGCTTTTTCTTACCAGAGGTAACAGCTGCCTCCTCGGCTATGAGAAAGGTTACACTAGCACCCTGGGGATCATAATCCTGTTTGGACACACTAAGAACCTTGGCCCCTATCATTTCCGTTACCCGGTAAAGAATTTTGGTCAAGCGCTCTGAATTATATTGTGCATCAATATATTTTATATAATCCTGCTGTTCACGGGATGTCTTAGCGTAGCAAATATCATAGATATTAAAGCTAAGGGATTTGGTCAGGTTGTTAAACCCATACAATTTCAATTTATCTTCCAATCTGATCTCACGCCCCTCAATATAATATGCTGTCCTTCAAACTTAACCTATAAGGCTCAACAGCTGTTTGCCGATTAAGAGAGTAGTAACCACTATAAACATAGGCCGTACATAGGTTACACCCTTGGTAATGGCAAATCTGGCACCACAGTAGGCACCAAAAATCATGGTTATACCCATGAAAATACCCATTTCAAAATTAATATCTCCGGACAAGCCAAAGAAAATAGTAGCCGAAAGATTGCTGGCAAAGTTCAAGGCCTTGGTATTGGCTGTAGCACTGATAAAATCAAAGCCCAGCATCAAGAAGATAAACAACAATAAAGAACCAGTACCTGGCCCAAAAAAGCCATCATAAAAGCCCATAGCCAGGGCAGCTACCATGCTTAAAGCCAACATTTTGCCAGTCAGCTTGCCAGGCTGGGTATCCTTGTCCCAATCCTTCTTCAGAATACTATAAAGCACCACCACTATTAGCAAGACTACAATCAATGGGCGAAGAAACTCCGAAGGCACTTGCTTTACGGCCAACACGCCCAGCACAGAACCGATTAAGGAAAGAGGAAACAGCTTCTTAATAAGCTGTACATCCATCTTGCCTGAACGCACAAAGGTAATAAAGCTGGTGCAGGCCCCCATAACAGCAGCCATCTTGTTGGTCCCCAAAGCTTGATGAGGTGATATACCCGTCAGCATCAAGGCTGGCAGAGATATCATACCGCCACCGCCGGCAGCTGCATCAATAAAAGCTGCCACAAAGCCTGTTACGGCAACAAAAATGTACATTTCCATGTCCATGTATACAAAAACTCCTCTTTTGGCTATATTATAGCAAAAATAAAATAACAAAAGCAACCAATTAGCGAATAATCACCTTATCAGGCAAAATAGCCTGCTGAGACACATCAAAATGCCCCATGCCCACAAAATTATCCTGGCAATATACCCGAAGGGGTACATTCTCCGTCGCCTGATAACGCGCTATAAATTGCCTGTCATGTGTCAATAAGCCATTAGTAAAAGCCTTTAATCTGTCCTCTGGCAAATCATAGGCCATAATATGCTCCAAATACCCATCCATAGGCAGCAAAGCCTTAGCCTTCAACTCTGCCAGCTCCTCTACGGAAACAGTATCCTCCAAAGCAAATTTACCTACACCACGGCGCACCAAAAAAGACATGGTGGCAGGTATCCCCAGCCAACTGCCCAAATCAGCACAAAGACTGCGGATATATGTACCCTTGGAACACTCCACATCAAAAACAATATGGCGCTGGCCTATATGCATTAATTTGATGCCATGAATCTGTACCTGTCTGGCTGGAATATCTACCTTCTGGCCCTCCCGCAGCAAATCGCAGGCCCGTCGTCCATTTATCTTAATAGCAGAATGGGCCGGCGGTATCTGCGTAATACTGCCAGTAAAATGCTGAAAAGCCTCCAAAAGCTTTTCCTTGGTAGGCATCACAAAATCGTCTACCTGTTCCAGCACCTGGCCACTATCATCACCGCTGTCCGTAGCATAACCAAATAAAAGCTCTGCCCTATAGGCCTTCTCCACTCCGTCCAAATACTCGATCAGCCTAGTGGCCTTGCCTACGGCAATTGGCAATACTCCTGCCGCACCTGGATCAAGAGTACCTGCATGTCCAATTTTTTTCTCTCCCAGCTGTCTCCGCACATATCCTACAGCATCATGAGAGGTCATTCCTGGTGGTTTCAACAGATTAATAAATCCATCCACCTGGCAACCCTCCTTTTCACACGGTTTCATAAATCCCAATAATTTACGCTGTTTCTATAATATCATATTGGAACTTTTGCTACAAGAACAGTTTACAAAATGCTGCCTTGTTCACAAAAAAATTCGACAGAGACATTTCTATCTCTGTCGACCAAATTTCATTAAACCCCAATGTGTTATAAAATTATATAACTATCAGCCCTTCAGCTCTTTCACAACTACCGCACTAAGAGCAAAGAGAGCCAAAGCATTTGGTATTACCATGAGATTGTTGAACATATCTGCCAGCTCCCATACCAAATCATTGGAAAGGCAGGAACCAAGGAATACAAATACTACAGCCATGCAGGAGAATACCTTAGCAGCCTTGGCACCAAAGAGATAGGTCACATTAATCTTGGCAAAGAGATTCCAGCTGAGAATAGTGGAAAAGGCAAAGAACAACAAGCTAACTGCTACGAAAACACTGGCTACGCCATGACCAAAAACAGTTGTAAAGGCTAACTGAGCCATATTAGTCTTGCTAACACCCTCAGCAGCACCGGAAGCCAGTACGCCACCCTCGGTGTACAAGCCAGAAATAACAACCAAGGCAGTCAAAGTAAGAACTACGAAAGTATCAATGAATACGCCTACCATAGCAATAACGCCCTGATCATGAGGCTGCTTTACATGAGCCAAAGCGTGAGCATGAGGAGTGGAACCCATACCTGCCTCATTGGAGAACAGGCCTCGCTTAGCACCCTGGCTAATAGCAGTTTTCAAAGCTGCACCCCAGCTGCCGCCGATAATTGCCTCTGGATTAAAGGCATAATAGAAAATCATACCAAAAGCTTCAACAAGATGCTCCACATTCATGAGAAGCATCGTCAAGGAACCAGCAATATAGATAAGCGCCATCAAAGGTACCAGCTTCTCAGTAATAGCTGCAATACGCTTTACGCCACCCAGGAAAACAAAACCGGACAATGTTGCAATCACAAGACCTACGCCCCAAGCAGGAACACCAAAAGCCAGGGAGCTGGTTTCACCAATGGAATTGGACTGTACCATACAACCCATAAAGCCCAGAGCCAAGGTAATAGCTACCGCAAAGAATACTGCCAGCACGCGGCCCAGGGTACCAGGGAAAGCCTTGTGAATATAGTAAACAGGGCCGCCATGATAGGTTCCATTAGGCTGCTTAACCCGTGTAACCTGAGCCAGTACAGCCTCGGCGTAAATGGTAGCCATACCAAAGAAAGCAATAATCCACATCCAGAAAATAGCACCAGGACCACCTGTCAAAATTGCACCACAGGCACCTACGATATTACCAGTACCAACCTGAGCAGCAATAGCAGTAGCCAAAGCCTGGAAGGAACTCATCTGGCCCTCCTTGGCCTTACCGTTAATGGAAAAATTACCAAATACTCTCCGCAGTCCTTCACCAAAGCAGCGAATCTGGACAAATCTGGTACGGATACTGTAGAAAAGACCTACACCCATCAACAGAAATACCAAAATGTAGTCAGACAAACAGGCATTAATTGTCTGCACCACTGGCAACAAATCATTAAACATCAAAATAACCTACCTCCATTTAGCATAAAAATAATTGCACAAAAATAGGTGCTTCCACATACATGGAAAGCACCCTGGAGTACAGGACCAAAAGCCACACAATGTAAATAAATCATCGCATCACCATTAGCTCCGTCTTTTTACCTGAGAGATTCGAAAGGTTACGGCACAGCACCATCACACAATCTTGCACCTTCGGTACCCATTCTGTTGCAGGTTTTGCCTGTCTGCAAGCCTATGGGATTCTCCAGAGATTCCTCCACCATCAGTCTTTGGATAAATCCTAATGGCTTCCTAGAAAATGTCAGCAATGTCATTATACGGCAAAAATATCTATTGGTCAAGGACATTTATACATTTTAAGGAAAAATCAGCAAGAGCATTATTCTGTCCTTGCTGATTGCCACTTAACTATATTTTAATTATGCTGCTGATAGATTTTCATAACATGGTTTAGAATAATATAAGCTAAATCCTTCTTGCTCATCAAAGGCAGCTCCTCAATGGAGCCATCCCGCTTCAAAAGCTTGATAAGATTAGTATCCACATTAAAGCCTGCCTGAGGCTTGGATACATCATTAGCCACAATCATATCCAGATTTTTCTTTTCCAGCTTGCTTTGGGCATACTGAATCAGATTCTGAGTTTCCGCGGCAAAGCCCACCAATACCTGGCCCTTTTGCTTCTTCTGGCCCAGCTCTTTCAGAATATCAGGATTCTTCTCCAAAACCAGAGTCAATTCCTCATCATTCTTTTTAATCTTATGATCCGCTACATTCTTTACCCGGTAATCCGCCACCGCAGCAGCCTTAATCACAATCTGGCTTTCTGGGAAGTTTTCCAGTACCAGATGACGCATATCTCTAGCAGATTCCACCTTAAAGAAATTTACCCCTGTCAAAGGTGGCAAAGCAGATGGCCCCGAAATAAGGGTTACATTTGCCCCCAAATCCCTAGCCGCCTCAGCAATGGCATAGCCCATTTTGCCGCTGGAACGATTGCCAATATACCTAACAGGATCTATTGGCTCTCTAGTGCCAGCAGCTGTTACCAGAACATTTAGACCGCTAAAGTCAAAACCCTGAGCCAGATGCTGGCGAGAATCGGCCTCATCTAGCTCAGCAAGTTCCTTACCTGTAGCAAAGAAATCTGCCAATATTTCCACCAATTCCTGTGGCTCAGGCATTCTGCCTACACCACTAGTACCACAAGCCAAATGGCCTGCAGCTGGTTCTATAATATGACAGCCCCTTTCCTGCAGAGTATGAAGATTCTGCTGGGTTATGGAGTTTTCATACATATTGGTGTTCATAGCCGGCGCAAAAAACACTGGCGCCTTGGTAGCCAGCAAGGTGGTGGTCAACATATCATCTGCCATGCCACAGGCACATTTGGCAATAACATTAGCTGTTGCCGGAGCCACCAGCACCACATCAGCCAGCTGCGCCAAGGCAATATGCTCCACATCATACTGCTGTATTTCCTGCCACATGGAGGTTACAACAGGATTACCGCTGATTTCCCGCATAGCAGTTTCCGTAACAAAATTCTGGGCACCCTTGGTGAGAATCACATGCACATTAGCCCCCTGCTTCCGCAGACGGCTAACCAGATCCACACATTTGTAGGCGGCAATACCGCCAGTTACACCCAAAATAATATTTTTATCTTTTAGCATAACACTGTCCTATGATTATTTAATACCGCTATTCAGACGCTTGTAGGTAATTTTGCCCTCGTAAATCTCCTCCATAGCGTTGGTTACATCACGGGTAGAGGTTCTATCCGCAGTAACAGGATGGCTGTTATCCATAATATCGCGAGCTCTCTTGGCAGCCAAGGTTACCAGTGTGTAGCGGCTGTCTACCAATGGAGTCAGCTGATCCAGATTTGGGGTTACAATATTGGTAATGGTGTTTTTGCTCATTATTTATTCTCCTTCCACACCTGCAGCTTTGCTAGCAGGCTTTCATTCAAATCACTGCGATGATGCTCTGCCTCAATAATCTTGGCAATAGTTTCCTGAGCATCCTCAACCTTGTCATTTACTACCACATAACGATACTTAGTGGCCAGCTTGATTTCATCTACAGCAGCCCCTAAACGACGGTGCAGGCTTTCCTCTGTTTCGGTACCTCTGCCTTTGAGGCGGGCAGCCAGCTCCTCCAGAGAAGGAGGCAGCAGGAAGATAAACAATCCATCTGGCATAACCTTCATTACATTCAAGGCACCCTGGGTATCTATCTCCAGCAGAATATCCTCCCCAGCTTCTAATCTATCCAGCACCTTCTGCTTGGGAGTACCATAAAAATTGCCATAAACCTCTGCCCATTCCAGCAGCTGTCCCTGGTCAATCATTTCCCGAAATTTTTCCTTGGTGTAAAAATAATAATTTACGCCATCCTGCTCTCCCGGTCTTGGCTGACGGGTAGTGGCAGATATGGAATAGGAAATCTCTGGATGCTTTTGTCGCAGCAAATCACAAACAGTTCCCTTGCCGGTACCGGAAGGACCGGAAATCAATATTAATAATCCTTTACGCATACGCTCAGGCCTCCTCAGTCATACGATGGGACATAGTATCAGGTTGGACAGCAGAAAGAATAATATAGCCGCTATCCGTAATAACCACTGCCCTGGTGCGTCTGCCATAGGTAGCATCAATCAGCTGACACCTGTCCCTGGCATCCTGCACCAAACGCTTGATAGGGGCGGATTCGGGACTAACTATAGCCACAATGCGATTGGCTGAAACCACATTGCCAAAACCTATATTCAGCAGCTTAATTTCCATTGGCAGAACCTCCCTCAACTATTCAATATTCTGAATCTGCTCTCTGATTTTCTCAATTTCGCTTTTAACATCTACCACAAACTGTGCTGCCCCGGCAGAATTTGCCTTAGAGGCTACCGTATTGATTTCCCGATTCATTTCCTGAATCAAAAAATCCAGCTTCCGGCCTACTGGCTCACCAGCAGTAATAATCTGGCGGAACTGATCAAAATGACTTCTCAGCCGTACTGTTTCCTCAGTGTAGTTCACCTTGTCAGTAAAGAGAGCTACCTCCTGAATAATTCTGCTTTCCTCAATATCCTCCTTAGCCAGATATTCCCTAAGAAGATTTTCCAAACGCTGACGATAAGCAGCTACAATCTCAGGAGCCAGCTTTTCCAGCTCCCCGACAAAATTCTCCAAAGTGCCGATCCTGGCCAGCAAATCCCTCTGGATATTCTGTCCCTCAGCCTCTCGCATAGCTACAAAGCTTTCCAAGGCCTGCTCCATAGCCTGCATCAATACCGGCTGAGCAGCCTCCAAATCAGCATTTTCCTCATTCAGCTTCAATACATCAGGATAGCTGGCAATCTGAGCCGCAGTTACTGGGGCAGACAGCTCCAGCTGACTGCTAATCTCCTGCAATGCCTGACCATAGGCAGCAACCAAGCCCTTGTCAACCTTTACGGTTATAGCCTTATCCCGCAAATCCTGAAAACGTATGTTGATATCCAGCTTGCCTCTGGAAGCATATTCCTTAATCTTCTTGGTAAGCTGATTCTCAAACATATTCATGCTATATGGCATATGATAATTGGTTTCCAAAAACCGCTGGTTTACAGCTTTTACTTCAATATGAACCTTGAAATCAGCAGTTTCGGCATCCCCGGCCCCAAAGCCAGTCATACTTTTAATCATGAATAAATCCTCTTCTTTACAAAATTTAGCTTTATCATTATATCACTAAATAACAGTAACATTCAACTTACAAAAGAAAAACCCTGCTTAATCCTTGATTTCGTAGGTGCCGGTATAAACCTCCAGAGCCGAGCCTGTCATGTACAGATGATTATCCTCCGCCCATTCCACCACCAGCTTGCCGCCATCCAGTTGGATTTCCGCCCGGCGATCCGCCAAATTATTCAGTACCGCTGCTGTTAAGGTTGCACAGGAACCAGTACCGCAAGCCAAGGTAACTGCTGCTCCCCGCTCCCATACTCTCATGCGCAGATGCTGACGATCCAAAACCTGCACAAATTCCGTATTAGTCTTGCGAGGGAATTTCTCGTGAATCTCAAAGGAATGACCAATTTCAAAAATAGGGAAATTCTCTGCATCCTCTACAAACACCACACAATGAGGGTTGCCCATAGATACACAGGTCATTTTGAAATTCTGTCCCTCCACCTGAATATCCTCATTTACCACCCGGTTCATGCCGTAGCCAGCCACAGGGATTTTATCTCCCTCCAGAATAGGCTCTCCCATATCCACCTGAATCATGGCAATGACATCATTTTCCTTAATGATTTTTGGCACCAGAATCCCGGCCCCGGTTTCCACCGTAAACTCATCGCTTTTTACATAACCCATTTCGTAAACATAGCGGGCAAAACAGCGAATACCATTACCACACATCTCTGCTTCACTGCCATCAGCATTAATAATCCGCATACGAATATCCGCCTTATCAGAAGGCAGTACCAGCAAAATGCCATCCGCCCCAATACCGTAGTGACGGTCACAGATTTCCTTGGCCCAATCCACCGTAGCTATATAAGCAGGATTCTTCAAGCAATCCGCCATTACAAAATCATTACCTGTACCCTGCCATTTGCTAAATTCAAATTTCATAATCACTTCACTCCTTAGGCACTACAGCCCTACACTATGCAATGTCACAACCTTCCTCACAAGGGAAATATGAACATTCCATTACACTAATTGCTTCTGAATATCCAGCAATATTTCTACCGGCACATCTCCCTCCAGGGCAGCTTTGCTGGCGACAAAATTCTCTGCCAAACGGTTTTGGAAACGCCCCTTTACCTGGCCGAAAACCTTCTCTACCCCTCGGCTCATTTCCTGAGCCAGCATTTCCTGTTGCTGAGCCAGATACTTATCAGCCAGTGGATGCAAAAGCTTCTCCAAGGCATCAGCCATTTCCCGACTACCTCCCCCTTCAAAGAAGGCTTTAGGATTTTTATAGATAGCCAAAGCAGATTGGAAATATTTATCCTCTGCCTGCTGAAAAGCTGTGGCAAACTCCAAATCACAGCTATAAGAAACATCCTGCAGAGAAAGAGGCAGTTCTCCGCTAATTTCCCGCAATTTATCATTTATCTGCTGCTGCAGCTTCACACCTTGCTTCTGGAGAAATTTTTCCAACCGCAGACTGGTTGCCCGCAACTCCTGAGCAAAGTCAAAGCCCATACTGTTAAGAAGCTCCCCTAGAGCCTTGGCCAGCATTTTGCTATTATTGCCCTTTTTCTGCAAGGTAGCAGGATTAAAGGACTCCCGATAGAAATCCATATAGCGAATAAACACCCGCTGGTTGACATAATATATCAGCTCCTGCAGTTCCTGCTGCTGGCGCTTCTCCATTTCGCCATTATCCAACCCAGCCAGTATCACATCAGCCTTTTTCTGCTGATCCTCCAGTTCCAGACGGCGCTGCTGTTTTTCCTCAGCATTCCCCTGACTTAGAGCAATCAGCTCCTGCAGACGATCCTGAGCTAGTTTGTACTCACCAGCTGCAGCATTTACCGCAATATCTGTCAGCTCATGGAAAACAAAATTGTAAAAGGCATCCTCAAAGGCAAAGCCCTGCGTCTGTCCCGCCTCCTTGCTTTTCAGAATTTCCTGACTGGACAAACCAAACATTCTTGGCTGACCTACTCCGAATTTCCGAAGCTGGTCCGCCACATAGTCTATTACGCCCTGGGCTTCCTGCTGATTCTCTGCCAAATCAATGGCATTGACAATAAAGAACATCTTGTCCAAGGCAAAGGAATCCTTCACACGGCCCAGCTGAATCAAAAATTCTCTATCCGCCCGGCTAAAAGCATGGTTGTAATAAGTAACAAATAACACCACATCAGATTGGCGAATATAGTTAAAGGACAAATTGGTATGACGGGCATTAATGGAATCCGCTCCCGGCGTATCCACCAGAGTGATCCCCAATCTGGTTAGCTGGCAATCATAATAAACCTCCAGCCAATCCACAAAGCATGACTTTTCCTCCTGGGCAGCATAAGCTCCAAAATCCTCCAGCTGACACCAAATCTCCTGTCCCAGATGGGAGGAAGCCTTTGGCAATCCCTTAAGAAAAGCTCTCAGGAAGGATTTTTCCCGCTGACGATCATTGCTATCATCCTCTAAGGCTGTTCCAGCCAGCTTCTCCGCCTCAGCTATACTGCTTCCCTGTAGTTCAAAGGCTCCCAGAGCACGATTAATATCCGCCAACAGCATTGCTTCATCCTTTAGCTTTACCACCACAGTACCATGAGGATGGTTTTCATCCACAGGACAAATCTTATTAATGGCTGCCGTAGTAGGATTTGGCGATACAGGCAACAATCCCTCCCCCAGCAGAGAATTAGCAAAGGAGGATTTACCTGCACTAAAGGCGCCAAAAAGAGTTACCATAAAGCCCTTATTATCCAACCGCTGAGCCCTTTCCGCCAACTCCTCAGACAGCTGTTTCAGCATAGGAATATTCTGTATCAGCTTGCTGCCCTGCCGCAGCTTATTCCCCCAATAGTTTAAAGCCTCATGGCCGGACATATTATTCTCTGCCTTAACAGGCTCTGCTACAGCCTGTGCTTCCTTAGACTCAGCAATCCCTGTTTTTTCTGTCTGCCTGCCAGCATCCACATTTTCCTGATTTCCTGAATCAGCTATTACTTCCCCAGTAGAGACTCCTTGGCAAAGAACAGCTTCTTCCTTGCTTATAGGTGGAACGATTTCCTCCTCCAAAGGAACAGTAGCAAAAACCTCCTGCCAATTTTCTGGCAATTTATTGACCTTTTCCAGCTCTCTCAGCTCCAGAGCTTCCTCCTTGGCAACCAGCTCTGCCTGCTTTATCTCCTCCCAGGCTGGCCCATAATCTGCCAAGGCCTGCAGTTGTTTAAGAATTTCTGCCCCTCTAGCCTTGCGCCGCTGTTCCAGCAAAGCCCCTGCCTTTTCTTTATAGGTATAACAGAAGCGCCTAGCCATCGCCTTAGTGCCCTCAGCAAAATTAGCTGTATAATTCATCACATAGGTGCCATCCTGAGTAAGCTTGGCTCCTGAACGCATAGCCTCTGTCAGCAATTCCTCTGGTGGCAGAATCTCCATCTTTTCCACAAAATCCAGCAAATCCGCCTCATCAATATGCTGTTTTCTGGCAAAATCCACCAAATAGCTTTTAATATGCCAAGCTAGCTGGGTTTTCGCCTTTTCACTGGCATCCTCAAAAAACAGCTGACGACGCCTTGCCATTTCTGCCAAAGTTTTCTTGCCACGACCAAAAAATCCCACCTTGAAATCCGGCTGACAGGCCTCCAGATAATCCCTGGCCAAATCTCTGGTAGAGGTTGGCATCAAATAGGCATTATCCATAATCTTCTGTACAGCCTCATCCAGCTCCTGCTCCCAGTTGGACTGCAAATTCACCTGCTCCTGCTGAAGGCGGAAATAATCCTGCCTAAGCTGTTTTTCTCTTTCCGGTTCCAACTTTGACAAAACCGCCACAGCCTCAGCCATATTTTCCTGTCTTAGCTGTATCTGCTCCTGCTGATATTCCTGCAATATTTTATGCAAAGAAGCCTCAATAGAGGTAAGCAAAGTATTTTCCCGCTGGGCAATCTGCTTTTGAAGCATTTCCTGCAACTGAACAAATTGATTATCCGGATGGTCTGGATAGCGGAGAGAGGTAAAATAAAAGCCTGCTGGCTGAACGCCCCAATTCAGAAAAGCCTCCCGTACCCCCTGACAAAAACTGTCAAAGGACAGTTCCGTTGCCACATGCTTATCTATCTGATTTACCACCAGATAAACCACCTTGCCTGCCTGAGTCAAATCCCTGGTAAAGGAAAGATTCAGCTCCGCCTGCACATGATTATAATCCATAACATAGAAAATAATATCTGCCAGATGCAGTGCTTCCTCTGTAGACTTTCTATGGGCATCATCAGCCGAGTCTATACCAGGGGTATCCATAACGATTACCTGCTCCGGCAGGGACAAATCACTGCGGCACAGCTCTATTTCCCGAATGGCATCCCCATCCCGGCAGAAACCCCGCAAAAGGTCATAATCATAAGGAGCTAGATATTTCCTTGGTTTATCTTGATGAAAATAAACTCTGGCATAATCCTCCCCCGGCTTGCCCCTATGCACCCGTACCAGATTGGCACTGGTAGGAATCGGACTGGAGGGCAATAGGTTCTCCCCTAAAATGGTATTAATCATGCGGGACTTGCCAGCAGAAAAATGGCCGGCAAAGGCAATGCCATATTCCCCCGTTTCCAGCTTTTGGGCCAGCTCCTTGATTCTCTGCATATTTTGTAGATGCTTGCGCTGATGAAAATAATTATAGGCTGCTGTTAAACGAGCCTGTAAAAGAGTTTTCTCCATAGATTATTTCTTTCCTTTATCCAATAATTTATCTTATCAAGAGGTAGTCAAAGGATCTATATCCACTGCCACCTGCATATTGCCAGCCATTCCCTGCTGCCGCAGGAAATCCAAAACGCCCCAGATATCCCCTGTTTTCAGGAGAAGTACATAACGATATACCCCCCGCAGACAGGACATCATAGCCGGGGCAGGCCCCACAGCCTGATAAACGGCGCTATCCCCAAAGACAGCCTGATAGGCATCTCTAAGGTCTATGGCCATCTTCTTGGCCTCCTGCTCCAGAGGACTCTGAAAAATCAGCTTTATCAGACGGCTATAAGGAGGGTTAAACAAAGCCTGCCGCAGACGCATTTCCTGCTTGAAAAACTCCCCATAATTCTGGGCCATACCGGTTTGTACCGCAAAATGCTCTGGATTGTAGCATTGCACCACTACCCGCCCAGGTATTTCCCCTCTGCCTGCTCGGCCTGCTGTCTGGGTAATCAGCATAAAAACCCGTTCCGCCGCCCGAAAATCCGGCATATTCAGAGTAGAATCCGCACTAAGGATACCTACTCCTGTTACATTGGGAATATCGTGGCCCTTGGCTACCATCTGGGTGCCTAATAATATATCATATTTTCCCCGACGAAATTTGTCCAATATCTCCGTATGGGCAAATTTACGACTGGTAGTATCCCTGTCCATCCGAACAATTCTGGCCTGGGGCACCAGCTGCGACAGCTCCTGCTCCAGCTTTTCCGTACCAGAACCAAAATATTTAATATAATGACTGCCACATTTAGGGCAAATATCTGGCACCGGCATCTGAATATCACAGTGATGGCACAGCAGACGGCCATCCCGATGATAAACCAGAGGCATGGTGCACTGAGGACATTTAATAGTCTCCCCACAGGAACGGCACATTACAAAGGTGGAAAACCCTCGCCGATTCAACATCAGAATTAACTGCTCTTTTTTGGCCAGCGTATCCAATATCAGCTGTTGCAAAGGCTGGGATATTACGCTCCGCCGTCCCATTTTCAATTCCTGCCGCATATCCGCACACTGAATCTGTGGCAAAGGCATATTGCCGATACGCTTGGTGAGCCTCAAAAGTCCATAATCACCTTTAATGGCATGATAATAGGTTTCCAAGGAAGGAGTAGCACTGCCTAACAGCAATACAGCTCCATGCAGCTGAGCCAGCTTATCAGCCACCACTCTGGCATGATAGCGAGGAGATTCGTCCTGCTTGTAGGAATTGTCCTGCTCCTCATCCATAATAATGATGCCTACATTCTCAACAGGCACAAAAAGAGCTGAACGGGCACCAATAATAATACCAGCTTCTCCGGTTCTAGCCCGCAGAATAGCATCATTCCGTTCATTGATAGAAAGACGGCTATGCATCACGATAATATCCTGACCAAAATAGGCCTTAAAGGCTTGCACCACCTGTCCTGTCAAGGCAATTTCCGGTACCAGCACCATAGCAATTCTGCCCTGCTGGCGCACCTGCTTCACAGCCTCTATATATACCCGGGTTTTGCCACTGCCGGTAATGCCATAAAGCAAATAAGGCTTGTAAACCTTTTCCGCTAGCTGGTGGGACAACTGGGCTACAGCCTGTTGCTGTTCCTGGGTTAGCTCCTCAACGGTGCCAGCCTGACCAAAATTTCCATAGCTATCCCGCAATACCCGTCTTTGCTCCAATTCTGCCAGACCAGAACCACACAGCCCCTTGATAACCAGCGGGGAAAAGCCCTGCTTTTTTAACTCCGCCAGAGAATACTCAGATCTGCCATCTTGATACAGCCACTGAGCCAAAGCAATCTGTCCCCGTTTTTTCTTCTCTATGGACTGTAGCTTTGCCTCTGTCATAGGAGCAGGCAGCACCAGATAGGAGGCTGTATTTTCCTTGGCCCGCTGGCTGGCCTGATAAACCCTTTTAGCCAGACCATGCCGCAGCAGTCCCTCCAGAACTCTGTCCAACTGGGCGGCTGCTTCCTCCCTGCCAGCCTGCAGCAGACCTTCTCTTAGCTGTTTTTTGCTGGCAATTCCCTGCTGTAATACTTCATAGACCTGACGATATACATCCACCAGAAGCAGCATATTTTCTCCCTCGGTCTGCACCGCCTCATATTGAAGCTGGATTCTCAAACCACTTTTCCCCGGCATAAACAACCGCATGATTTCTCCGGGAGAACAAAGATAAAACTTGGCCAGCCATTGGGACACCTCCAAGACCACAGGATTGAACCAAGGCTCCTCATCCACAGCTGCTTTTACCGCCTTTAGTTTCTCTAGGGGATAATTTTCCTTTTGGCTATATTCTGTTTCCGAGTATACCTGCACCACAAAGCCCTCTATATCCCGTCCCCCAAAGGGCACCAGAACCCGCCAGCCTGCATTTACATTGGCCAGATTGGCTGGCAGAATGTAGCTAAAGGCCTGTGAGATGCTTTTTATTGGAAGGTTTATATATACATCTGCAATCCGCATAATTCAAATCCCAAAGAAAGCTGCAGTCCTGCCATAACAGTCTTGCAGCTTTGCACTTTCCCTATAAAAATATTTGTCTACTCCATCTGAGGCAAATCCACAATCTCCACCTCATTGCCGTGGTTTTCCACCAGATTCTTCAAATCATCCGCCTTCAGCCATACGGTAGCCGTATTGTCATTAGGATGAATACCGATGATGCCAGGCTTACGGAAGAAATCACCATCCAGATACAGCTTTACATTGCACTGCTGGTTGTTCAACAAACCCAAGGGAGATACGGAACCAGGCTTGATATGAATCAGTTCCCAGAGATCCTCTGCTGAGGCAAAGCTAAGGCGTCTTGTGCCATGCTCCTGACGAAATTCCTTTAGATCCACCCGCTTAGGTCCGCAGACCGTAATCATATAATAATTTCGCTTTTTATCATCTCTTATAAAAAGATTTTTGGCATCACACTGAGGATAAGGCAGTTCCACGCTGATAGCTTCCTCCATGCTGAATACAGCCTCATGCTCTGTTATTTCATGCCAAATATTTTTCTCGTCCAAATAGTCGAAGATTTCCTGTTTATCCAATATTTACACCTCAATAATTTACATTTAGTCATATTTTAGTATATACTATCTCCTTATTATAGACAATTTATTTTAGAAAAAAAGACAGATAAGAAAGAATATGGTATATTTAGTATAAGATATTTTTTATAACAATGGATGTGATAATATGGCAAAGAATACATTGAAATTTCCTTTTTTTACTGCTGATTTTTCCTTTCCCCTCCCCCAGGAGGAGCTGGTATTGGCCACTGGCGGCCGCAGTCCTAGACAGGAATGGCTGCTAAAGCTGGTTCAGGACAGACGGCTCTGGTGCATTGACCACGGCCTGGATTATTGTTATGCCGCCAATCTCCTGCCAGAGCGGTTAATTGGTGATGGAGATAGCGCCCATATCGAGGCTTGGAACTGGGCTAGGGAGCAAAAGGTTAAAATCGACCAGTTCCCCCCAGAAAAGGATTACACAGATACTCAGCTGGCCCTGCATATGGCTGCCAAGGAAAATGCCTCTGTAATTCTCACCGGCCCCTTTGGGGGACGACTGGATCACGCCTTTAGCACAGCTTTCAGCTTTGCCTACAGCCCCCTTCAGGGACTGCTTATTGACGACAAGGAAGCTCTGATTTTTATCAAGGATTATCAGTCTGTATCCCTGGATTTTCTGGTTCAGCCCAAGGTTCTTTCCCTCCTTGCCTTCACCGAGGAAGCCCATTGTGTAAATATTAACAATGTAAAATGGCCTCTGATAAACAAAGATTTGAAACAAGGATTTCCTTATTCTGTCAGCAATGAGGTAAAAGAAAATCCCGTTCATATATCTGTAAAGAACGGGATTCTCGGTATTTATCTTTGTTGGGATTTTATTTGATAGCTGCGAAGCCCTTTTCCAAATCCGCAATAATATCATCAATATGCTCAGTACCAATAGACAAGCGAATGGTATTCTGATAGATATTCTGATCTGCCAGCTCCTCATCAGTCAGCTGAGAATGAGTGGTAGTAGCAGGATGGATTACCAGGCTCTTTACATCTGCTACATTGGCCAGCAGGGAGAAAATCTCCAGGTTATCAATAAACTTGTGAGCTTCCTTCTGACCACCTTTTATGTTAAAGGTAAAGATGGAAGCACCGCCATTAGGGAAATACTTCTCATAGAGAGCATGGTCTGGATGCTCTGGCAGAGATGGATGATTTACCTTTTCTACCAATGGATGATTGCTCAGGAACTCCACTACCTTCTTGGTATTCTCAATATGACGGTCAATGCGGAGAGACAGAGTTTCCACACCCTGCAGCAGGATAAAGGCATTAAATGGGGAAATAGCTGCACCGGTATCTCTCAGCAGAATAGCCCTGATATAGGTAACAAAAGCAGCAGGGCCTGCTACATCAGCAAAGGATGCCCCGTGATAGCTTGGGTTTGGATCGGAAATACCAGGATATCTGCCGCTGGCCTTCCAGTCAAAATTACCGGAATCTACAATGATACCGCCCAAGGAAGTACCATGACCGCCAATAAACTTGGTAGCAGAATGAACCACAATATCTGCTCCATGCTCAAATGGACGAATCAGGTATGGAGTACCAAAGGTATTGTCCACCACTACTGGCAGGCCATGCTTGTGAGCCAGCTCAGAGATAGCATCAATATTTGGAATATCACTATTTGGATTGCCCAAGGTCTCCAGATATACAGCCTTGGTATTAGGCTTAATAGCAGCCTCGATTTCCTCCAGATTGTGGGCATCTACAAAGGTAGTTTCAATGCCGTAATGAGGCAAAGTATGAGCCAGCAGGTTGAAGCTGCCGCCATAAATGGTCTTCTGGGCTACAATGTGCTCACCAGCACCAGCCAAAGCCTGAATAGCATAGTCAATAGCAGCTGCACCAGAAGCTACAGCCAAGGCTGCAGAGCCACCCTCCAGAGCTGCAATACGCTTCTCCAGAACATCCTGAGTGGAATTGGTCAGACGGCCATAGATATTACCAGCATCCCGCAAGCCGAATCTGTCTGCTGCATGAGCGGAATTTCTGAATACATATGAGGTAGTCTGATAGATAGGTACCGCACGGGCATCAGTAGCTGGATCTGGCTGCTCCTGGCCAACATGTAACTGCAGGGTTTCAAATTTATAGTTGCTCATAGTAAATACCTCATTTCCTTGATATACTAGCACCTCCATGCCCCATCAAAAACAACCAGGCACTTCGGTTAATGATTATCTAACAACTTAGCTTAAGCTTATGATTGTATATTAAACCTATTTGATAAGTATGTCAAGTAGTATTACTATTTTTACAAGATTTTTTCTCTTGACACGTAATATAATACGTAATATAATGTAACCGAAAGGAGATAAGCATGAAAAGCTATTCCTCTCGTGAGGTACTCAGGTTGCTAAAGCAAGACGGTTGGTACGAAATAGGCTGTGTTGGTGATCATCATCAATTCAAGCACGCCACTAAGAAAGGCCGTGTTACTGTTAGACACCCCGTCAAAGATTTAAGTCTTAACGACCTGAAGAGTATCGAAAAACAATCGGGACTGCATTTTGAATGAGTCCCGCCCCTTCGGGGGAGAAGGAGGGACATATGAATAAACCAGATTTCTACAGATACATTGCTTTGCTTGATTACGAAAAAGACGGCGTCCATGTAACATTTCCGGATTTACCTGGTTGTGTAACCTTTGGGCAGGATGAAGAGGAAGCCATCAAAGAGGCCCGCGAGGTACTGAAGCTTCACCTTTGGGGCATGGAGGACGACGGAGACACCCCGCCAGAGCCTTCAACTATCAAAAACTTGTCCAGCAGTCAAAAGCTAAAGGATAACGAAACTTTTTTCTTGGTTGATGCCTTTATGCCTCCCATCCGTGAAAGAATGGCAAAACGATTTGTCAAGAAAACCTTGTCCATACCAGCTTGGCTCAATAGTCAGGCAGAAAGCTATGGCATCAATTTTTCCCAGACCTTGCAAAAGGCTTTAAAACAGGAATTGAGCCTTGCTCAGTAAGCTGACAACTCAGTACACCGAAAAACCGCCCCTTTAGGCATGAGGGGCGGTTTTCATATTTCTTTTAACAGGAATTCCTGCCCAATCTTGGATGTTTTACCCAAAGTCACCCGTTTATATACATATATTACCACTATTACCACCCCATCAGGACAATATATGTACTTATAAGAATATTTCTGTATTTTTATTACATGAAAAATACAAAAATACTGTTTGCAATTATTGTTGATAATTCTAAATCGATTATATGTCAGAACGGAATAAAAATCAATTGCTCCCATATATTGCTCGCAAACAAAAACTTTACCTTTGCAACATTCGACATATTTTTTCTATTTCCTGCCACCTTTGACAATCTCCCTCCAGATTATCCCCGCAGTACCGTACCTGTTTTGGGTACTCAAACAGGTACAGTAGCCCTAACACCGTACCTGTTTCGGGTGCCCAAACAGGTACAGCAACTCCTAACACCGTTCCTGTTTCGGGTGCTCAAACAGGTACAGTAACTCCTAACACCGTTCCTGTTTTAGGTGCCCAAACGGGTACAGTAACCCCTAACACCGTTCCTGTTTCGGGTGCCCAAACAGGAACAGTAAACTCCCCTGCTGCCGGCACTGTTCCTGTTATCGTTCCTGTTTTGGGTACCAAAACAGGAACGGTGGATGCCTCTAATCCCTTGTGCCACAAGGCCTCCCCATCGCCTAATATAGACAAAGACAAATATTTTCATTCTGTTAACTCTTCTCAGTATGATAGCATGCGTACTGAGAACTCTTCCCAAAATGGTAGTATACATAATCCTACAAACTACCGTATCTTCTAAAGGTGCAATCTACAGAACGCTGCAACAACACTGTTCCGCTTTGTGTTCCGTCTACCGCACCTCTTAAAGGTGCATCCCACGGAACACCGCAAAAATAGTGTTCCGCTTTGCGTTCCGTCTACCGCACCTTATACTGCACCTCCAAAAGACTCAGAGAAGGTGCAATGACACTCTCTTATCCCTTGTGCCACAAGGCCTCCCAGCGCCCTAATATAAAGAAAAAGATAAAAAAAGATTTCCGTTTTGCTAGTTTTACCTAGTTCGATAGTATACATCCTGATAGCTAACCTTAGTATGAAAGTATACATGATTATGGAGATATTATTTTATCTCCATTGGTTTGCTAAGATATGTTTTTTTATTTCGCTTATCTGGCTTAAACTTCTTCATTTTTTAAGTTTACCCCTGGTGATTTTCATTTTATTTTATTGTATAATCGCTTTATCAAGATGATTGCCAATGGTTATACGGAAGCTGCTAAAACAAGCCAGTAATAAGTTTGTCGTCCAGAATATACAGTTTTCTTACAAGATTTCTCGTTGCCTATAATATTTTCCTGTGCTATAATTAAATTAGAAACATATTTTCTTATGTAAACATGTGAGAAATTGACACATTGAACGCCAAACTGCTATTAGCCACCACCTGCTGCCATGTTTTATCGGTTTCCTATCTCGTTGTAATGATGTGAAAGGAAAATTTGTATGGATGTATACACCAATTCCTCACTTAAATCATGGGATGAACTTACCTTTACTGACGATTATATGTTCAAACTGGTAATGTCCAAACATCCAAAATTCATCAAAAAACTGCTTGAAATAATTTTACAGATAAAAGTTCGGGATATTCGCTTTCACGAAACAGAAAAGAACTTAAAAGAAAGCTATGACGGTCATTGCATACGATTTGATTTGTATGTAGAGGATTCTGACAATACCAATTATTTTTCTCTGTCCTTTCAAATTTCTCAATGGGAAGCGTAGTTTATACACCTTTAATTCATACTGCCTGCAGGACAAATCTTTGCTGCTCCCTGATGAAACTACCAAAATCATAGTGTCAAGTGCAGGCAACAGAACGCCAGATACGCCAAAAGCCCTTATTCCCGTACTTGATTATATGAACGGAAAATCTGCCAGCAGCAACTTTACAAAAGCTATTGATGATGCTATCAAAAAGGAGAAGAATATTGAAACGGAAAGGATGAGTTATATGACCTATGAAATGAAATTACAGGAAATGCAAGATTTTGGTTACAATAAGGGCAAAATTGAAGGCAGAGCTGAATTAATTACCAATATGCTAAAGAATCAAATGAAGCCTGAACAGATTGCCAAAATCGCCAATATGACTGTGGAGCAGATTATCTCCATTGGTAAAAAAGCAGCTGTCCTATAGCAATAACAAACGTATATAGAAAATATGTAAAAAACATGATACCTAGTCACTTTTACTTTGTGACCTGGCATCATGTTTTTTTAGCAGGAGCTTTCGCCCAATCTTGGGTGTTTTACTGGCTTTAGACTTCTTCGGCGGATGATGTCCAGAGCCTCTGCCATCTGCACATCCTCCCGCTGGAGGGAATATTCATAGACACAGATGGGATTTTCTACCCCCAGCTCGCTGGCAGGCATATAGACATATTCATCGCTGATATTATCTCCGAAGATTACACCTACTCGCAACTCAGATTCAGTCATAGTTTTCATTTATATGTACTCCTTCAAACAACTGCCTGAGAGCCAGTGGCCTCATCTATTCTTTTGAGGCCAACATTCCTTCAGGTAGTTTTTGATTTCCTTTTCCTTACCATTATCGCTAGGATGGTAATATACCCTGTTTTTCAGCTTGTCTGGCAAATACTGCTGTGGCTGAAAATGCCCCGGAAAATCATGGGGATAGATATAATCCAGCCCATGTCCCAGCTTGGAAGCTCCCTTGTAATGGGCATCCCGTAGATGGGCTGGTACTGAGCCACAGTCCTGACGGCGCACTTCTCCCAAGGCTTCATCTATGGCCAGATAGGCAGCATTGCTCTTGGGAGCCGATGCTACATAGGTTACAGCCTCTGCCAAGGGGATTCGTCCCTCTGGCATCCCCACAAACTGCACAGCCTGAACTGCTGACATAGCCACCACCAAGGCCATAGGATCTGCATTACCTACATCCTCGGCAGCACATATAGCCACTCGCCGGGCAATGAAATTTGGATCTTCTCCCCCGGCAATCATGCGGGCCAGATAATGAATGGCGGCATCGGGATCACTGCCCCGCATACTTTTGATAAAGGCGGAAACCGTATCGTAATGATTGTCCCCCTTTTTATCATAATACTGCACCTTTTGGCCAAAGATATTCTCCAAAAGAGACATATCTATAACACCGCCAGTCTCTGTCATGGAGGCTGCCTGCTCTAAAAGATTCAGGGCCATACGGCCATCGCCCCCAGAAAGGCGTACCAATGCCTCCATAGCATCCTCACAGCATTCCAGCTCCTCACTGCCCAGGCCCCGTTCCTTGTCGGCCAGTGCCTGCTTGATAAGGAGACGGATTTCCCCATCAGTGAGAGAATATAATCTAACCAGTCTTACCCGGCTTAGGAGAGCGTGATTCACCTCAAAAAAAGGATTTTCCGTAGTGGCTCCAATCAGGGTTAGACGGCCATCCTCCACATAGGGCAGCAATACATCCTGCTGGCTTTTGTTAAAACGATGAATCTCGTCAATAAATACAATGGTTCTCTTTTGATAAAACTTCCGCTGGTCAGCAGCTTCCTCCACAATTTTCCGAATATCCCCAATACCAGAGGATACTGCATTAAGCCTTTTGAAATTGCTGTTGGTAATGCCGGCAATCATCATGGCTATAGTTGTTTTACCAGTACCAGGAGGGCCAAAAAGTATCATAGAGGGCAGCTGATCCTGCTCAATCATACGGCGCAGATACCTGCCCTTTCCCATAGATTCCTCCTGACCAATAAATTCCTGAAAATTTCTTGGCCGCATCCGCTGGGCCAAAGGCTCATATTTATTTTTATGCTTTTTTTCCTCAGCAGCCGCTGCCTCGGCAAACAAATCAAAGCCCATGTCCATTTTATTTTTCTCCTGTGGAACCAAAGCCTCCTGTGCGCTGTGCTCCCTGGCCAGCAGCATCTCCATCTACAGTAAGATAGCGATAAAAGATTCCCTGGGCAATCCGCATGCCCTTGGCAACCTGCACTGGCTCCTCACCATGATTAATCAAAGGCACCATAATATGTCCCTCATTGCCGGGACTATTATAATAATCTGCATCTATAATACCTTGATTATTAATACAGCTGATTTTGTTTTTGATGGAAAAGCCTGACCGCACATGAAGTCCTAAATACTCGTCCTGCTGCATATAGGCTTTAAGACCGGTGGGTACAATAGTAACAGCACGAGGCAGCAGAAGCACATCCTCTGCTGCCTGCAAATCATAGCCTGCACTGGCTGCTGTCTTGCGTACAGGCAATTCTATACCTGCATCCTTGTACTTGCTGACAATCTCAAAGCCCCGCTGTCTTTTTGCTGTCATTATTAACGCTCTACGCCCTCAGCCTTCTTCTCGAAATTATCCACAGGACGGCTCATGGTAATGGTGGAAATAGCATGCTTATAAACCAGCTGCTGCTTGCCCAAAGAGTCCATGATTACGGTAAAATTATCAAAACCCTTTACATAACCCTTAATCTGAAAGCCATTTACCAAATGAATTGTCACACCGATATTCTCTTTTCTTACCTGATTGAGAATGCTGTCCTGTAAATTAATTGCTTTAGTCATAATTATTTTCTCCTACCTCTTTATTTATTTAACCAACGCCTTATATCCCACAGCATATTACTTGCCAAGCCTTCTGTATCCTTGTACAGTGCTGGTTGATACCAATGAATATATGGCATTCTCCTATACCAGGTCAACTGCCTTTTGGCAAAATGACGACTGTTCTGTTTTATCTTCTCCACTGCTGCTGTCAAATCCGGAGAACCTTCTCCTGCTGACAATACTGGCAGTATTTCCTTGTAGCCAATTCCCTTCATGGCCTGACACTCTGGCGGTACACCTGAGGCCAAAAGCCTTTGCACTTCCTGCAAAAGCCCCTGCTGCAGCATAATATCTACTCTCTGATTGATTCTATCATAAAGCTGACTGCGCTCCCACCCCAGACCTGCTACATACGCATCATAACTGTGGCCAATTTTGCTTCGGGAAACCTCGCTGCCACCTAAATGATGCACTTCCAAGGCTCTTATCACCCGTCGCAAATCATTGGGATGCAATCTTGCCGCTGCTTCTTGATTAACCTGAGCCAGCATGGCATGGACATATTCCCTGCCTTTAGTCTCAGCCATAGCCTCCAGCTTCCGGCGATATTCACTATCTTCCTGCTGTTGGTTCAGCTCATAGCCCTCCAGCAAGGACTGAATATAAAGACCTGTGCCTCCCACCAATAAGGGAATCTTCCCTGCCTGGTTCAGCTGGGTAATAATCCCCTTTACCTGTGTAAGAAAATCCATGAGACTAAAGCTGGCATCAGGGGGCAGAATGTTCACCATATGATGAGGTATTCCATCCATTTCCTGACAAGTAGGCTTAGCTGTGCCTATATTAAAATCCTTATAAACCAGCATGGAATCCCCAGAAATAATCTCTGTCTGTAGAGCATGAGCCAGCTGTATAGACAGAGCGGTCTTGCCGGAGGCTGTAGGCCCTAATAGTACCAGTAGTTTTTCCAGTGCCGTCACCTCACTTTAATTCCGACAAATCCATGCTGTCTCCTGGGTGGAGAATATGCACCTTAGCGGTAGCCTCCGCCTCCACCAGTGTCTTAAACTTTTCAGGCTCAGCCTGAATTACTGGCCAGGTATTGTAGTGCACCGGAATAACATGCTTCGGCTTTAGAAGCTTTACTGCCTCAGCTGCATCCTCTATACCCATAGTGTAATTATCTCCTATAGGCAGGACAGCACAATCCAAAGCAAAGCGTTTGCCTATCAGTTCCATATCACTAAAGAGGGCAGTATCTCCTGCATAATAGATATTCTTTCCCTCCATAGATACCACAAAACCGCAGGACAGCAGGCCTGGAATACCGCTGCTGTGTATGGCCTGTGTCATATAGACGGAGCCAAAATCAAAATCTGCCTTGCCGCCAATATTCATGCCGTGGCCGTTTTCAGCCTGACAGGCCTCCAACAGCTCTGGACAGCCAATAACCCTAGCCCCGGTTTTCTGGGCAATATGGGCAGTATCCCCTAGATGATCTCCATGACCATGAGAAACCAAAATATAATTGCAGGTAATTACATCTGCAGCCGTAGTAGCGGCAGGATTTCCTGTAAAAAATGGATCAAATAACAGCTTGCGCTTGGCATTGTTCAAAGCAAAGGCAGCATGGCCATAATAGGTAAAAAGCAGCATAGCAAAGGCTCCTTTCCTCATAATCTCTAATAACTTCTAACTCTCAAAATCAGGCTTAAGCCTGATTCTCAGCTTCCTCCCGGATAACTACTCTATCCTCATTATCAATTTCCTGAATCAGAACACTGATAATCTCCTTGGAAGAAGTAGGAACATTCTTGCCTACATAATCCGCCCGAATAGGCAATTCCCGATGGCCTCTGTCCACCAGTACCGCCAACTGTATGGCATGAGGCCTACCCATATCCATTACCGCATCCAAGGCAGCTCTAATGGTACGGCCTGTATACAGTACATCGTCCACCAGTACCACAGTCTTGCGGTCAAGATCCACAGGCATGGTGGTAGGCCGCACTACCGGCTGATAGGACAGATGGGAAAGGTCATCACGATAAAGGGTAATATCCAGAATGCCTACAGGAGGTTTCTTGCCCTCAATATTGGCAATAGCTTCGGCAATGCGCTCTGCCAAAGGCACGCCCCGAGAGCGAATGCCTACCAATACAATATCCGCTACACCTTTGTTTTTCTCCACAATTTCGTGGGAAATTCTTACCAAAGCACGATTGATGCCCTGCTCGTCCATTAATACAGTTTTCTCAATAAGGTTTTGCATAACTACCTCTCCCCTCAAAGACAATTATTGCTATTTAGCCAGTCGATGGCGAAGCTTCTCTATAAGCTTCTCCATATCCTCCGGCATAGGGGCATGAAATTTCATGCGCTCCCCGGTGACTGGATGAGTCAGCTCCAAGCTCATGGAATGGAGAGCCTGTCCCTGAATAGCAAAGCTTCCTCTCACCCTGCCCTTTTTATCTGTGCCATATTTAGGATCTCCCAACAAGGGATGTCCAATATAAGCCATGTGAACTCTTATCTGGTGGGTACGGCCTGTTTCCAATCTGCACTCCACCAAGGTTGCTTCCCCATACCGTTCCAAAACACGAAAATGGGTGGTGGCTGGTTTGCCGTTTTCCTGCACCACAGCCATCTTTTTTCTATCCACTGGATGACGGCCAATATCTCCCCGAATTATGCCAGACTCCTCTTTGATATTACCCCAAACCAAGGCCTGATATATGCGGAAAGCAGTTTTGGCCTGAATCTGACTGGCCAAATGCATATGAGCAGCATCGTTTTTGGCTGCTACCATGACTCCGGAAGTATCCTTGTCCAAACGATGGACAATACCGGGACGAATCTCTCCATTGATACCAGAAAGATCCTGACAATGATACATCAAGGCGTTCACCAAAGTACCAGAGTATACACCAGGAGCGGGATGCACTACCATGCCTCTAGCCTTGTTAATAACAATAATATCCTTGTCCTCATAAAGGATATCCAAGGGTATATCCTCTGGCAGGATAGCCACCTGCTCCGGCTCTGGCACTTCCAGCTCCACCACATCATGGGGCTTTAGTTTGAAGTTTCCCTTGCGGTTCACGCCATTTACCCAAGTCTGACCGCTGGCTATCAGCTTCTGAATATGAGAACGGGAAAACTCCGGCATCTGGCCTGTCAAAAACACATCCAGCCTTTCGCCGGTATTTTCAACTGTAAAACTATTCCTCATCCTCATTCCGCCTTTGCCACATATCCCAAATCAACATGGCTGCCCCGCCACAGATTGCTATATCTGCAATGTTAAAGACAGGCCATATTCTGAAATCCAAAAAATCCACTACCAAACCACTTTGGATTCTATCCAGCAGATTACCCAAGGCACCTCCCAGCAACAGTCCTGCCCCAATGCGAGTTATCAGGCTCTCCCGCTGAATATGCTTATAAAATACCAATGCCAATACCACAACCAGCAAGGCTACAGCAATGAATATCCATCGCTGATGCTCCAGCATCCCAAAGGCAGCCCCTGGATTAAGCACAAAAGTAATATGAAACACATCTTTAATTATGGGTATAGACTCTCCCAAATGCATACTTCCTAATACCATATGCTTAACCAGCTGATCTAAAATAAAAACAAAAATTCCAATACCTAATGGCACCTGCCACAGCCTCCATATTTATTTAAATTACTAATTTTCCTTATTATCCTTATCTGTCTGGGCCTCAATATTAGGCGCAGACACTGATTCCTTCTGCAGGTTATTATCATCCTGCAATTCTTCATCATCGTCCCTATCCTGCTGAGCCTCAAAATGCATATTTTCATCATGAGCCTTATCAAGGTCAGATTTTTCCTCAACCTGCTTAGGATGATTCTCCACCTTGTCAGGCATAATATCATAAGCTTCTTCCAAAAGTCCCAGCTCTGTCTGCAACAGATTCCGCATCTTGGCCACAAACTGACGACGCTCTCTTACCAGACGGTCGTATTCCTCCACAGCGGCACGAACCTGTGTCGCTGCATGGTCTATCTTGCGCTTGCAATCCTGCTCCGCTTCCTGACGGAGCTTATCTGCATAAAGCTGAGCCTCCCGCTTAAGATTCTCCCCAGCTTGCTTAGCAGCCTGACGAATCTCCTCTCCTCTGGTATTGGCAGTAGTTACCACCTCGTCAGCAGTACGCTGAGCCACCAGCAGGGTATCCTGAAGATTCTTCTCCAGCTGATGATACTGATCCAGCTGTTTTTTGTTCAGCTCGATTTCCTTTTTCAGCTGGCGGTTCTCTCTGTACAGGGCTTCATAATCATTAACCACCTGATCCAGAAAATCATCTACATCCTCTTTATTAAAGCCACGAAAACTTGTGGTAAATTCCTTATTATGTATATCCACCGGTGTAAGCATATCATTACCTCCAAGGTATTAGTAATAGCGTTTTAACAGGACTCCAATACGGCCCTTCTTTGTCTGACCGCGAACCTCGGCAACCTCCAGCCTGCCTCTGCCCCGAAGAGAAAGGGTATCCCCCTCCTTTACATTCTGGGAAGAATTTTTCACAGGCTGCCAATTCAGCTTCAGCTTGTCTGCGGCAATATCTGCTGCTGCCCGGCTTCTGGATACACCATAGCCTGCAGCAGCAATGGAATCCACCCGCAGAGAAGCTACTGTAGCCCGCAGCTCCTTGTATTTTTCCTCCTTGGGAGGAATGGTATACAAATCCGCCAACTGGCATTTCACACCGCTATGGCCAATCTGGATAAGATTGGTAAGCAGATAATCTGCCAGCTTTTTATCTGTAACCACGCCAGCCTGGGCATTGCCCATAATAATATCCCCTAAACGGTTCCGCTCAAAGCCAAGGCTCATAATGGCCCCCAGCACATCTCTGTGTCCAATATGCTCAAACTGACCGTTCCATTCTATGCGGATATAGGCCAACTCAAAGGAAGGAGAGCCGCCAAAATCCTGATCCACAAACATGGCCCGCTGCCGTTCTGCTCCCTGATAGCCGCCATCCATATCCAGTCTCAGACCAGGATAGTTTGCCGCTATGGTTTCCGCAATCTCCTGACCATAGGGATCCAGAAACTCTCCCAAGCGGAATTTCTGACTTCTTTGTACCTGCTCAGCCATATCAACCAGCCGAATAGCTACTTCCTCTCCCTCTGTATTGCGATAATATCTGAGAATCTTTTCTTTTTGTTCTGCTCCTGCCATATATTCCCAATCCTTTGATAATTATTTATTTCTTTTCCCAGGGCATATCTCCCTGATCATTATTTCCCTGCTTTTTTACAGCAACATTGACATTTTTCGGTGCAAACAGCCATACTCTGCTGCTGATGGAATTAACATTGCCATCCAAAGCGTAGGTAGTACCGCTGACAAAGTCCAGAATCCGCCGATAGAGCTGATCGTCAACCCCCTCAAAGTTAATAACTACAGGGCGTTTTTCCTTCAGGCAATTGGCAATCTGCTGGGAATCATCCAGAGATCTTGGCTGTATAACGACCACTTTCATATTGTCAGCCTGGCGGTAAACACCATGGGACGTGGCATAGGTCTTGCTCCCTTCCCGAATGGAACCAGCGGTACTGCCAATATTCACAACTTTGGAGCTATGTCCCCTGCTAAAGTCATTGCCTACAGGCTCTGCCGGTCTTTCCTCTCCCTGACTGTTATGAATATTCCGTCCATTTTGAGGCACAGGCTCCTCCTTCTCAGAATTATCTGCTTGCTTTGTATCGGCAGTGGTATTCTGAAATCCTTCCTCACCGTCAGAATCTGCAACACCAATTTTTGTAAAAAAATCCTTTATTTTCCCCATGGGTAGATCCTCCCTATTTGTGCTAAATCAATACTGTCTAGGGCCAAAAATACCTGTACCTACCCGTACAACATTGGCACCCTCTTCTACAGCAATTGTATAATCATGAGTCATTCCCATTGATAAATACTTAATATTCGCCTTCTGCCAGGAAATCTCCTTTATATGGTCATAAATTTTTTTCATATTGGCAAATAAAGGCCGACAATCTTCCACATTCTCATAGTTTGGTGCAATACACATTAAGCCCATAAGCTGAAGATTATCCATCTCATCCACCTGATGCAGCAATTCCTCTAAGCCATCCTCATAAATTCCAGATTTGGAATCTTCATGGGCCAGATTAACCTGTACCAACACCTTTTGTACCTTGTTAATACCTGCTGCTGCCTTGTTGAGAGCCTCTGCCAAATGAAGGCTGTCTACAGAATGAATCAGATCAAAAATCTTTACTGCCTGCTTGGCCTTATTAGTCTGGAGATGGCCGATAAGATGCCAGGTAACCTTTCTGTCCAAGGTTTCATATTTCTCTTTGGCTTCCTGAATACGGTTCTCCCCAATATCTGTAATACCAGCATCTATAGCCTGACGCATAGCGTGTATATCGTGATTTTTGGTAACAGCTATCAGCAGTACATCATCCTGACAATCTGCTGACCGTTTCTTCATACTGGTGGCAATCTTCGCTTCTACTTCATGGAGCTTTTCTTCTATCATGTCTATCACTCCTTGTGTTCATATACTATCTATTTTACACTAATTATGGCTGCAATGCGACCTGTTTTACCTTTATCTGCCCGATAAGAAAAAAATTGTTCACTATGACAGCAGGTACATACGTGGGCATTTTCTATATGCTCAGGCTTTAGTCCTGCCTGCCAAAGCTGCATGGTATTGGTTCGCTGCAAGTCAAGATGAATATTTCCCTCTGGGCCAGAGAGAATTTCTGTCTGAAATTCTGGAAACTTAGCACGGAATTTCTCTGCCAAATCATCGCCTATCTGATAACAGCAGGAACCGATGGAAGGGCCAATGGCCGCCAAAATATCCTCTGGACGGGAGCCATAGTTATCCTGCATGGCCTCCACGGTCTTTGCCACAATGCTGCCGAAGGTTCCCTTCCAGCCTCCGTGGGCAAGACCTACTGCCCTATGGACAGGATCTGCCAGCAAAATAGGAGTACAATCAGCAAAGAACAGCATTAGCGGTACCCCTGGTACATTGGTTATCAAGGCATCTGTATCGGGAATACTCTGGCTGAAATCCAGAAAGCCTGCTCCTGCCTGCTTTTCTGTTATCACTGCCACATTGTTGCCGTGAACCTGCTGACAGGTAGTGGTTTTTTCGCTGTCCATGCCTAGAGCTTCACAAAAAATTCTCCGATTGGCAATAACCTTTTCTGCCTCGTCCTCCACATGAAGCCCCAGATTAAGAGAAGCGTATTCTCCCTGACTACAGCCTCCATGCTTAGTAGAAATGCCATGCCGAAATTTATCCTGAGGGAAAATGTCAAAGCTGCCCAGCCAAAGCTGAGGCCGATTGCCAGCTATTAATTTAAATCCCATTTGTCTATCACCCTTGCCTTCTTTGCCAATTGGCTATTTACAAACACCGCACCGCTTACAGCCATCAAAACATTTAATGGTATGGGCCGGCTCTGGTTTTTTGGCTTCTGCCAGTTCCTCCAGTAGATACTCTCTGGTAAAGCCCATATCCAGTACCTCCCAAGGCAATAGTTCATCTATAGGTAGTGGCTGGGAAACATAATCCTCCAGCTTAGTACCCTGAGCCTTCAAAACTGACTTCATGGCCTTACTGCCACCGTTTTGGTGAGCCTGCCACAGAACTTCGCCTGCCTGCTTATCCCCTCGAGCCAAAAAGGCCTGTATATAGGCATCCCGGGGAGATTCTGCAATAACCTCTATATTATGCCGTTTCTTCAAGGCGGTAGTTATCTGTTTCAAGGAGTTTTGGATATACTTCAAAGGTGCCATAGGCTCCCACTGGAAAGGGGTAAAGGGCTTGGGAATAAAAGGGTTGATACTCAGGGTAAGCCGTCCCATAGCCTTGTGCTCCTCCATAAAATCCTTTAGACGACAGGCCATATCTATAATGCCTTGAATATCCTCCGGCCCTTCTCCCGGCAGACCAATCATAATGTATAGGCGGAAATTCTTTATCCCTGCCTTGATACCCATATCCATAGCATTAAGAAGATGCTCCTCCTCAATGCCCTTGTTCACCACCGCCCTCATGCGGTGACTGCCAGCCTCTGGCGCCATAGTAAGGGTGCGCAATCCGCTGGCTGCCAGTGAATCCACCAGCTCCTGAGTAACGGAATCAGCTCGGAAGGAGGCAACAGACATACTTAGGCCATCCCCTAGAATTTCCTTACACAGCTGATCAATTTCGGGATAATCGGAAATTGCCGCTCCCATTAGACCTACCCTGCGGCCAGAATCCCTTGCCTTTACCAACATTTTTTCAATGGCCTCTAGGGAACGATTCCGCGGCTTGCGGAAACAATAGCCTGCCATACAGAAACGACAATGACGGCCGCAGCCTCTAGCTATTTCCACCAGATGCAGATTAAATTCCGTATCCTCTGTGTATACAGCCGTTTCCCCCGGAAATGCATCCAAATCAGCCAGCCATTGGCGCTGTACCTGACCACTGCCCTGCTCCAGCTTATGAACCAAAGGGACATATACTCCCGGCACCTGAGCCAAGGCTTGCAAAATAGATTCTCTATCTGCTCCCTGAGCCTTCATTTCATGATATACATCCATAAAGGGCGGCATGATTACCTCACCCTCGCCTATGATAAAGGCATCAAAGAAAGGGCTTAACGGCTCTGGGTTAAAGGTGGCACAGGGACCACCACCGATTATCAAGGGATCCATATTTGACCTGTCCTTGGCCAGAGGTACAATCTTCCCTAGCTCCAGCATGGTAAGGATGTTGAAATAGTCCATTTCAAAGGACACTACAAAGCCTACAATATCAAAGCGATTCAGCTCCGTCTGGGTTTCCAGGCTCAACAAAGGAGTCCTGGTTTTGACATATTCCGCCTGGTGCCGCTTTTCTGGACAGAATACCCGCTCACAGGCTGTATCCTTTCGCTGATTCAGCAGACGATATACAATATGCAAACCAAGATTGGACATTCCTACAAAATAGGAATTGGGATATGTTAAGGCAAAACGGATTCTGCCTCCTGCTGGATATACATAATAGCCTGTTTCCCGTGCCAGCTGCTGTCTAAGCTGCTCCTTTAACTTCCAACCCAAAATACTCTCCTAATCGCTAATCAATATTTTTCTCATACAATCATTCATGACCGGCCAATACATCCAATTCCTTTTTAAAGCTTTGAATATCCGTAAAACGACGATAAACCGAAGCAAAACGAATATAGGCCACCTGGTCAAAATTCTTGAGCTGAGCCAAGGCCTCCTCCCCAATAGCTTTGGAGGGAACCTCCTGCTCATATCTCTGGCGCAGATTCTGCTCAATATTATGGGCCAGAGCCATAAGGCTGTCCAAGGATTTGTCCCTTTTGTCGCAGGAACGAATCAGACCATTAAGCAGTTTGTTAATATCAAAAATCTGACGGGAGCCATCATGCTTTAATACCATCAGAGGCATTTGCTCCACAGTTTCAAAGGTGGTAAAACGGTTGCCACAGCTGCTGCAGCCTCGACGCCTTTTGATGGTTCGCCCTCCATCCACCGCCCTGGAATCAATAACACGGCAATCCGGAGTACTACAATATGGACAACGCATTTATTTCACCAACCTTTTCCTTGTTTGTACTTGCTTATTCTTTTTCTCCGGCCTAATAAGGCAATGAGGCCCATAGCCAATCAAATCCTGTCGTCCCGCCTGACAAAGAGCCTTTTTCACCAAGCCGTAATTCCCCGGCAGCCAGAACTGCATCAAGGCCCTTTGCATGGCCTTATCTTCCTTGGATTTGGCGGAATATACCGCCTCTCCGGTCAAGGGGTTAAGGCCTGTGTACCACATACAGGTGGACAGGGTGCCTGGTGTTGGAATAAAATCCTGCACCTGCTCTGGATGATAGCCCATCTCTTTGATGAACTCTGCCAGCTCAATGGCATCCTCCAAATGACAACCGGGATGGCTGGACATAAAGTAAGGCACCAGATACTGCTTTTTCCCTAGCTTTTGGTTCATACGGGTAAATTTTTCCACAAACCGTCTATAGACCTTGCTGCCGGATTTACCCATTATTCTGGTAACTCGGTCAGAAATATGCTCTGGAGCAATTTTCAGCTGACCACTAATATGATGCTCACACAGCTCCCGCAGAAAATCATCCTTGGCCAACAGCAAATAATCAAATCGAATGCCAGAACGAATAAAGACCTTTTTTACCCTTGGCAATTGTCTAAGCTTCCGCAAAAGCTCAATATACCCTTGCTGATCTGCCACCAGATTGCGGCATACATCAGGAGACAGGCATTGCTTGCCGTGACAGGTGCCCCGCTTTAGCTGCATATCACAGGAAGTACGATGAAAGTTGGCGGTAGGGCCTCCCACATCGTGAATATAACCCTTAAAATCCGGCTCCTTGGTAATGCGGACAGCCTCCCGAATAATTGACTCATCACTGCGAGGCTGAATAATCCTGCCCTGATGGGAGATAATAGCACAGAAATTACAGCCGCCGAAGCACCCTCGCTGGGCGGTAATACTGAATTTGACCTCCTTGATAGCAGGCACTCCCCCTGCAGCATCATACATAGGATGCCAATTTCTTTCGTAGGGCAAATCGTAGATTTCATCCATTTCCTCTGTGGAAAGAGGCATGGCTGGTGGATTCTGCACAATACAAAAATCCCCATTCTGCTGAGCCAGCTTCTTGCCTCGGAAAGCATCCTGCTCCAGATATTCCACCTTAAAGGCCTCGGCAAAGGCCTTTTTATCCCTTTTTACCTCTGCTAGAGATGGCAAAGGGGTATAATCCCAAATATAATCAAAATTAGGCACCTTGAAGCAGGTTCCCTGCACATCCTGAATATTTTCTATGGCTACTCCTTGATGAAGCTGGGCGGCAATATCTATCAGCTGTCTTTCCCCCATGCCGTATACCAGCAAATCTGCAGGACACTCTGCCAAAATAGAGGCACGAACCTCATTCTGCCAATAATCATAGTGGGCAAACCGCCGTAGGCTGGCTTCAATGCCTCCAATAATAATAGGCACCTGCTCTCCCCAGCATTCCCGCAGCTTTCGAGTATAAACCAGCACAGCCCGCTCTGGCCTCTTGCCCGCCTTGCCTCCGGGAGAATAGGAATCATCATGCCTAAGTCTCTTGGCAGCAGTATAGCGATTCAGCTGAGAATCCAAATTACCGCTAGACACAAGAAAGCCCAGCCTAGGTTTACCCAGGCTGGTAAAGTCCTTTGTATGATGCCAGTCAGGCTGAGGAATAATCCCCACCTTATAGCCATGTTTTTCTAGCAAACGGCACAAAATAGCCGGACCGAAACTGGGATGATCCACATAGGCATCCCCTGAAACGAAGATAAAATCAAGCTGTTCCCAGCCCCGCTCTTCCATATCCGCCCTTGTTACAGGCAAAAAACTCATAAAACCTTCCTGCTCCTATCTCAGCCCTGAGGTGCTGCCGGTGCCGTCTCTGCTGCTGGCTGTGGGGTTGCTGGTGCTGGCTCTGGCGCAGCAGCAGGCTCAGGAGCTGCTGGCTGGGCAGCTGGTACTTCCTCCTGCACTGGCTGAGGTTCTGGCTCTGGGGCACTGTAATGATTAGCCTGAGAGCTGCTGCTTTCCTCATAGGTGCGTGGAGCACTTTCCTGCTGAGCAGGAGAATTTTCAGCTGCTTTAGCTGGCTCATCCTTCTTGAAGCTGCGCTCCTCTACCTGGCCCATCTGTCCCAGGGTACCTACATCCTTGCCATTAAAGGTAATCTGAATGCCGCCAGCGTTGCCAGCCAGAATATCCACATTCTCCTTGCCCTGCCAGGACATTTCCTTACCCTTTTCTATAGTACCCTCAAAGGCTGGCTGACCATCAATCTTAACGGAAATCCAGCAGTTTTCCAAAGCCTTGGCGGTAATCTCCACACCATCATATTTCTTTTCCACTGGTGCCGGCTTGGTAGTTTCCACCTTGACAGTCTCCTGCTTAGGAGCATTTTCGCTACCATCATCCATAAAGGCAATATAAACGCCACCTAGGAACACAAACATAATTCCCAGCAGAATCATAAACTTCTTGGAACCACTTTTTTCTTCCCGCTCCAAGCTATCCCGATAGGCATCACCAGCAGCAAAAAGATTGGTTTTTGGCTGAGCAGGCTGAGGATTCTGCGCTGGCTCCTGAGGCTGGTCCACAGGCTGAACCACCTTGTTAATATTTCTTTCCTCATCGTATTTATCCAGCAGGGCATCTCCGTCTATCTGCAAAAACCGGGAATAATTTCTAATAAATCCCTTGGCATATACATCTCCAGGCAGGGAATCATAATCTCCCTTTTCTATAGCCTCCAAATATATATCACGAATACTGGTTTCTCTAGCTATATCTTCAATGGTTAATCCCTGTTTCTCACGTTCCCCGCGCAGAATATCTCCAACCATGTTACGTCCTCCTCTAATATACTTTTTATGTATTTAGCTATACCCTATTATAACATGTATTTTTTCTAGTACAATAGCTCACACTAGGTTTATTTACCTGGTTTTTCCCTAATTTCCTCCAAGGTAATAGAATTTAGAACCTCATTTATTCTGGCTCCAATCTTGTCCCAAACATCCCGCCGACTACAGCTGGCTGCTTTTGCACATACATAGGGCGCATCCCCATCCATCTGCATACAGTCGGCAAAGGCAATAGGGCCCTCCATAGCAACAATAATTTCCCCAATGGATATATCAACAGGCTCCTTGGCTAGTATATAGCCACCCTGAGCTCCACGAATACTTTTGACAAAACCTGCCTTTTTCAAAGTACCCATTAGCTGCTCCAAATAATTCTCTGAGATATCCTGACGCTCTGCTATAGATTTCAATGCCACCGGCCCTGTACCATATTCATTGGCCAGATCCTGCAACGCCAGAACGCCATAACGACCTCGCTGGGATAGCTTCATGCCTCCTGCCTCCCTTTATTAAAACTGCATCATTCTAAATTCCTTAATCAACTGTATCAAAACCGCTGCGGTTCTATCCACACCATAACGATTGGATTTAATGGTAATATCATAATTCATACCATTGCCCCATTCCATATCAGAAAATTCCTGACAATGATTTTTTCTATCTGAAGCAAAATCCTGAATCCTATCCAAGGCTTCTTCGGCAGAAATATTTTCCTTCCGCATAACCCGCTGTACCCTTTCTTTTTCGTCAGCAGTAATAAAAATATGCAGTGAATTACGATGCTTCTGCAAAATATAATTAGCCAAACGACCTACAATTACGCAGGAATCCTTGGCCGCAATTTCCTGAATAACCTTGGCTTCCAGCTGAAAAATCTGCTCCTGCACAGGTCTCTGATTCCCTGGCAAAGCCCCAGTGTACCAGTCAAACAACCTATACAGTGCGGTGCTGGTGATTTTTTCCTCGTGCTCCTTGAGATATTCCTCCGCAAAATCACTGCGCTCTGCTGCCATTTTGATTATCTCCGTATCATAATAAGGCAGTCCCAGCTCATGGGCAATTCTTCTTGCAATAGTTCTGCCGCCACTGCCATATTCATGGGAAACAGTCAGCACAAAATGCCGTTCTGAAACCTTGGGTATTTCCTGTTTTTCCCGCTCCTTTTGAATCAGATTTTCGGGCAGAAGCAAATAGGTCAAGCCCTTTAAATAGGTACTGAAGAATTTTATTTCTGAACCGCAGAAAAAGGCTGCTATCAAGGTGCCCTCTCGCACAGCGGTCAGCTCCCCTATAAACACCAGACACAAAGCAGCTGATGTAATAGTCATACCTAAATCGGAAACAACCTTTACGGAAGTATATGGCTTCTCCAAGCGCTCAGATACTACCTGCAGCAGGGCATCCATAGGCAGTAAAGTAATTCTGGCAATAATCCCCAGATATATACCAAAGGCCATAATGGTACAGCCAGCCAAAAGCATAGCCACCTGACCTATATAGGCAGTCAAAACCAAAGGTGCCAAAAATTCCAAGGACAAATCAATAAAATATCCAAATACTACTGTCATGCCTACCTGCAAAAACAACAGCTTCTTTGGTATCCCTGGCTTTAGCACAGGCTGGAGAATAATCATAAAAAGATTCAACAGAGCTGTCCAACCACCTACAGTAATACCTGTAAAAAGCAAGGAAAAGGTATACGGCAAGGATGAAATCGGGGATACACCCAAGGCAGATTTAATCATACAGGCTACACCAAAGCCCATAAAGACCAGACAGAGAGAGAATACCAGAAATCTTCTGGCCATCTCCGAAGGAGACTGCTTCATCTCTTTCAACAAGTTCATCACCTCATAGAACAATAAAGGGCTCGCAAACCGACCTTTAACAGCCACCTGCGAGCCCCGGAAATACTATTGGAAATCCTGCAAAATTACAGCAGAACCTTATGAGACAGATTTACGCGGCCCTTCTGGTCTATTTCAACAACCTTAACATCCAGCTCGTCGCCTTCCTTGACATAGTCCTCTACCTTTTCCACCCGCTTTTTGTCCAGCTGGGAAATGTGGCAAAGACCTTCATGACCTGGGAAGAGTTCAACAAAGGCACCAAAGGCCATCAGGCGGGTAACCTTGCCTCTATATACCTGGCCTACCTCTACCTCGCGAACAATGTCCTCAATGGCAGCTACAGCTGCAGCGGAAGCATCTACGCTGGTAGCGGAAATGCGAACAGTTCCATCATCATCAATATCGATCTGTACACCGCACTCGTCGATAATCTTTTTAATCATCTTGCCGCCTGGCCCGATAACCTCGCGAATCTTATCTGGCTTAATGTGCATGGTGGTAACACGGGGAGCATATTTGCTCAATTCCTCATTTGGCTGAGCAATACACTCCAGCATCTTGCCCAGAATAAAGGCACGGCCCCGCTTAGCCTGAGCCAAAGCAGAGGACAGAATCTCACGGGAAATACCCTTAATCTTAATATCCATCTGAATAGCAGTAACGCCCTCAGTAGTACCTGCTACCTTGAAGTCCATATCACCCAGAGCATCCTCCATACCCTGAATATCGGTAAGAATGGTATAATCATCTCCATCCTTTACTAAGCCCATAGCCACGCCGGAAACTGGACGCTTAATAGGCACACCGGCATGCATCAGGGAAAGAGTGCTGCCGCAAACGGAACCCATAGAGCTGGATCCGTTGGACTCCAATACCTCGGATACCATGCGAATGGTATATGGGAAATCCTCAGTGGAAGGAATAACAGGCACCAGAGCACGCTCTGCCAAAGCACCATGACCAATCTCACGACGGCCTGGGCCACGAACAGGACGAGCCTCGCCTACAGAGTAGCCAGGGAAATTGTACTGATGGATATAATGCTTGCTGGTTTCTACACCAAGGCCATCAATTACCTGCTCATCTCCCAGAGAGCCCAAGGTAGTAATAGTCAAAATCTGAGTCTGACCACGGGTAAACAGGCCAGAACCATGAGTACGAGGCAAAATACCTACCTCACAGCTAATAGGACGAACCTCTTCTACCTCACGACCATCAGGGCGAATCTTCTCCTTGGTAATCATGCGGCGAACGATTTCCTTAACAATCTTGTGGAGCATATAAGGAATTTCTTTAACTGCATCTGGATAAATCTCCAGGAAATGCTCCAAAGCCTCAGCCTTAACAGCAGCAATATGCTCGTCACGATCCAGCTTATCTGGGTTGCGGACTGCAGCATCCAGCTTGTCAGTAGCATAGGCACGAATAGCCTGCTCCATTTCCTCTGGTACAGCAAAGAGCTTAACCTCTCTCTTAGCCTTGCCCACAGCCTTCTGCATCTCATCCTGGAAAGCAACAATCTTCTTGATTTCCTCGTGGCCGAAGAGAATGGCCTCCAGAATAACTTCCTCTGGCAGCTCATCAGCACCAGCCTCAACCATCATAACTGCATCACGGGAGCCAGCAATGGTCAGATTCAAATCAGACTTCTCACGCTGCTCAACAGTAGGGTTGATAACAAATTCTCCCTCAATACGGCCTACGCGCACACCGGCAATAGGGCCCATGAAAGGAATATCAGAAATAGTCAAAGCACAGGATGCACCAATCATAGCTGCAATCTCTGGTGCATTGTCCTGCTCTACGGACAATACAGTAGCTACAATCTGTACATCATTTCTATAACCCTCTGGGAACAGAGGACGAATAGGACGGTCAATGAGACGGCTGCACAGAATTGCAGACTCTCCAGGACGACCTTCTCTCTTTATAAAACCGCCAGGAATCTTGCCAACGGCGTACATCTTCTCCTCATAATCAACGGTCAAAGGGAAGAAATCAACGCCCTCACGAGGCTCCTCAGAAGCGGTAGCAGTAACCAATACAACGGATTCACCATAACGAACCAAAACAGCACCATTTGCCTGCTTTGCCATCTTGCCAGTCTCAACGGTAAAAGTTCTGCCGCCAAGCTGCATCTCAAAACTCTGCATCAAGTTTTTCCTCCTAATTTTCATTCTTTTTGCATACTAAGTTAGTATAACACATATTCAAATAAAAAGCCTAATATTTTTTCACAAAAACAAAAATCCCCCACCGAAGTGAGGGATTCAATGCAATTACTTGCGCAGGCCCAGCTTAGCAACGATTGCACGATAGCGCTCGATGTCAACCTTGTTCAGATAAGCCAGGAGACGACGACGATGACCAACCATCTTCAACAGACCACGACGGGAATGATGATCCTTCTTGTGCTCCTTCAGATGCTCGGTGAGGTAAATGATACGTGCAGTGAGAACTGCAATCTGTACCTCTGGAGAACCAGTGTCACCTTCGTGTACGGCATACTTCTGAATAATTTCCTGCTTTGCTTCCTGAGTCAACATAATTATATTCCTCCTAATTAATTATTTCCCCAAGCCGGGACCAGCGTCGGAGTGTCGCCCATCTAGGCAAGAGGCATGTGTCCATTCATAAATTATCTGACACACAACGAATACTATATCATAAACTCTTAACTCTGTAAATACTTATTTAACTTTGTCTGCCAATAATTTGCGAGCAGTGATTTCATCTGCACGAAGCTGTTTTACCAAGGCATCTACACCACTAAATTTTTTCTGTTCCCTAAGCTTGGCCACAAACTGTACCGTAATAGCCGCATCATAGATATTCTGGGAAAAATCCAGAATATTCACCTCCAAACGGCGATTACAGCCCTCAAAGGTAGGATTATCCCCTATATTGGCAATACCATTATATCTTTTACCATTTAGCCAAATCAGCACAGCATAAGCACCATTAGGCAGCATGGCCCGATGAGAGCCGATAGCCAGATTGGCTGTAGGAAACCCCAGCTTCCGGCCACGATGATCTCCATGAATCACCCGGCCTCCAAAGCTGAAATACCTGCCAAGATACTCATTGGTTTTTTCCAAATCCCCGGCTTCTATAAGACCGCGGATTCTGGTACTGCTTACCATACGGCCATCCAGCTGTACCGCCTGGCCCACCTCTGCCTGAAAGCCATATTCCTCCCCCATGCGCATCAACATACGAGGATTGCCCTTGGCCTTGGCGCCAAAGGAAAAATTAGGGCCTGTTACCAGATAATGAGGATTCAAGCTGTGGCAAAGTTCATCAATAAAAGCCTCTGGACTTTGGCGACACAGCTTTTCATTAAAGGCCACATTCACCAGCATCTGTACTCCCATGGCTTTCAGAATATCTGCCTTGGAAATATTATCACCAATCTGCATAGGCACCTTATCTGGTGCAATCTGCTCCAAGGGATGATTGCTAAAGGTGTAAACCACGCTGACCAGCTTGTGAGCCTTGGCCAGATTCATAGCCCGCTGAATAATACTTTGGTGCCCTATATGAACTCCGTCAAAGGTTCCCAGAGCCACCGCCGTTCCTTTATCTCCCAAAAGTTGTTTTGCTTCACTTAATTTATTACATATAAGCATCTTATCACCTATCAATCATTTATTACTGCCATTTATTATACCCCTTAAACTTTCCAAAGTAAATGCCAGGATATTTAGTTTTATGTTCAACAATTTTTGCATTCCTGGAAATTTTCATTTTCTTTTCAGACAAGCCTGCTATATTATAGATAATCCCTTTGATGTACAAGATATGTACTTTAGGTACTATCCCATATACATCATTTTCTCCATCCCATTGGCGGTGTCAAAATTTGATACCGTCATCTTTTTTTGCCCAAATATGCCCTCTGCGTATCAGATGAAAATTATTTTCAATTTGTTGTTCCTTGACAAAAATGGTATGATGTATACACGATTTAAGTTTTATTTTTTGTATAAGGAGAATGCATATGAAGAAACTATTTTATTTACTTCTCACAATGCTGTTGCTATCTACCAGCTTATTAACAGGCTGTGGCAGCAATGAACCCCAGACCTCCCCAAAGGATGGCCAGTTGCACATCGTCACCTCTTTCTATCCTATGTATATTGCTACAGCCAATATTACCAAGGGTGTGGAGGGTGTACAACTTACAAATATGACCAAGCCACAGACTGGCTGCCTCCACGATTATCAGCTAACTACTGATGATATGAAAACCCTGGAAAAGGCAGATGTTTTCGTAGCCAACGGTGCCGACATGGAATCCTTTTTGGACAAGGTAATCAAGGAGCACAAAAATCTGACGGTTATTGATGCCAGCAAGGATATCTCCCTTCTGGAAGAAAATGGGCAACCAAATCCTCATGTATGGCTGGATGTGGATAATGCCATTAAGCAGGTGGAAAACATTTCCCAGCAGCTGTGTGATGCCGATCCCAACCACGCTGAAGCCTACAAGGCCAATGCTGCAGTTTATATCGGCAAGCTGAAGGAGCTGCAGGCCTATATGAACAATGAGTTGAAGGATATTTCCCATCGGGATATTGTTACCTTCCATGAAGCTTTCCCTTATTTTGCTCAGGAATTTAACCTGAGTATTATCAAGGTTATTGAGAGAGAACCAGGTACTGAGCCATCTCCTCAGGAGCTGGAGGATATTATCAAGGATGTAAACAAGCTGCCAGCCAAGGTGTTGTTTACAGAGCCACAATATTCTCCAACAGCTGCAGAAACCATTGCCAGAGAAACCGGTGCTCATATCTATGCTTTGGATCCTATTGTTACTGGCGAAGCCAATGAACAGGCTCTGGATGCTTATATCAACGCAATGAAACAGAATACCCAGACTCTTAAGGAAGCCCTTAAATAAAATATGCCAATTTAAAAGCTGACCTAGTGAGAATTTCTTCTCACTAGGCCAGCTTTTTTATGTTTTAATTTTTTACTTAAAGCTGAAATTTACTCAGGGCATTCTGCAAATCCTGGGCCTGCTCTGCCAGCTTGCGGCTAGCATCGGCAATTTCCAGCATGGAAGCGGTTTCTTCCTCAGTGGAAGCAGATACAGTCTCTGCCTCGCTGGCCACAGAACGGCTCATGGTATTAATCTTTTCAATAGCCTCGTTAATCTTCATGGTGTGATTTGCCAACTCTGTTACAGCACCATCCATAGCATTGGAATTATCTGCTACCTTGGATACCATTTCTGCAATATGTCCGAAGGAAGAACCAGCTTCCTTAACAGCCCCGGTTCCCTTCTTAACCTGGCCTACACCAGCCTTCATGGACTTAACGGCATTCTCTGTATCCTGCTGAATACCAACTACTACCTTGGCGATTTCTCCGGCAGATTCCTGAGACTGCTCAGCCAGCTTGCGAACCTCCTCTGCAACTACGGCGAAACCACGACCATGCTCGCCAGCCCGAGCAGCCTCAATGGCTGCATTCAGAGCCAGCAAATTGGTCTGCTCCGCAATGGAGGAAATAGTATCAATAATCACGCCGATCTGCTGAGATTTCTCCCCTAGCTGCTCAATAACTCCCGCAATATCTGTTACTGTAGTATCTATGGTTTCCATATTGCTTACAGCACCGCCTACATTGGTACGGCCTGTTTCTGCCACATCATTGGTTTCCTGTACCTGGCTTACAGTCTCTCTCAGGGTTGCGGAGAACTCCTCCATATGGGCGGTAAGATTGTTCACACTGCTGGAAGCTGTTTCCACCTGATTGAACTGCTCACTACAGCTGCCTGCTACATTCATAACAGATTCGGCAATGGACTTGCTGACTGTAGCCGCCTGCTCAGAGGTAGAAGTCAGCTCCTCAGAAGCAGCTGCCAAATATTCTGCGGTAGTGACAATCTGCTGCATCAGCTCAGACTGCTTTAGGCGCATATTCTGCATAGCTCTGGCCATTACTCCCAGTTCATCATGCCGCGCCAGCATATGCTTGATTTCATCAATATCCTCATCCTGATGGGCACGATAATCTCCCTCTCCCAGATAATTGATTCGCTTAGCTGCCAACTGAATAGGCAGGGCAATCTGCTTGCCCATGTAGAAAGCAAAGGCTGCAATCAGCACAAAAAGTACTACCATTACAGTAACTGCCACTATAATGTCACTTTTCAACTCTGACTCCAGCATGGCTTTTTCCTCAGCCACCATGGTATCAATATCATCAATCCAGATACCTGTACCAATTACCCAATTCCAAGGCTTGAAGCATACGGTATAATTACGCTTTGGCAATGGCTCTGTGGTATTAGGCTTGGCAAACATCAAATCAGTGAAGCCGCCTCCCTCAGCCATACCATTTTGAATCATTTCCTTGATGTAGTACTTGCCCTGAGGATCCACAGAATCTATTCTGGATTTACCCTCAGCAGCTCTGCCCAGCAGTACCACATTGACTCCCTCAGTGGTATCTACATAGAAATAGCCTTTACCATCATTATAACGCAAATCTCTCACCGCATCTGCTGCAGCTTTCTGAGCCTGCTCCTGAGTCAGCTCACCACTTTGCTGTTTCTTGTAGAACTCATCCAGAATGCTGTAGGCAACCTGAGTCTCCCCCTTAAGACTGTATTCTACATTTTTCTCCAAAGTTTCCCGATAATGAGCCAGCTGCTGATGATTGGCCTGAATCTGAGAAAAGATAAAAAAACCTCCCATGCACAAAGCCGTAACCACAGAAGCTCCTGCAATAACCGCTATCAGCTTGGTTTTAATAGACTGAATCTCTCCCCATGGATTAATCCCCTTGACACTAGACATAAAACATCCCTCCTGTTTATTTTTGAATACGACAGGTACCAATGCAAATTCATTATACATATATGTAATTCGCTATTTTTTTTAAAATTCCTGCTTATTTTATAAATTTTTTTAAATTCATAAAAATAAGCTGTTAGCACCAAAACCAACAGCTTATTCACGAAAGATAAAGAAGGATTACTTATTAACAGCGTCCTTCAATGCCTTGCCTGCCTTGAAAGCTGGAACCTTGGCAGCGGCAATCTTAATCTCCTCACCAGTCTGAGGGTTGCGGCCAGTGCGGGCAGCACGATCTCTAACCTCGAAAGTACCAAATCCGATAACCTGAACATTCTCTCCCTTCGCCAGAGTCTCCTGAACAGTGCTGAAGAATGCGTTTACAACAGCCTCGGTATCCTTCTGGGTAATCTCTGCTTTTTTTGCAACACTTGCAATCAATTCTGCTTTAGTCATAGGTTTATATCCCCTTTCGTACTTAATACGATGTTGATAATACCACATATTCTGTTGTTTGGCAAATATTTTTTCTATTTACAGCCCTTTTACTTCCGATTCTTAGCCTTTTCCTGCTGATATTGCAGCATAAGATAATCCACCAAAATACGAGAAGATGGCATCCACCATAGCAGAAATTTATCTGCTTATGGCCATGCCATCCTAATTTCAAAATTTATTTGATTATGCAGTCACTTTGCTTTTAGTCAAGCGCATGGCGCTGATTACGGGATACTTTTTCTACAGCCTCGGTCATAGCCCGGAGAGCCTCTACCTTCACCATCATATCACTAATATGCACCCGCTCAAAAAGATCCCCTCTATCTGTAGACACATATCTAGGCCTAAGGCCATTCAAAGCCAAAGCCTTAATATCTGACAGACACTGAGAACAACAGCAGGCATCAGGAAACTTTTTCATAACGGTAGGAAATTCTTCATCAATCAATCTCTCCACCACATTAGTAACATGTACATCCTTCAGGGTATCCTTGTCGAACTGAATTGTCATAACATCAACCATCCCCTAATTACAACTTTACTTCTATCCCGTACTATATATTATCATAAAGATAATATAATCACAATAGTAAATTTGTACAGTAAGAATTTACTTATGTTCATTCCACTTACCTTATCACTTATACTGCCAGTGACAGGCGTGCTGTTCAATCAAATCTATGGTAGTGAATAGTACCAGGCCAATTAAACTTAATACCACAATACCTGAGTACATTTCCAGATAATTAACTCTCAGCCAGGCATCCATAATAAAATAACCCATGCCGTATCTGGTGCCAAAGGTTTCCGTAAAGAAAAGCACGGAAATGGCTGTGGCCAATGCTACCCTGATAGCTGTAATAAACTTAGGCAGGGAGGCTGGCCACAGTACCTCGAAGAAAATATCCTTAAAACCTGCTCCCAGTGAATACAAGGGATATAAAGTCTCACGGGGAATGGCTCTGATACCGTCCCGCACAGCCACCACAACCTGAAAAAGAATTATTAGGAAAATCATAATAATCTTAGATGATTCCCCCACCCCAAAAAGCAGCATCAAAATAGGCAGCAGGGCAATTTTAGGAATGGGATAGGTTAGATAAACCAAGGGAGATAGAAATCTGTCCCATTTGGGGCAATACCCCATAATTACCCCCAGTGGCAAGCCCACCACCACTGCCAGCAAAAGGCCTGCAGCTATGCGCCACAGGCTGTAGATACTATGAATAGCAATATAATCCATGAAGATATCTGACATATTCTCCGCCACCAACAGAGGGCTGGGAATAATAGGCAGCTGAACAATTTCCGAGGCTATCCACCATACAATAGTCAGAAATACTGCTGCCGCCAAATACCAGGTGCTCACTGATTTTCCCATATCTGATTCCAGTCCTTTTTAATTAGATTGCGAAGCTTTAGTCCCATTTCAAAAAACTCCTGCTTCTTCCTGATATCTTTGCCCCCAAAAAGATGATTGTCAATAATCTGGCTAATGCCGCCAGTATGGGCTGACAAAACCACAATTTTCTGCCCCAGATAAAGAGCCTCCTCCACATAATGGGTAACAAAGATGGTGGAAACATTGAACTTCCGCCAGAGATTCAAGAAAATATCCTGCATTTCCTCTCTAGTAATGGCATCCAAGGCAGAAAACGGCTCATCCATCAGCAATACATCTGGCTGGAGGGCAAAAACCCTGGCCAAGGCCACTCTCTGCTGTTGACCGCCACTAAGCTCTACGGGATAGCGATGTCCCAGTCCCTCAATGCCTAGCTGGCGCATCAACTGCTTGATCACATTTCTGTCCAAAAGCTCCGGTGCCTTTTTGATTTTCATACCCAAACGAATATTATCCACCACTGTTTTCCAAGGCAGCAGACCATAATTCTGAGGCATAAAGCCGATGGTTTGCGCACGAGGATTAACCGCCTCCCCGTTAATGTAAACCTGTCCCTCATACTCCGGAATAAGACCTGCAATACATTTCAACAAGGTGGATTTACCACAGCCAGACGGGCCAATAACCGCACAGGTGCCTCCATCTGGAATCTCCAGATTCACATTAGCAATAGCAGTGTACATATCACTGTCGGTTTTGTACTTTACAGATACATTTTCAACCTTAATCATAGGCTTACTTATTCAAATCCACAACAAGCTCAGCATAGCTGTAATTGCTCTTAATCAAGCCCTTCTGCTGCATCCAGTTCAGGCACTCAGTAACATCCTTTTCCTCTGGCAGACCAGCCTCCCGATATTTAGGGAATTTCAAAGCTGTCTTAGCTGCTGCAGGGAAACCGCTTTTCTCAATTACCAAATCCATGTATTCATCCTGTGGATGGTCATTGAGATACTGCACAGCCTTGTTATAGGCGCGATAAAACGCTTGCAGCTCAGCTTTCTTTTCATCAACAGCCTTGGCGGTAAACATCATAACACCAGGATTAATGCCCATGGCCTCAGAATCAGTAACAAAATGACAACCGCTGGCAATGGCAATAGAGCCCATAGGCTCTGGCAAGGTAGCTGCTGCCAGCTTGCCGTTCTGCAGCATTTCTAAACGGGTAGGAATCTGAGGAATTACCACCTTGTTCAGACTGCCCTCTGGCATATTCTGACCAGCAGTAATTCTATCAGTTACGTATTCAATAATGGTATTCTTGGATACAGCCACATCCTTGCCTGCCAGGTCCTGTGGCTTCTGTGCCTTTTCATCCTTGCCAGCAATCAGCTTGTAAGTACCATCGGTATAGGAAGTAACCTTTACATCAAAGCCACCGGACTTAGCAAAAGCTACCGCCAACATATCAGAAATGGCTCCATCCAGATTGCCGCTCTGGAGGGCTGCATCTCTATCCATAGCACTCTTAAACTTCTGAATATCGACCTTCAGGCCTTCCTCAGCAAAATAGCCCTTTTCCTGGGCGATGATAATTGGCACAGAATCAATATCTGGCATAACGCCAATAGAAACCTCCTGCAGTTCCTTCTTGTCCTGAGCCTGCTGATTGCCACAGCCTGCCAAAGTGCCAAGAGCCAACAGCATGGCCATAACCATTATTAAATACTTATTCATAAAAAATTTTCCTCCTTGTAGCATCGCTTATTATTCTCAGGCAAAGCCTTATTTTGCCAATAGTCCTTTGAAGGATTCCAGCCCCAGAGAAGCATAATGCAAAAGGCTGTCCACAAGATCCTTATTTTCGTTATAGGCCTTGCTGACATCATCCTTCATGGACTGAGCCTGCTGGCGAAGGGAATCCAGATTGTCCATCTGAGCATTAACCTCATCAATAGCTGCCCCTGCAGCCTGTACTGACTGATTCAGCTCATCCAGCTTCTGCTGAGCCTGGCTGGCCTTGGCATCTGTCTCCGCAGCTTCCTTTTTCTGCTTGCCTGCATCCCCGGTAATTTTGTCTATAACCTTGCCGGCAGCAGATTTGTCCTGAGTTGTCTTACTTTGCTGTTCCTGCTGTCCCTTTAGCTTGTCCGCCAAAGACTGGGCTTCCTTCTGCTGGGCCAACAGATTTTGGTATTTTTCTTCCAAATCTGCTTTTTGCTGTTGCAAAGACTGCTTCTGACTATCTGCATCCCGCAGCTGACGAGCAGCCTGCTGCTGCTGATTATCCAAAGCATCCTTCTTGGCCTGCTGTTCACTCATATAGCCAGAAAGAGCTGCACCGAAAAAGGCTGCCAGTACAAAACCAACGACCAGCAAAGCTGCCATTTTTCCTTTCCCCTGAGAGCCAGTAGTTTCCACAGGCTTTTGTGGTTGATTATTATATGGTTGGTTATTGTAGGGCGGAACATTACCGTGCCTTTCCCCATTTTCAGCATATTCCTGATGAGGATTCACTACCTTGATTGGCTCCAATTCCCGTACCTTCTTGGGGTTTAACAGCTGAGTCCGCTGCTCCTCCATATCGGGACTAACACGAGGCAGAGGCTGAGTATGCTCCAAATTGTTCATTTTTTCATCATTCATATATATATACTTCCTTATTTCACATGGGCATTAACCTGCTTGGTAAGCAGTTCTGCATCCTTTTCCAAGGTTTTGGCAATTTTCATGCTATTATCTGAAGCCCTAATGGTAGCGGCTTTTTTATCATCCATCCACTTGGCATAGTTTGCCGACGCTTCAATGCGGGCATCACAGATTTTCAATCTTAATCTGTGGAGACTGCCTGCTGCATCTGGCACCTCCATAGCCTCCAGCTCAGTCTTACGGCTTTGCCAATCTGCCACCTGCTCCTCAGAAACCTGCTTTACCTGACTGCGAATACTGTCATTTCCCAGAGTGCCCCCTGCCAAAATAGCAGTTATTTTCTGCTGGCTTTCGGCAATAACAGCATCATGCTGAGCCATAAGCTGAGAGGACTCCTCCAAATAGGTCTTAACCTGTTGCTGGTGAATGTTTTGCAGCTTTTCTATGAAATCCTTGAAATTAACAATTTCATATACCTGCCACAAGCCATCCTGCTGCTGACATAGTTCCACATCAAGGACAAATTCCTCATTGGAATCTGTCTGCAACACCCTGACCTTGGCCAGGGCTGTGCCCTCCTCCTTATCCACGGCCATAGAATCCAGCTTTTGGAACTCTATAGATGGCAGACCTATCCGATTGACAATCATATCTGCATCCACCAAGCCATTTACAGAATTAGCATCGCTTTTCTGATTGGTCCAGCTTCCATATTCCACATAGTTCATAACCGCTGTTCGCAGGCTTGTTACCACAGGAGTCTTGAACATTCTGCTAAGATTGCTTACAGCCTCTCTAGTATCTCCTGTAGCTGGCACCATAGCCTGAATCAAGCCATCCAGCATGTCATCACTGGCTGTATCCAGCAGATGGTCCACCGCCACATACTTGTCCAGCTTTTCCTTGTTGTGATCGCTAACAGCTTCCTGCACCATCTTTAGGGTATATTCCGGTGTTTTGGTATATATATCCACATACCAATAACCGCCGGCTGCTGCCAGCAGTACCAATACTACACCTAAAGCAATAAGACGTTTTTTTATTGATTGCATAAATCCATTCATAACAATCACCCTTTACAACACAGAACAGTATAATTAAAAACCGCCCTCAATAATGCCGCCTCCCAGCACCCGCTGGTCAATATAAAAAACTGCAGACTGACCAGGGGTAATAGCCCTGGCTGGCTCTCGGAACTCCACCTTCACCTTGCCATCTTCCTGGGGGTAAAGCATAGCAGCCGCTTCTCTGGCTCCATAGCGAATCTTTACCTTGGCTTCCATTGGCTCCCGAAGATTATCTATGGCCACCCAATTAAGCTTATCTGCTATTAAGCCCTTGGCAAAGACCTGACTGTTGTTGCCAACAATTACCTGATTCTTTTCAGCATCCAAGGCAATAACATAAAGAGGCTCCTCTGCCGCAATGCCCAAACCCTTGCGCTGGCCCACGGTATATTGGGCAATCCCCTGATGAGTGCCTAGTACGTGGCCCTCTGTATCCACAATGTCCCCTTTTTTGCGCAAATCCGGGCGATGCTCTAACAAATAATCTTTATAGTCATCGGGAACAAAACAGATTTCCTGACTTTCAGGCTTATTAGCCACTGGCAGATTCCGGACTGCAGCCTCCCGGCGGGTATCTGTCTTTACCCAGCCTCCCAGGGGTGTCATAATATGAGCCAGTTGCTCCTGAGTCAACCGGTACAGGGCATAGGCCTGATCCTTATGATCATCAGTCCCCTTGGATATATCATACCTTCCTGTAGCCTCATTGTAGCCAATCTGAGCATAATGACCTGTAGCCAGATAATCACAGCCCAATTCCTTGGCCCTGCCTATCAAGCCCCCAAATTTTACATTGGGATTGCAGGCTACACAAGGATTAGGAGTTCTTCCTCTGCCGTATTCCACCAAAAAATAATCTATTACCTTCTGCTGAAAAAGCTCGCGAAAATTGGCAACATAATGAGGTATTGCCAAAAAATCTGCTACAGCCTTGGCATCCTGAATAGCTCCTGCCGAACAGTCGCTAAGCTCCATAGTAATACCTATAACCTCGTGGCCTTGTTCCTTCAACAAAGCCGCTGTCAGAGAACTATCTACGCCGCCGCTCATAGCAACAGCAATCTTTTTTTTCTCCATTTTTCTACCTCTACTCATATACAAATATTCACTTTATATTATACTATCAAAACAAACAATCGTCAAAAATCCCTGCATAATTTTGCAAAAAACATTCAAAGGCAATAAAAAAGGCATCCTTTTGTACAGAATGCCTAAATTATTACATCAATATGCTATTTTACCCCATGCTAACGGGTGCTAAAGCTCCCACTAAATAAGTCTCATTTTACAATTGAGGATGGCTATCCAGCCACCCCTGGAGAATAAACACCGCTGCCATTTTGTCTACAACCTTTTTTCTCTTCTTACGGCTCATATCTGCCTCAATCAAGGAACGGGTAGCAGCCACAGTAGATAGTCGCTCATCCCAAAAAATAATCTTGGCCTCTGGCTCGATTTTTTGAATCTCACTGCAAAATTCCTTAACAAATTCACAGCGAGGCCCCTCTGTACCGTTCATATTTCTAGGATAGCCTGAAACCAAAATCTTGGTTTCATACATAGCCATCAACTCCTGCAGTCGTTGTAAATCTGCCTCCATAGTAGTCCGGCGGATGGTTTCTACCCCCTGAGCGGTCATCCCCAAAAGGTCGCTGACAGCTATGCCAATGGTTCTATCGCCTATATCAAGGCCCAATGCTCTTTCCATTAATGCTTCTCCAAATAGGAACGAACCAGCTCCTCCAAAATCTCATCCCGCTCCAGACTGCGAATCTTCTTCCTAGCATCTTCAAAGCTGGTTACATAGGTAGGATCACCACTTAGCAAATAACCAACCAGCTGATTAATAGGATTGTAGCCCTTCTTCTCCATAGATGAACAGGTACTGCGAATAATATTCTCAGCCTTGCTTTCCTCTGTTCCAAAACGGAACATCATTGTTTCCTCGCCAACCATAGCCATCTCACCTTTCATATCATATACTTGCTCTTGCTATTATATTAACAGACTTGACTGAAAATTAACAGAAAATCTTACATTATTTTTGCTAAAATCAGAAAAACTGCCTAATTTTAGCAAAATACCCTGCCAGCAATGCCAGCAGGGTATAGTATCCCCAAGGACAGGGTATTACTCCTTGTCCTCCTTATTCTTTTTCTTTACATGGGTACGGATGGACAGCTCACGCAGCTGCTTCTCATCAACCTCAGAAGGTGCCTGAGACATAACATCAGATGCACTCTGAGTCTTAGGGAAAGCAATAACGTCGCGGATGGACTTTCTCTTTGCCATAAGCATAATGAGACGATCCAAACCAAAGGCCAAACCGCCATGTGGTGGAGCACCATACTTAAAGGCATCCAGCATAAAGCCGAACTTGCTCTGGGCAGCCTCTGGTGTCAGGCCAATAGCCTCAAATACCTTCTCCTGTACATCGTTCTGATAGATACGGAGAGAACCGCCGCCTACCTCAACACCGTTGAGAACCATATCGTAAGCAATAGCCTTTACCCTGCCAGGATCACTGGTGAGATACTGCATATCCTCCTCACGAGGTGCAGTAAATGGATGATGCATAGCCTTCCAGCGCTTGTCCTCCTCGCTGTACTCGAACATTGGGAAGTCAACTACCCACAGGAAGCACAGCTTATCTGGATCTATCAGGCCACGACGACGGCCCATCTCCAGACGAAGCTCACCCAAAGCCTGAGCTACAACCAATGGCTTATCGGCAATAACCAGCAGCAAGTCGCCAGTCTTAGCACCGGTAGCCTGCTTGATATTCTCGAAAGTTTCATCAGAGTAGAACTTCTTGAATGGAGATTTAATGCCTTCCTCAGTGTACTGAATCCACGCCAAGCCCTTGGCACCATAGCCCTGTACATACTGAACCAGGCCATCAAGCTCACGACGAGGAATATTAGCATAACCCTCTACATTGATAACCTTTACCTGACCGCCATTCTCCAGAACAGACTTGAATACCTTGAAATCAGAGCCTTTTACATGCTCGGAAATATCCATCAGCTCCATGCCGAAACGCAAATCTGGCTTATCGGAACCATAGCGCTCCATAGCCTCATCCCAGGTCATGCGCAGGAACTTAGCAGGAATCTCTCTATCCAGAGCCTTCTGGAAAATCTCACCCATCATACCTTCCATCATGGTGAGAATGGTTTCCTGATCTACAAAAGACATTTCAATATCCAGCTGAGTAAACTCAGGCTGACGATCTGCACGAAGATCCTCGTCACGGAAGCAGCGTACAATCTGGAAATACTTCTCCATACCAGAAATCATCAGAATCTGCTTGTAAATCTGTGGAGACTGTGGCAAAGCATAGAACTCACCTGGGTTCAAACGGCTTGGTACCAGGAAGTCACGGGCACCCTCCGGGGTGGACTTACAAAGCATAGGAGTCTCAATCTCCAGGAAACCATTGCGGTCAAAGTAGTCACGCATAATCTTGGTAACACGATGACGAAGCATGAGATTCTTCTGCATCTCTGGACGACGGAGATCCAGATAACGATACTTCAGACGAAGCATCTCATCAACCTCAATACCATCCTGAATGTAGAATGGAGGAGTCTTGGCAGAGTTCAGAATACGCAGCTCCTCTACCACGATCTCAATCATACCGGTTTCCATATTAGGATTTACAGTTTCCTGAGAACGGGCTCTTACATTACCACGAACAGCTACAACAAACTCATTACGAATGGTTTCAGCCTTGTGGAAAGCCTCCTCACCAATAGCTGCCTCGTCAATAACAACCTGCACCAGACCAGAGCGATCACGGAGATCCACAAAAATCAGTCCACCGTGGTCACGACGGCGGGAAACCCAGCCGCACAGAACTACTTCACTGCCTACATGGTCAGCTCTCAGCTCACCGCAATGATGGGAACGCTTCAAACCTTCTAAAGTATCCATCTAACTTATTCACCTCATAAAGAAATAATCTTCAAAAAATCGCAACTATTATTATATCAAATGTACATAGTCTATTACAAGATTTTTATAACAAAAATCATTAAAAGAATAAACATCTGTGCAAAGTAAGGTTAAATTCTCTTAAGCCTTAATCTTCTCTGCCACCTGAGCCATAGGCACCTTTGCCTGAGAACTATCCTCCATACTGCGGAGCATAACTACGCCCTCGGCGATTTCATCCTCACCCAGAATAACGCTGTACTTAGCTCCCAGCTTATTGGCCTGCTTCATCTGAGCCTTCATACTGCGGCCAGCAAAATCCATAGCAGCAGACAAGCCCTGCTGGCGCAAGCTATTCAACAGCTTGAAGCCTTCAGCCTGAGCCGTCTCTCCCAGTGCTACCACATAGGCATCTACATAGCGATTCTTCTCTGGCAGAAGGTTCTGGCTTTCCAAAGCCAGCAGCAAACGCTCCAAGCCAGTAGCAAAGCCAACTGCCGGCGTAGGATTACCACCCATTTCCTCAATCAAGCCATCGTAACGGCCGCCGCCAGCTACCGCACTCTGAGCACCTAGAGGAGGATATTTGATTTCAAAGGCTGTCTTGGTATAGTAGTCCAGACCTCTTACCAATCTAGGATCATGGGTAAAGTTGATACCTGCACTAGTCAACAGCTCCTTCAACTTGGCAAAATGGTCTGCACATTCCTCGCAAAGACAATCTGTAATCTTTGGTGCATCTGCCATATATGGCTTGTCGCTATCCTTCTTGCAGTCCAAAATCCGCAAAGGACTTCTCTCAAAACGGCTGCGGCAATCCTCACAAAGATCCTCCAGCTTATCCCGGAAGAAATCCTGCAGCATACTTCTATACTTGCTGCGGCACTTTGGACAGCCTACAGAATTAATGGACAGCTCCAAATCCTTTAAGCCCAAGCCCTCCAGCAGATTCATAGCCAGCAGAATAACCTCCGCATCTACAGCTGGATTGGCCTCGCCCAAAGCCTCCACACCAAATTGATGGAACTCCCGCATACGGCCAGCCTGTGGACGGTCATAGCGGAACATGGAACCAATGTAAAACAGCTTTACCAGATTGGACTGAGCATAAAGCTTGTTCTGGAGATAAGCCCGCACAGCAGAGGCAGTATTCTCTGGTCGCAGAGTAATACTTCTCTCACCTCTATCAGTAAAGGTGTACATTTCCTTGTCTACTACATCAGTGCCCTCACCTATACCCCGCTGAAACAGCTCTGTATGCTCAAAAATCGGCGTGCGAATCTCGCTGTAGCCAAAACGACGGCACAGCTCCCGAATCTCTCCCTCCACATAATTCCAATCTCCTACTGTATCAGGCAGTATATCCTTGGTTCCACGAGGTGCATTTGTCAACATTCCTCAAATTCCTCCTGTATCTATCTATATATTATATCTTATGCTTCCCTAACAGGCTTGCCATAGGTTTCCTCCACCAAAGCCCGCCTTTTGGCCACATATATGTCTATATCCCGCTCATAGGTAAGTAAATCCTTGGCATTAAAGGCAGATTTCAGCCTATTCTCCCGAAAATCCACTACCTTGCTGGTGGCGGCACCGCCAATACCTAAGATGGTCTGATGCTCCTCCATAATCTGGATATTATACATACTTTCAGCCCCAGGCCGGCTGCAGCCTACATTCTCCATCTGTCCTCGCATATAGCCCTGACGGTAGAGATAATAAGGCTCCAACCCAGCCTTTTTCACATAGTCCATAGCCACACCGAACATTTCCCGACAGGTATCATCATCAGGCAGTTCATATTCATGGAGATTCATCTTTAACCGGGAACCTCGCTTCAAGGCCAAGGAATGAAGGGTAATATCATCTGGGGCCAAAGCCACAATCTGCTTCATTGTATCCCGAATATCCTCCACCCCCTCGCCAGGCAGGCCAATAATTAAATCCATATTGATTTCTGGAATCCCAGCCTGACGCAAATCATGGAACATTTCCACAATGGCCTCTGGACTGTGATTCCGACCTATGCGCTTCAATGTCTTTGGCTGCATGGTCTGAGGATTACAGCTGACTCTGGTTACACCGCAGTCCACCATAGCCTCCAGCTTGGCAGGAGACATACTATCCGGCCGCCCAGCCTCCACCGTAAATTCCACCGTATCCTGACAGTGGAAACTCTGATTAACCAACTCCAGCATTTCCCGGAAATACATATCCGGCAAGCTGGTAGGGGTTCCTCCACCTACATAGATGGATTGTACCTTGAAGCCATAATCTGCCACTATGTCCACAACACCCTGCAAATCCTTACGGAAGGCGGTCATAAACTTGTCTATGCCTCCTCTATCCGGCAAAATATTTGCGGGAAAGGAGCAATACAGGCAACGAGTCAGACAAAAGGGAATGCCCACATAAATACTAATGGTTTTTTCATCGGTTCGAGCCAAAAAAGGCTGCTGACGAATGGCCATATCCACAATGGTAGCAGCCTTTTCCTCACTAGCCTCATAATCCTGCCGGAGACGAGCCACTACCTCATCACGGCTCAGCCCCTCTGCCAGCATGCGATGCACAATCTTGGTAGGCCGAACCCCATGTAAAATCCCCCAAGGAGCCTCAGGAAAGTCAAATTCCCGTCTAAACAAATGGTACAGATTCAGCTTGATAAGACGATGCCTTCCTGCTTCAAAGCGCTCACTGCCTCGTCCCACTGCCTCTATTTCCATCTGATGCCTCTGACCATCCCTAGTCACATAACTTACCTTGGTATGCACCACAGGCCATTGACCTGGCCGCTCCGTTTGAGGCAAGGTTGTTTCTCCTGCCACACTATCTACAGAGTTTTCAATATTCAGTTCCAGTAAATCATAATCAGTCTCAGCATATTCCACTGGCTCCTTGGCCAGAGCAGGCACCTCCATAGCAAAGAGATTCAGAATCTCCCGAACCACCTTTACTACCACCTGATGAGAACTGTTGAGAGTAAAATTTTTAATCAGCAAGCTTTTTCTGGCACTCCTCGCACAGGCCAAAGAACTTTACCTGATGGTCAGTTACCTTGAACCCGCATTTTTCCATAATATCCGCCTCCAAGGTATCAAGCATATCCTCAGAAAACTCCATTACCTTTTTGCATTTGGTACAAATCAAATGATGATGCTGATGGGTATTTGGCTCCGTCAAATTCAGCTCATATCGAGAGCAGCCATCCCCAAATTCTATTTTCTGCAGAATATCAATATCCCTGGCACTCAATAGTTCCAAAGAACGATATACAGTAGCCAGACCAATATCTGCTGACTTCTGCTTAAGAATATCATGAACTTCCTCAGCACTTAAATGACAGCCTGGATTATCCACAAAAACTTCCAGAACCACCTTCCGCTGATGAGTCAGCTTATAAGAACTATCTTGCAGCCTCTTTTTCAAATCATCCAATGAATACGATGATGGCATAGGGCCACCTCCTCTATCCCTAATAAAATACTTATTATTATAGCAAACTTTTCCGCTAAAAGCAAAAAGCCTCTCCCTACGCTATCTTTCCTGCAAATAAGGATTGCAGCGCCGTTCTCTTGCCATACTAGTAGCTGGCCCATGACCAGGATATACCTTGGTATCATCAGACACAGACCTCAGCTTGCTCCGCACAGAGTCCAGCATCTCCCGATAATCCCCCCCAGGCAAATCTGTTCTGCCTACACTGCCAGCAAAAAGAGTATCACCGCTAAAGAGACAGCCTCCTCCATATAGACAAATCCCTCCCTTGGTATGGCCAGGAGTATGCATAACCTGCAAGGAGCTGTGGCCGAATTTCACCGTATCTCCATCTTTCAACAATATTTCTGCCGGTCTTTTTCCACCAGCAAAGATACTATAAGCCGCCATTTCCTCTCTTGTAGCAGTCAGCATAGAAGCATCCTCCCCATGTATAGCCAGCTTCACCTGCAATGCATCCCGCAGAAAATCCACCGCACCTATATGATCCCAATGGCCGTGGGTATTTACAATCAAATCTACCTCAATATGATTATCACGAACATAAGCCAGAATTTCCTGACCATTATCTCCCGGATCAATAATCAAACCATGTCCAGTTTCCTCATCTTTTAGGACATAGCAATTCTCCTCAATAGGGCCTACCACCAATGTTTCAACTGAAAAACCCATTATCTCACCTCTTATTTTTCAATCTCCTGCCACCTATAAGGGCAGAAACATCCAACACTTTATTATCAGCGTCCATGCTTGGTATTGCTATTATTGTCAGTAGCAGCAAACAAAGCACGGCCTACGCTGTAAATATCCTTCAAACGACGAATCTTGGCCATTACCATAGAAATCTGAGCCGCATTATTTACCTCCAGCCCCATAATAATAGTGGAAGTCTTATTACCCTTGTTTGCTTTGGCATTTACAGAGGATACATTTATCTTCATCTCCGCTGGCACAGACAAAATACTTGTCAGGACACCTGTGGTATCATTACAGTTGATTTCAATTTCCACTGTATAAGTCTTGTCCAAACCAACATCCCAGTTTACATCTATAACTCTGGTAGTATCCCCATCGTCAGACAGTACATTTGGACAATCTGCTCTATGAACAGACACACCTCTACCCTTGGTAATATAACCAATAATAGGATCTCCCGGTATAGGGTTGCAACATCTAGCCAAACGAACCAGCATACCGGATTCACCCTCTACCAGAATGCCATGACTGGCCTTATTCTTCTTGGAGTTCCGGTGCTGCTGCTTGATACTCTCCAGCATCTGGGTAACATCTGGAGGGGTAGCTGCCTTGATGGCCTTTTTGTGATGCTCAATGAGCTTGGCCATAACACCATTAATTGCAATACCGCCATAACCAATAGCCGCCAGCATATCTGCATCATTATTGATATTGAAGCGGAGACAGACAGAATTCAGCCATTCATCCCGCAGCAAATCCTTTGGCTCATAGCCCAGGCGCTTGGCCTCCTTTTCCAACATATCCCGGCCCCGGATAATATTCTCTTCCCGCTTTTCTTTCTTGAACCAAGAACGAATCTTTGCTCTGGTATCAGAGGAGGCTACAATATTCAGCCAGTCCCGGCTAGGCCCATTATTGGCTTTATTGGTAATAATAGCTACCTGATCACCGTTCTGCAGCTTGTACTCCAAAGGTACAATCTTGCCATTAACCTTAGCACCTACGCAGTGATGTCCCACCTCGGTATGTATGCGATAAGCAAAATCAATAGGCACAGAGCCCTTAGGCAGGTCTATAACATCACCATTAGGAGTAAAGACAAATACCTCATCAGAGAAAATATCCATCTTCAAGGCTTCCAGATACTCGCTAGGATCATTTACCTCATGTTGCAAATTCACCATCTGCCGCAGCCAGGAAATTTTCTTTTCGTAATCATTGCCTGCTCCCACACTGCGGCCTGTCTCCTTGTATTTCCAATGAGCAGCCACACCATATTCAGAGATTTTGTGCATGGCAAAGGTACGAATCTGAATTTCCAGAGGATAACCTCTGGTCATAACCGTGGTATGAAGGGACTGATAGCCATTGGATTTTGGCATAGCAATATAATCCTTGAACCGCCCAGGAATAGGCTTCCACATAGCGTGAATTACACCCAGTACCGCATAACAATCCTTCACATTGTGTACCAGTACCCGCACCGCAGACAAATCATAAATTTCACTAATATCCTTGTTATCCCGCTTCATTTTGCGGTAAATGCTGTAAAAATGCTTGGCTCTGCCGCTAATCTCCGCCTTGATACCACTGCGTATCAACTTGGTGTGAATCTGCAAAATGGAATCCTCAATAAAGCGCTGTCTTTCCTGTCGCTTCTGCTTTACCTTTTCTACCAAATCATAGTAAAACTCTGGCTCCAGATAGCGAAGGCACAAATCCTCCAGCTCCCATTTAATATTGGAAATACCTAGACGATTGGCCAAGGGTGCATAAACCTCAATGGTTTCCTTGGCAATCCGCTTCTGCTTTTCCTCCTTGACAAATTTCAGGGTACGCATATTATGCAGGCGGTCAGCCAGCTTAATCATAATAACCCGAATATCCTTGGCCATAGCTAAAAACAGCTTGCGATAATTCTCAGACTGCTGCTCCACCTTGGACTGATATTTGATTTTACCCAGCTTGGTAACACCATCAATCAACATGGCTACTTCTGGCCCAAAAATATCCTCCATCTGGCTTTGAGAGTAGGTAGTATCCTCCACTACATCATGAAGCAGAGCCGCCGTAATGGTAGTGGCATCAATCTGTAATTCTGTAAGAATCTTGGCCACACACAGCGGATGAATAATATAATCCTCTCCTGAAGCCCGCTTCTGGCCAGCATGGGCTGCGTTAGCCAAATCATAAGCTTTCCGTATCAATTTTACATCAGCATGGGGCTGATACTTTACCACGGCATTTATAACATCATCAATAGTAACCTCAGCCGTAGCCGATGCTACCTCCGGTATGTAGATGTTGACATTATTTTGACCTTTTTGTTCCATCATTTGAACCACCACCAACTATAACAATATATGTAGAGTATAGCACATTTATCGCCCATATGCCCTGTTTTTTCATTTTACTAGACTATACTGCCTCCATATTAGCCAAATACGGCTAATTTTCCACCCCATTCAACTGCCTATAGGTAGGAGAATCCTCCAGTTTCATAGATCCGCTGGACTGATTTAATTCCAAATATCCCTTACCATTATCAACTAATAAGCCCAGCTCCAAAAATATTTGCAAAGCAGCCTCCACATTTTCCAGTGTTGCCCGACAGCCCTGACCTCTAGCCTGCATAGCCACCCAAGTCAAATCTGAGGACATTTTCCGCCCAGATTTCACTCTGCCCAACAAAAAGCCATATATTCCCTTAAGGAACTCCCGATTAGGCTGCATCTCCTGCTGGTCTGGCACAGGAGACTCCAAACAGCGAACCACACATTGCAGATTCCGCATATCCCGCCATTCATTAATGCCCACAGCATACACCATATCAAACCTGCTCTGGTTCACCTTGTTCAGCATTTCCGGCATATTAAAGGCAATGGCCTCCACCAAATGCCCCTTGTCTGCCACAGAGAACTTGAGATGATTGGCATCTGTTCCCTTTAGTTCGCCGTTAACTCCCCGCAAGCCCTTATAAGCAAATAAGGGACTTTCATTGGCCATACCGCAAGGCTCCAGCAGAGAGAGCTCCTCTACCATAGACATGGTCATATCCCCAGGGGAAATCTCCATATCAATATTAAAGCTAGGAATAAACTGCTCCGGCTCCATTTGCCGCAGAGTTTCCTTGCTTAACGCTTCTCTAAAGGCAGCAATCTGATTCTCCGCCACCGTCAAGCCTGCTGCCATAGCATGACCGCCAAATTGCAGTAAATACTGATGGCAATTCCCCAAGGCCTCAAAAAGATTAAAGCCGGGAATACTGCGGCATGATCCCTTGCCCACCCCATCCTTAATGCTGATAACCACTGTAGGCAAATAGTATTTTTCCTGCAAAGAGGAGGCCACCAACCCCAGAACACCATGATGCCAACCCTGACCAGCCACCACAATCACTCTGGCATTATCCATATCCACCTTGGCCAGCTGTTCCTCCGCCGCAGTCTGTATCTGATTCTTTAGCTCCTTGCGGGTATGGTTCAGCTCATTGAGACGTTCCGCCATTTGGGCAGCCTGCTCAGAATCCTGACACAAAAGCAATTCCACACTAAGGCGGGCACTTTCCAGCCTGCCTGCCACATTGATACGAGGAGCCAGAATAAAACCTATGTCGGTACTATTAATATCCCTGCCTGCCAAGCCTGTAATATCAATCAAGGCCTTCAAGCCCACACTTTGGGTGGTGGACATTCTTTTTAGACCAGCTGCCACAATTTTGCGGTTTTCGTCTACCAGAGGCACTGCATCTGCCACCGTACCCAAGGCCACAATTTCCAGTGCTGCTTCCTCACAGGCTGGATCCGCCATTTCCTTGCCTAGAGCCTGACATAACTTAAAGGCAATGCCTACCCCGGCCAATTCCTTGCAGGGATAAACAGAATCCTGCCTATGGGCATCCACCACAGCTACAGCCTTGGGCAGCTCCTCTCCCGGCAAATGGTGATCTGTAACTATAAAATCCATTTTCCCTGACATGGATTCAATCTCCTGCAGGGATTTGATACCGCAATCCACAGTTATAATCAGGGAAATTCCCAGATTATACAGTTTTTCCAGAGCCTCCTGATTAATGCCATAGCCTTCGGTAAATCTATTTGGTATATAGTAATCCACCAAAGCCCCCATTCTTTTCAGGCATTTTAGCAAAACCGTAGTGGCCGTAATACCATCGGCATCGTAGTCGCCATAAACAACTATCTGTTCCCGACTTTCTATAGCCTGACGAATCCGCTTAACCGCGGCCGCCATATCCGGCAAAAGATAAGGATCATGGTAGTCCCATTTCTCTGGATGAAGAAACTCCTCTACCTTTTCCCGATTATCAATGCCCCTATTCAGCAGAACTCCTGCCAACAAAGTAGAGATACCTGTTTCTGCTGCCAAGGCCGCTGCCTGCCCTGCATCACATTTTTTTACATTCCATATCTTACGCATACAATCTCAATCCTCTATCAGACCTTATTTATCAACTAAACCTTCTAAGAAAATATATTCTATATAATCTTGAAAAATCCTGCTTATTAAATAAAAAATGTGAGATATTTTTCTTTTTTTCATATGCAAGCAACAAAAAAGGAGAATTTCAGTCCAAGCTCTGCAAAATTCTCCTTTTAAATCCAGCAACTGCTTTGTGCCATTCGATAGTAATCAATTACTCTATTTCTCTAAAGCCCTGGGCGCTGACATAATCATAAACCACGCCGTACTGCAGCCAATAATCCACGCACTTAATAATAACATTCATCATATTATGAGTATTCATGGCAAAATTGCTAATATCGCAAATAAGCTTTACTTCGCCAGTTCTCACATGCTGGAACTGCACAGTAACGCTATAGCGGTTGATAGACAGATGGTAAACATTGTCTGTAGCCTTCTCTGCCAAGACTAATTTGGTAGGATTGTTAGGATCTGGCTGCATAAAACCAAATTCCTTTAACCTCTCTATCAACTGTGGCTTGGTAGCCTTGTGAAACTCTGCATTGACTTTATCACGCTCTGCTTCCAGTTCTTCAAATAAGGGAAAACTTCTCATGACAATACATCTCCTTTTGCTTTGCATGGGGTATCCGTAAAAGAACACCTAGAAAAAAGAACATGCAACAAAAGCCTATGCTCCGTTGCATGTTCTATGGTTGTATTATATAACTGACAAACTCATTTGTCAACAAGGTTCCTTGCTAGCAGAAAAGATTATCCTTCTATGGCTACCACCTGCAAGATACCATCTGACACCTGGAATTTGATTTCCTGCCCTCCAAAGGACATACCATAAATCCGTTGGGCATCCTCCTGATAGGTAGGCCGGGGATCATTTTCCAGCACACCTAATAAGCCTGCCTGTTTTTCTAGTGGAATCTTAGCCAAAAGCTCTGGAGGAAAACTCACCTGCAGCTTCCGGTTCCAGCCCTGTCCTCGAAAGCCCTGAGCAGCCTCTGGATGGCTGTCCACATAGGCCAAATAAGGCTTAATATCCAATATAGGCGTACCGTTCATCAGATCCGCCCCGCTAATATGCAATACAGGTCCCTCTGGGGTATGAAGCTCTACCTTCTCCAGCTTCACACTGGACAGACCAATGGCGTTGGGGCGAAAGGGAGAACGGGTAGCAAATACCCCTACTCTGGTATTCCCGCCTAAAATAGGAGGCCTTACCGTAGGGGACCATTTGTCCCGCACTGCCTGGGAAAACTGCCAAATCAGCCATAGGTAATCAAAGCCTTCAATGCCCCGCAGGGCTGCTTCATTGCGATACTCCGGCTCAAAGACAATCCGTCCCTTCAGCTCCTGTACTACATTGCTTTGGCGGGGAATGCCAAATTTACTGTCAAAATCATTGTGCATACGGGCTATGATTTTCATAGCTTGAAACCGCCTACCCCTTCCAAGACATGGGCGCAATCACAATTATCCTCATCAGGATCCAGCTCAGCCAGAAGAGTCATAATCAGCTTGCGGAAATTATCGCTGTTGGCAGCCATAGCATCCATAACCTCCTGATGTGTCAGCTTGGTTTCAGAAATCCCCGCAGCCATATTAGTGACCATGGAAATAGTGGCATAGCACATTTCTGCCTCCTGAGCCAAAGTAACCTCTGGTACATTGGTCATACCAGCCAAATCGCCACCCAGCATAGCAAACATCTTTATCTCCGCTGGAGTTTCATAGCGAGGGCCATTGGTGCACACATAGGTACCACCATTAATCACATGAATCCCCAATCTCTTGCCAATCTCCGTAATCTGCTTTCTCAGCTCTGGGCAATATGGATCTGTAACGTCCACATGAACTACCCCACGCTCACCACCTTCATAGAAGGTGCAGACTCTATCTCTGGTAAAATCCAGGAACTGATTTGGCAGGACAAAATCTCCCAACTGCATGGCCTTATTCAAGGAACCAACAGCAGTAGTGGAAATAATTTTCCGTACCCCCAGCTTTTTCAGGGCATAAATATTGGCTCTGTAATTAATCTTGTGAGGCGCAATAGAGTGATGGCTGCCGTGACGAGCCAAAAAAGCCACTTCCTTACCGGCATAGGTGCCGATCTGCAAGGACACCTCACCATAAGGAGTCTCGACAACCTCCTGCCTTACATTCTCCAACATATCTGGATCGTAAACACCAGAACCACCAATAACTGCGATCTTTACCATAAAAATCCCCTTTCCTAACCGTTTAATATGGTTATTGCGCAATAATTCCCTGCTCTATTATACCATAACTTCCTCTACAGTCACCTTTTCCATTGCCTTAATGCGATTTAACATGGCTTCCGTATCATCAACATCTGTGGCACTCATTTTTGTGTCTGTATCATTTTGAGCAGAAAAAGCCGCATCTAAACCGCCATCTGCCAATTTTTCCGTATCATTTTCCTGAGCCTCAGCTCTGTCCTTACCTTCCTGTACAGCAGCCTGTATTACATCATTTGCTGTAGGCTGATACTTGACATTTTCTGCAGCCTGTTCCTGCACCTGCTCCTCTGTCCGAACAGACATGGCTAGATCACTGCTGCGCAGATCCAGTTTTTTTCCAAGGTAATCCGCCTTATTCTTGGCCTCCGCCAAAATTTTGCGTTCATCAATAACTTGCCTATTGTATGCTTCCTCTAAGGCACCTTCAATTATAACCTGATTTTTAGCCTCTCGAATGCCAACTTCTGCCTGAGTAATCTGTGCTTGAAGCTGTACCTGCTTTTCTGGGTCATCCTGAGAAGCTAATTCATCTTTCAGGTCAAATTTTTTCTGATACATTTCATGGAGTTTATCATCTGGAGATTTGCCTTTTTCTTTCAATTCTTCTATCTCCTTCTGAATGCTTTCCTTGTCTTTATCAGTAAGACTATCATCGGTATCTAGCTTTTTCTGCAATTCATCAGCCTGTTTTAGGTACTCCTTGCGCTTATCCTTCATGTCCAAGAAATCTTTCAGCTGTTTTTCCCCTTCGGTCATGAAATCTGTCTGAGTCATCTTGGTTAAAGGATCATGAGCCTCCTCATACATTTTACGGCCTTCCTTGCTTATCTGTACCTCTGCCGCCTTGCCAATAACACTATCCTCAGCATTATTTTGACCAGTATTATTCTGCTGCATTCTCTGCCAAATGGTTTCCCTCTGCAGAGTATCAGGCCCTTGAAGAACACTCTGTGTATGTTCCTTTCCACCAGCAATCATCATAGCCATACACTCCCCTCTGACTTCTCCTTCCATGTAATTTTCAAAAGCTTTAATAATACAATAATTTATTTAAAGTTTATCATATCAGAATATATCTTGCAAACTTATTGTCTATTACTCCATTTTTACTTTTTCACACGCACGTTTTATACTATGTACATTCATCCCATATATGGCGATATGGGAGTATCCTTTCAAGCACGCTCGCGCTATATTGATGTGCCTGTGAAGGGTATATATCATCATACATTCTACTTTGTGTATTCATTACACTTTCCTGCTTTGGCATAATTGGGAACGACTGATATACCATATTTTTTCCTTGCCACATCGCAAATTGCCATTAAAGCATAATAATTTACTCGATTAGGATAATGTACTGCTGGATGATAATAGTTAATCACCAATGTGTCTTTCCATATTGCCAACATATTATTCCAAGCATCATCATCCTGCAGTTCTTCTCCCAATACAAGTTTCAATAAGCTGAGATTATTTCCACATACAATGATATCAGGTTGTATAATTTCCAATTCGTGCTTTATTTCCATCTTGTCTTCAACAGCGTACTTTTTCAAATCTTCATATTCTGAGCCACTGCCACCATTACTCTTTTTCACATTGACCACAGCAATACAGTCAATTATTTCCTTTTCCTTAGAGCGTAAAACCTCATCATCATACTCACAAATGTTTCCGTCAAATGCATTATGTATTGCCTGTGTCCATATTGCCACTTTTCTCCACATCGTCCATGGATGTTCACAGTCATGTAAATCTTTCACTAAATTATAACCATTTTCATTAGATGTATATGCTTCCTTTAAGAAATAACATACTCTTGGTGTGTGCTGCGCTTCCCATTTTTCTTCGCACACTATACCATCCCTGATAAAGCGCTTATAACCCTTGTTTATGTGTTTTTCCTTCCAATGATCCATTAAAAGTTTTATTTCTATCTCTCTACTCATAATAGCTTCCTTATTTCGTTGCTTCCAAATATATCCCATGCATGTAATATACATAGTAAAATATGTATTTAATAATATTTGTGCTAAATTTTGATTTGCAGGGTTAATTACTTTTACAAAATATAGGTTTGACTAGAATAAAAACATTTGCTATAATGCACATATATTGTGGGATTATACCCACGGAGCGGACGCAGTATGAAAATACTGTTATCAATGATACTAATGATGGTCGCCCTGCAAATAAGTAAATGTTCTGCTTAGCAGTTTTGTTTACAGGGAGATGATAGCATGAAGAATGTTATCTGTAGAGGTTTCGATAATAGTGTTCCCAGAAAAGGGAAGCGCCTGTGATGAGGCATTGGCTGTAGCAATATATGCTCTTATACCATTAGTTACTCTTGTAGTGACTGTGGTTATAGCAATGTTGATTTGGCTAACTATCACAGGTGAACTATCGTTGATTTTACTAGATTAGCGTAGGTCACATATCGACCACATCTTGTAGCAAGCACGAAAAAAGCTGTCCTCGCCTGGACAGCTTTCTCGTAAGATGTTGTGACCATCAGTGTTGTCAGCACTGTTTGACGGTCGTTTTTTCAATCACCTAAAAACATGCACTGGCGACCATCATTGTGGTTCGCTCTTTTTTATACCTTTATTTTAGCCCACATAAACATCTTAGTCAAGTTCTGATTTGCCGAGTACATAAATTATCTACATATTTTTTATAGGCATGGCATATACCCTTACAGGCACGCTCGCGCTATATTGATGTGCCTGTGAAGAGTATATGTCATGCCTTCTACTTTGTGTATTCATTGTATCTTCCCGCTTTGGCATATTTGGAAATTACTTATTTTCTACGAAGATAGCAGAATTATTGAGATTGACAATATCGATAATCCCTTATGATTCAGCAACAGCCGGAGTGGCATGACACTTTTGCGTCGGTAGACTCTTACTTTTGCGTAGCAAAAGTGGCCCCATATTGTAGGCTACTTTTTTTGCAATAGGCTGACCACATTATATCCGCTTTTTGATAATTCCCCAGGCATCTGTGGCAAAAAAGCAGCCATCAGCCTCCTGCTCCATTTCCAAATACCTATCATATGGTATACTGAAACTCAACATTTCCTTGCCTATAACCTTGCGGGCGGATGGGTCAGTCAAGCCAATATAGCAATCCTTGGCCCCACTGGCCTGAGCATACATAGGATAAAGCACAGACTGTCCACAACCAGAGGCAAATCTTATCTGCACATTGTCCTGAGTTTCCATGTCATAGTTAGCCAGAGTAACTAAACCTGATAGCTGGTCTGCATTTACCAAAAAGATAATGCACTCTGGCTTTTCATTTTCCTCCACCAAGGCCAAGGGCTTAAACACCAGCCACTTACCAGCTTTTACTCGGGGAATAGTGTCTGTAAATATCCTAGCCAGCTCTGGCGACTTTTTATAGAATTCACTATGAGGCACCTGCTCACTTCCTGTGGAAAGAAAATACTCTATCCAGCCATGAGTGTAGCCCTGAAAGCCAAGACCTGCTTTTCCCCCCTGACAAACCGTAGTCTCATTGGAAGCACAGGCCACCTTTCCCTGGGATGCAGCCTTTATAAGAGCTATAACGCAACCCCATTTCCCCTCCTGAAAATGTATGGCTCCAGTCGGCATCTCCTCCGCCCAAAGCACCGCCACAGGACAATTCTGCAAAGAAATATGTTTAGCCATCCTACTTTCCATGATATTCCCCTCCATTTCCACTTTTCACACGCACGTTTTATACTATATACATTCGCCATTTATTTGATTATTCCTGCCAAAAGGCTAAATTTTTCTAAATTCAGGAGCAAATTCTTTAACCTGAATTATCCATATAAATATCATTGAACGCGCAGGCCAAGGACGAGACATTTTTAGAATGATATTTTGAGGAGCTAAAAAAACAAAACAATGCGTGAATGAATCGCTGGATATGGCCAAATAACTTCTGATTTGACAAATTGTCTATCTCCTCAAATATTGTAAATGAAAGTCGTTATGTCAGTGGGTTTTCGAAATACAGCCTGCGGTCATAACGACTTTTGCTCTGTCCGACTTAATGGCCCTAACTGAGGGTTTATCCTTACGCCCCAGTACCGCTTGTCGCTGAGCCAATTCACAGAGGCCGTAATGGCAGAGAGTGCCACCGGGGCCACTTTTGCTGCGCAAAAGCAGGAGTCTCCCGACGCAAAAGTGTCATGCCCCTCCGGCTGTTGTCGAATCATCAAGGCTTATCGTTATTGCTAATCTTCGATAATTCTACTACCTTCGTAGAAAATCGGTCATTTCAAACAGTGCCAAAGCGAGAAGATGCAATGAATACACAAAATAGAAGGCATGACATATACTCTTCACAGGTATATCGATGTGCCTCGCTTCTTAACGAATTTAAGCCATGAAAAGATGAACATCGTGAAGCTTTTCATGCGATTAAATGAGTTTAGCAGCGTGAGGCACATCAATATAGCGCGAGCGTGCCTGGAAGAGTATATGTCATGCCTACAAAAAGTGTATAAATAAATTACCGATATGGGAGTGCTCCTGAAAGGGTACTCCCATATCACCATATTAATATTCTAAAAACATCTGCTGCAGCTCTGCTGGCTTGTTGGTACTTAGCAGTCCCAGCTGTAATAGAATACGTGCTTTATTTGGTGGCAAAGTATCGCTGTGTATAAATCCAGCTTCCGTCCACTGAGGCAAACCGGCCTCCACTATACCAGAATAGCTTCTCGTACTACGCACCACTGCAATCCCCTGCTGTGCGGTCTTTATAAGCACCGCCTCGGAAGCCTGATGTACACTGCCCATACCCATACCGGCATAAACAATTCCCTTGGCGCCCTTTTCTACAGCCGCCTCAGCCAGCTCTCCTTTTTCTCCAGCATGACTGTAGATAATAAACACCTTTGGCAGTACAGTATCCTTATTGACAAAAAATTCACTGTCCACAGTATGCTTGCGAAGAAGCTGGGTATAAAAACGAGGCTTTCCCCCAGCCATAATCCCCAGCTTTGCCCCATTAGGCGTAGCAAAGGTAGCCAGATTTTCCGTATTGCTCTTTACCACATCCCGAGCACTAAAGATTTCATCATTCATAGCAATCATTACGCCTCTGCCCTTGGCCTCAGAAGCCACAGCCAGCTTAACTGCATTGTACAGATTGGCTGGGCCATCAGCACTAATAGCAGTAGCAGGGCGCATGGATCCTGTCAATACCACCGGCTTATCACTATGAACAGTAAGATGAAGAAAATAACCTGTTTCTTCCATGGTATCAGTACCATGGGTAATTACAATACCAGCTACATTATCCTGAGCCAACAGCTCATTGCACCTACAGGACAGCTTCAGCATAATTTCCTCAGTCATATCCTTGCTATCTATGCTGGCAATCTCCTCACCAGTAATATTGGCTACCTGCTTCAAGGCTGGTACTGCCTCCAAAAGCACCTCCACACCTAAAGCTCCTGCCTGATACCCCGTCATCTGAGTATCAGAAGCTCCGGTTCCTGCAATCGTACCTCCAGTAGCCAGTACCACCACATGAGGCAAATTAGTATCATTTACATTCATCAAAATAATTCACCTTATCTTTTTTAGTAGTTGGGTTCTTAAAGATATCCTTATATCCACCAATCAAGGAATAATAACTTGTCTGTTTTAAAATCTTCTTTGCATATGCCTCATTATCAATCAACAAATTCTTTTCCTTTTTCAATTTTTCTATCTGCTGATCATAATTCAAAAAAACCTTTTGCATGTGCACCATCCCCAAAATATAAAAAAAGAGGAGCCCCCGCAGGTTCTCCCCCGGTCGCAGGCCTCACAGGTTTCTGCAACGCAATCACTGTATTTCATCTTACTTAACTTTATGTGTCTTGTCAAGCAATTTCTACAATTCTATATAGTATATGCCAGTTGTCATTTTATCGAAGGCTTCGCAGATATTCCTTGTGTTTCGGGCTAATTCTGCGGCTTTCGAGGGCCTTCTGGATTGCCTTACGGCGAGTCCATTCCTCCAATCTCCCTTTTTGCATATAAGGCAATGCATCCTGATATTGCTTAGCCAGAGCTGTGGCAAAATACCAAGCCACCATCATACGAACATAGTATTCTTGAGAGGAAACCTCTGCCACCTTGGCTAAATACTCCCTTTGGTAAGCTTCATCATCCAGATAAAAGCTCATGAGAAAGCCAATGGCCAATCGTACAGTATAGGTATCCTCACTAGCCAGCCATTGATAGATTTTCTCCAACAGCTCTGGGAGATGCTTGCGCAAAATTTTGGGCCGCAGCATATCACAGGTAGCCCAATTGTCTATATAAGGCAAAAATCTTTCCAATTCCCCTATACAGCTTCCATAATCCCTGCTTTCCATAATAATCAGCCCATGAAGATTGTTTTCCTCATAATACATATGTGGAAGCTGTTGCAGAAAATCTTCCTTCTCTGCCTCAGACAATTCCTTAACAAATCTTCGCAGAACAGGCACCCTGATACCAATAATTTTCTCCCTAGCAATATTATGCATCAATTTGCTATGAAAATCCCCATAGCCAACATCCTGCAGCCGAAATAATTTTGTCTGAATATTATCCATCACACTTCCCCATCCTCTGCCAATATTATTCCCTTGCACCTAAAACCCAATTCATTCAAATATAATTATATCACAAAAGCCCTGCCAAATAGGAACCAGATTCTCTATCTGACAGGGCTTCTCTTATTTATTTGGTAATTAATTAAACCATTTCATTTTTAATCATGTATTCAGCAATCTGGAGGGCATTGAGAGCTGCACCCTTGCGAATCTGGTCACCGCATACCCAGAAATTCAGGGCATTATCGGTGGAATAATCCTTACGGATACGACCTACCTCTACATCGTTCTTGCCGGAAGTCTCCAAAGGCATTGGATAAATCTGCTCATCTGGATTATCAGTGAGGGTAACACCTGGGAATGCTGCCAGTACCTCACGAGCCTTTTCTACAGAAATCTCGTCCTCAAACTCTACGTTTACAGACTCAGCATGGCTTCTGTATACAGGAACACGAATAGTGGTAGCAGTGATTCTCATGCTATCATCATTCATGATCTTCTTGGTCTCGTCAATCATCTTCATCTCTTCCTTGGTGTAGAGATTGTCCTTGAATACATCAATCTGAGGAATCAGGTTGAAAGCAATCTGATAATGTTTAGCCAGAGATGCACCAGGCAGAATATTGGCAACTACAGGACGTCCCTCGTTAATAGCCTTTACCTGCTCCTCCAGCTCAGCCATAGCTTCCTTACCGCCACCGGATACAGCCTGATAGGTGGATACAACTACACGCTTAATCTTGGATACATTATAAAGAGGCTTCAGAGCCATAACCATAATAATGGTAGAGCAGTTAGGGTTAGCAATAATACCCTTGTGGTTGGCAATAGCCTCAGGGTTTACCTCTGGTACAACCAATGGTACTTCTGGGTCCATGCGGAAAGCACTGGAGTTATCAATAACTACAGCACCAGCCTTTACAGCAGCAGGTGCAAAGGTCTTGCTAGCAGCGCCGCCAGCGAAGAGAGCAATATCCACACCCTTGAAGGAGTCCTCAGTGGCCTCCTCAACAGTGTACTCCTTGCCCATGAACTGAATCTTCTTACCAGCAGAACGCTTGGAAGCCAGCATCTTCAGCTCAGCAAATGGGAAATTACGCTCCTCAATCAGATTCAGGAATTCCTGACCTACAGCACCAGTAGCACCCAGAATAGCAACATTGTATTTTTTCATCTATATACATCCTTTCAAATGTTAATCAATATTAATCCATAACCTTGTCCAAGCCGATTACCAGACCGGAAAGGCTGCGTACCTTTTTGCAGGCCAGGCATACACCTGGCATAAAGGACTCACGGTTCAAAGAATCATGGCGAATAGTCAAGGTCTGACCAAGACCACCAAAGATAACCTCCTGATGAGCCACATAACCTGGCAGACGAACGCTGTGGATATGCATACCATCTACATTGGCACCTCTGGCTCCCTGCACCTTTTCGCTTTCCTCTGGATTGCCCTGCTGATGAGCAGCACGCACCTCAGAAATCATAGCCGCAGTCTGGAGAGCTGTACCAGATGGGGCATCCAGCTTCTTATCATGATGAAGCTCTATAATCTCCACCTCTGGCATATATTTGGCAGCCTGCTTGGCCATCAGCATCATCAGTACAGCGCCAATAGCAAAATTTGGTGCAATAAAGCATGGTGCATTGTTGTCCTTTGCCAGCTGAGCCAGCTCGGCCTTGGACTCCTCAGAAAGGCCTGTGGTACCAATAACAGGAGATACTCCCTTCTTCAATGCCTTGACAGCATTGCCATATACCACATCTGGGCGGGTAAAGTCTACCATAACCTCTGGCTTAGTATCCTCAATAGCCTGGTCCAGATTGTCGGTGACAATTATACCGGATTTGCCCATGCCCACCATTTCACCGGCATCAATGCCGGTTTTAATATCAACAGCAGCTACTAGCTGCAGCTCCTGGTCCTCCATAACAGCCTTGACAACTGCCTGTCCCATTCTGCCGCAGGCACCGCTGACTAAAATCTTAATCAAAGCTAACGCCTCCAAACAATATATTTCTCCTCTGTGGAGATACATTTACCATAATAAAGGAAAAAAGCCAGATATGCAAGTCTTTTCCTAAAAAAATCCACTATAAAATAACAAAAGTCCATTCATCAACCACATTTGCTATAAATCAATGCACTATTTACACATTTTGTTCTATTTATCATATACTATTTACTATCATGAAAAAATTGACATAACCACTCTCCATAGCTAAAATATAGTTACTAAGGTATGATTACTATACGTACTAAGCAAGAAATCACTAAATTATGGTTCAAACATGGATAGATATTCACCATGACGAATTAGCTGCCAATTGGAAACTCTTGTCCAGAGGACAGGCCGTATTTAAAATCGCACCACTTCAGTGAGGAAGGTGATTCATATGCTGCGACCAAAAGTAATAACAGTCAAACCATTAAATGATTACAAACTCTATCTCTCCTTTGATACTGGAGAGCAACGTATTTTTGATGTAAAGCCTTATATTAGCGGAGATTGGTATGGTCAACTTCAAGATCCAACTATTTTTGCAACAGTTCACGTTGCTGGGCATACTGTTGAATGGGCTGATGGCCAAGATATAGCCCCCCACGAATTATATGACCTTTCTATTCCAACTATAAACGTACCAATTTTCTAATTCAATATCACACAATAAAGCAGTGAGATGGCTTCCCTCTCACTGCTTTATTTTATAGCCGCTTATGCATTTTGCTAGCAAAGTCTTCTGCTGGCAATGGCTTGCTGAAATAATATCCCTGTATCATATCGCAATCATATTGCCGCAGCAAATCTACCTGGAATTTTTCTTCGATGCCCTCAGCTACCACAGTTCTGCCTGTATCATGGGCTGCCTTTATCATATATTTAATCAGACAGCTATCTCTTTCTGGCATATCTGGCCGCCAGCTGTCAAAGAAGCTTTTATCCAGTTTGAGACAGTCAATAGGCATGGAATTGAACATACCTAGGGAGGAATAACCGCTGCCGAAATCATCCATAGCCAGACTAAATCCGTTGGATTTAAAAGCCTGCAGGAATTGTATTAACAGCTTGGAATCCACAGAAGCGTCAGTTTCTAGAATCTCCAGCTGTATCAAATTAGGGGGAACGCTATATTCATCCAGCACAGCCAATGCATATTTAAGGAAATCATCGCCTCCCACAATATTCCGTCTGGAAACATTAACAGATATAGGTACTGCTTCATAACCATCATCCAGCCATTGGCGTATCTGCCGGCAGGCCAGCTTCAACACATGTCTGTCAAAAATCTCCAAATTGCCGTCCCGCTCAAAAAGAGGTATAAATCTTCCCGGTGACAAGAAGCCATACTCTGGGCTTATCCAGCGAATCAAAGCCTCTGCGCCATGCAGCTCTGGCTTTTCCCCTATGATAGCGTATTTAGGCTGGTAATACAAAACAAATTCGTTATTTTCCAAAGCATGCTGGAAATTATTCTCCAGCAGTTTTTCTGTTTCTATTTTTTCTGCCAGCTTGTTGTCAAAGAAACAAATTCTACCTTTAGCGATGGTTTTCGATTGTTTCAAGGCAGCCCTGGCCTTAGTACGGATATTTTCAGCCCAATGAATATCATTATCAATCAGTTCATCTGCAAAATCCATAGGAATACCATTTATATTCAACCCACCGCTATTTACAATTTTTTTCTCAATAGCATGCCTATACACACCTGCAAACAACTGAATATTGTATTTGCCCTGGGCGCAGTCCCCTGCTTTTACTTTCTCCATAAGCTCCACCAGGCGTTTTTCCATCTCTTCCTGATCTACATCCCAATTTATCAGATAGAAAACACTGCCATTTCCTCTGTAACAGCGCTCCTGTCCCCGCATATTGTCCTTTAATATACCTGCAACTCTACGAATTACCTCATCGCCAAAAGGCATCCCCAGAAGTTCATTGATGATTCTCATACCTTTAATATCCAACACTACCACACTGATGGAGGTGTGATATTTATTTACCTCCATCTGCATATCTTTGTTGTATTTCGCTCTATTCTCCAGACCTGTCAGGCTATCTATATAAGCCAAATTGTAGATTTCCTGTTGGTAGCCTGCCTGCTTCATTTCTGTAATGCCGTACCCTAATAAGAGAACAAGCAAAAGGCCGCCTGTAACCATGGTGATACTGTTCAGAATATCATTGATACGAGCCTCTACTACTTCTATAGGTAATACATCCAGCGCATACAGATTATCAACAGCATCTATATCCGTGCAAGCTACATAGACTTGACGTCCGTCTGGCAGAATTATTCGTTCTACGCCGGATTTGTTTTGGCGAATCTTTGTTTAAAGACTGCGAATACTTTCTTCAGTCTCGGAGCCTTGCCAGTCTTGGAATTGTCTGCCTAACTGTTTGACCAATCCCTTTTCCATGGTTTGACCAAAGATCATTCCGTCGGTAGTAATAATAAAGTTTTCATCTTCATTATAATTTAATGTATCACAAAATATTATGGGCAGGGTATTCATATCCATGGTGGCATAGATACTGCCCATAACCATATTATCTCGCATAACAGGCACTGAAAATACGGCCACGTCAGTATCGCCGAAATCATTCTGGGCCATATAAACAATTTTACGCTGCCCCTCTAAGGATTTCTTAATACTGGGAAAATGTCTCATATTTATGTCAGGGCCTATCAAGCCATTGCCATGGATATCCACAAATCCATAATGATTTAACTTGCTGGCAATCAGCTGGTTACTCCTCCACAACCCCTCCACTGGCTCACCTGCATGGATTTTATCAGCTGCATCCTCAGCAATAGTTTCTAGGCTATAAAGAAAGCCTTCTATTTGGACATCCACCTTCATACGATTTTGCTCCACAATACTGAGCATTTCTATCTGGGCATTATTTACCAACAATACGGAGATTCTCTGACGAAAGAGAAAAACAACCACAAAGGAAAGCACCGCCAAGAGTAGGCCTGCAAAAATGATGCGATTTATGGTGGCAGAACGTATTTTATATTTTTCCGTTGTTTGTTCCATCAATGTTTCCCTCCACTCCCTTAACAAACCAATTCATATCCGTCACCAGATATTTATCTGATGGATTTTGTCCTTCTCCTATCATAAGCTGATCATCCTGGCTATAAATAGGGCCATAGAATACGTCCCAATTTCCTGCCACCATGGAATCCTTTACAGAGTCAATAAAAGCTATCTGCTCCTTAGCCAATGCCCCTTGCCTAATAGGTGCCAATTTGACAGTATTACTATTAAGGCCAAGATAGTATGCTTTATCAGAAAATTTACCTGCAATACAATCCTGAATCATCTTAATGTAGAATTCCTTCCAGTCCCATTCAACAGCTGTAAGCATAGTTATGGGAAATTTGTTCATATCACTGTAGTGGTAGCCTATTCCCTCAGCCCCCATATCCCGAGCTGCTTCCAATAACTTGCTGTTATTCTGATGATGGGTTACTACATCAATGGGGTAATCTTGCAAAAGGTCTTTGGTTACAGCTATTTCCTTTTGAGAATTGTTCCATCCATTTACCCAACGAATATGAACTACCGCCTGAGGATTCACCCTCTGAACTCCCAAGGTAAAAGCATTGACAGCCCGTATAGTCTGAGGAGTAGGGATAGAGGCCACAAAACCAATGTGATTGGTTTTGGTTCTCATGCCGGCTGCCATCCCACTCAAATATCTAGGTTGATACATACGCCCAAAATAAATGGACATATTGGGAGCTGTTTGCATACCTCCACACTGGAAAAAGAAAATCTCTGGATGCTTTTGAGCAAATTCCTGTATACCTTCACTATAAACAAATCCAATGGCAAAAATTTGGCCACAGCCTTCCTCTATTAACTCATCTCCTGCTTTGCGGATAGCTTCTTTGTCATGGCCAGATACACTAGTCTTATAATGTATTGTAACTCCAAGCTCTCTAGCTGCAGCCTCAAAGCCATTGTAATGAGATACATTCCAATAATTATCGTGGGCACTATCGTCCAGTAATACCCCTATATTGTACAATCTTTCATCCACAACCACCTTATCTGTGTCCAAAAAAGATTGTCTATGCATATAGACTATAGCCCCACATAAAGCAATGATTACTAATAAAACCCACCCCTGCTTGGGCCACCAGTTATTCTTCATGCAAATACCCCCGTATAAGATTTAAACACTTCCCTTTGTGTCCTCACCCTCCAGCCACTTATACTAACTACCCCCTGTTATTTGTACCCGTCTACAGAAATAGTGGCTATTATACACTTTATTATAAACTAAAACATAGCTTATGTATATCGTTCATTATTACAATTTTTGCCACCACCAACATTTATATGGTTTGAGAAGGGCATTTGTGGTATACTATCTTCAAGAGGAAATGTTAGCAAAATAGCATATTTTTATTGTACTATGTCTGTGTAGCGATATGTAGCGATATTTGTAATATCTTATACAAATTGGGTGGGGGTGTAAACATGGATTTAGAAAAATTATATTTAAGCATCTTGAATCACATTCAGGATGGCGTGTATTTTGTTGATATTGACAGAAAAATCAAATTTTGGAATAAGGCTGCGGAACAGATTACAGGTTTTACCGCTGAAGAAGTGGTAGGTCTGGAGTGCCCGCAAACAAAGTTGAACCATATTGATGAATTTGGCAATCATCTGTGTACCTCAGGCTGTCCATTATTTGCCACCAATGTAGATGGAGTGGTACGAACAGAAAAGGTATTTGTACGGCATAAAGAGGGCTACCGCATCCCTCTTATTACCACTATCTACCCCATTAGAGAAAATGGCAAAATCATTGGTTCAGTTGAAGTATTTACCCGCAATTCTCCTAAAGTCTATGAGGATAACTTAATTGAAAATTTATCCAAAAAAGCAATGCATGATGCATTAACTCATTTACCCAATCGTTCCTATCTAGAGAGTTTTTTAACCTATAAACTGTCTGAATACCAACAGTTTGGACAGAAATTTGCTGTTCTCTTTGCTGATATAGACCATTTCAGAGCATTTAACAACACTTATGGGCATGATGTAGGTGATATAGTCCTCAAAGATATTGCCAAGGGAATATCCCATATAATCAAAAAAAATGATATGTTTGGCCGATGGGGTGGTGAAGAATTTGTCGGTATTTTTAATTTAAATAGAGATTATGAAGCCTCTGTAATCGCTGAGAGAATCAGACGCCTTGTAGAAAATACCGTCATAACCTCTCCAAATGGTCAGGAACTAGAAGTTACCATAAGCGTCGGTGTCACCATAGTACGCCAAGGTGATTCACTTAACAGTGTTGTCAAAAGAGCTGATCAGCTCATGTACCAAAGCAAGGATAATGGCAGGAATAAAGTTACCTCTGACGTTTCTGCTGAAGATGGCTAAGTATATATTAATTTTTCATTTTGCTAGCAAATAGAAGATTTTATCCAATTTAACATTCCCCTTTTTTTACAGCTAAAAATTATACTTTTGTATATGCGCCATACACAAAAGTAGTATCTGGAAAGCAAATAGTGCCAAAGCAATTTCTCGCTTTGGCACCTCTGCTATTCAGATCTTATCTGAGATATTTTATTGTTGCTTTCCGTACATATAGCTGAAATACTGCTTTTGCATTTCCTTACGGGTTTTGGCCGGAGCCCACAGCTCTCCTATGGCATCCTGCCGCATGGCTGCCGCCAGATGACTGTAAAGCTGGGGATTGTCCTGACTCATTTCCTGAATCAGCTCCTTAACCTTCTGGCGGACAGTATGCCCATCATGAGGACAAGGGGAAGGTACAGGCTCAAAGCCATGATACTGAACTGCCTCCCGTATTTCCGCCTCCCGGAAGTACACCAAGGGACGAATAACCGTCAAATCCATTTTATCCAAATAGGTCTTAGGGGTAAAGGTATGAAGCTGTCCTGAATACAGAAGCCCCATGAAAAAGGTCTCCACCGCGTCATCATGGTGATGGGCATAGGCCACCTTGTTACACCCCTGCTCCTTGGCATAGCGGTTTACGGCACCTCGACGGAAAAAGGCACAGGTATAGCAAGGATCCTTGCCTCCCTGATTCTCAATCGTACTAGCAATATCCACCGGAAAAGAAGCAAAGGGAATCTCCAGCTCCTCCATAAAGCCACGGATACGCTCTGTGTCAAAATCCTCTGAAAACATAGGATTAATCGTGAGGGCCTGCAGCTGAAAATTCTTTTTCAGCCGTTTTTGCATCATGGCCATAGCATAAGCCATAAAAATACTATCCTTGCCGCCAGAAATGCCAAGAAGGATTTTATCCCCTTCCTCAATAAGCTCAAACTCCGTAATAGCCCTCATCAGCTTACTGAAATACAGCTGGGGCAATACAAACTTACTTGTGGTCACTGTCTTTTACTCAGCTTCCTCGGCATCGCAAAGCTCATTGTATACAGCCTGAACCTTTTCAAACTCCTCATCAGTAGGATCTACATATTCATCCTCGCCATTTTCATCCTTCACAATCTTGGCAATGATAACATTTTCTTCCTCATCAAAGCTTTCGTCGTTCTCAACATTAAGGCCCACCAGCAGAGCAAAATCTACACCATCTACAGGAATAATCATTTCCTGCTGATAATACAGGGAATTACCTGCATCATCCTGGAACTCTACGACAATGTTTTCCTCGTCCATAATCTCTTCATTTGCCATAATAACACCTCATTTTCCAAAGCTATATATTAATCTCTCATTTGATTGTACCCTAAAGCCTACTGCCTGTCAAAACATTAAATCATCTGTTGGGGTTCCAGCCAGATTCTTGCTTCTATAGTAACTAACAACCTTGGTCATAAAATCCAAAGCTGTCTTAACCACTGGATTGCCTTCAAAATAATCAATATGGCGGGAGAATCTATTATTTACCAACAGATAAAGAACCTCCAGCCGCTTGATGCGCTCCTTCTGACTGGTAACAATCTGGTCAAAAACCTCCAAGGTAGTTACAAAATCATAAAGGAAAGGCACACACAGCTTGGTACTGCGCATGGAGGCACCAATGCCAGGAATCTCAGCCACAATGCGGCAGATTTCCTTATCCTTAACCTCCTGCTGACCAGATTGGGTAGCCCGCAAATCATGCAGTAGACAGTTGTTATGGGCAATACTATTGCGGATATTCCGGACAGAGTAAAAATAATCTGACTCCACATGCTTTTGATTATATTTGCTGTAGTAGAAATCATACAACACAATCAAATTGGTAAAGGTCAATACCTCAATAATATTCCATACGGCAAAATGGCCTTTATATTTGTTAATCAGTCCAGCCGTATAAGGAGCCTTCTGCCGTTCAATCTCCCGGCCCAGCCAAGGATGTTTTTTCAGAAGTTCCGCCACAATCTTGTAGCCATCCTCCCGCTTGTTTTTTTCCAGGGAAGCCAGCAAATTGATTTTGGCATAATGCTCCACATCCATAACAATGGAGAACATGACTCGCCGTAGATAAATATCCAGCAGAGACAGCTCCTTGAGATAGGCAAAATCCAGATTCACATACTGACCTGCCTTGTCCCCTGTAGTGCATTTGGTATAGTTATTGGCGTAGAACTTCAGACGAAAATAATAGGTATGATTGGCGAGAAACTCCTTGGCCTCTTTTTCGTCAATCATCTCAAATTTAATGCCCTTGCTTTTCATCTGCTGAATCTGTCCATCTATGCTAAATTTCTCTCTAGGCATAGTCACACCTCCTTATATTGCTTTCACTGATAAAAATTATTTATGCTTTAGCTTTTCCGCCAGCATATCCGCTGCCGCCAGCATGCCCACAATCATGGCAGATGGTCTTGGTGGACAGCCCGGCACATACAAATCCACTGGCACCACCTGGTCAGCAGCACCTACTACGGCATAGGTATCCCCATAGGTTTCACCGCCAGCTGCACAGGCACCACAGGCCATAACCAGCCTTGGCTCCGGCATAGCCTCATAGCTCATGCGGAGAGCCTGCTCCAGATTGCGGGTTACTACACCTGTTACCATCAGCATATCTGCATGGCGTGGAGAAGCTACAAAGGCTACACCGTAGCGATGTAAATCGTAATAGGGATTGCTCATTGCACCCATTTCAAAGTCACAGGCATTACAGGAGCCTGCATCCAGATGGCGGACATGGAGAGAACGGCCCAGCTTCTGCTTTAATACCTCTGCCACAGCCTCCTGGCCAGCCTCTAAAAGATAAGGCATAGCATCCTTGCTGGAATGATGGAGAACATTGTCCTCCGTGCCCTCCTGCAAAGCAATAGAAGCACAGGCCTCTACGCATTTACCACAAAAAAGACATTTTTTATAATCAATTTTATAGCTATCTCCCTGAACCTGAAAGGCACCTACAGGACACACAGCCTGACAATGTTCCAGCATTTCTGGAGAACCATTGCCTTCAATAGCTCCCCGAAATCTTTCACTGCCCTCAAGGGAAATCTGCTCGGTGGCAATTTTGTCACGAAAAATTCTTTCCAATACCTTAAACACAGCTCTCCCCCTTATCTATCAATACAAGCATAGCAAAGCTCAAAGCTCTTGTTAATCAACGGAAAATCAGGAATAATATCCCCCTGCACCACAATGGTCAACGCAGGCCAGTTAGGATAGGAAGCACTGCGGACAAAGAGGCGGTCAATCCGTCCCTCATTATCCAAGGCCACATACTGGAAATTGCTGCCACGGGCTGATTCACAGATTCCCCAGCCTTCTCCCTGACCAGGAGTCAGCTCTACCTTAAGCTCCATACCGTGACAATTCCGCAGCATATCCAAAAGCTTATCCACCATTTCAAAAGAAGCAGACAGCTCACCGATACGCACCAAAAGGCGGGCAGCCACATCGCCCATAGTCATGGTATATGGCTCAAAGCTCAGCTCAGGGTAAACGCCGTAGGCAAAATCCTTACGGCTGTCATGAGCATAACCGCTGGCTCTAGCTCCTACCCCAACCATAGCCAAGTCCTTGGCTGTCTGATTGCGAATAATACCAGTAGTGCGAACACGATTCTGGAAGTTCTCCTGTTCCCGGAACATGGCCGCCAAATCCTCTACCCCCTGAGCCGTAGCATCCATAACCTCATGGATATGCTCAATAAACTCTGAAGTAATATCCTGACGAACTCCTCCCGGTACAATAACGCCCCGCAGAAATCTATTGCCAGCCACAGCCTCACAAAGCCGCATCAACTGTTCCTTCAGCCTGCTGCCCAGACTGATAGCAGGATTGAAGCCTACACCTGCTGGCATATTGCCCAAATCACCTACATGATTGGTAATGCGCTCCAGCTCGGAAAGCAAGGTGCGGATAATCTCTGCCCTGCGAGGTACAGCAACTCCTGCTGCCTTCTCCACAGCCTGACAAAAACTCCAGGTATTGGCCACACTGCAAGCCCCACAAATGCGCTCCACAATATGGAGGGCTTCCTCTGGCGTTTTACCCTCTACAGCCTTTTCAATCCCCCGATGGGTAAAGAACAGCTTGGCATCCAGCTGCAGCATGGCCTCGCCAGCCTGGCTGAAACGGAAGTGGCCTGGCTCAATAATACCGGCATGAATTGGGCCTACAGGTACCTGAAACAGTCCCTGTCCCTTGGCGGTACGGATTTTGAATTTGCGCTCCCCCCGTACCTTGGCATTAACAGCCACTGATTTCCGGAGAGGATGAAAATCCTCTGGAAAGCTTTCATGAAGCACCAAAGGACGCAAATCCGGATGTCCCTCTGGCACCAAGCCAAACATATCATGGATTTCCCGCTCATACCAGGCAGCTGCTGGCATAGCATGGGTAAGACTCTCATAGCTAAGAGTCCCCTCTGCTGGGAAAACACCCTTTACAATATGTACATCCCTTTTCTCAGGCACTTCAAAACAACAATAAATGGCATAGCCCGCCCCATTTAAGGTTTCATCCCGGCCAAACATGGCGGTGAGAGGATGCTTGCCCTGCTCATATACCTGCAGAGCCGCAGCCAGCAATTCTTCTGATGAAACAACCTGCTGCATTAGTAAACACCTCCCAGAACAATCTGTGCTGCATGCTGCAGCAGAGTATTCAATACATCAATCTGGCTAAGTCCTGCACTGGCTACACAGCTAAAGAGCAACAGACCGGCCAAGGTCAGGGAATCCACCACCCCAAAAAGCTCTATAGCCTGCTTGCGCTTGGACTGACCGCCAAACATACGCATAACGTGGTAGAGAATACCAATCAGCATGCCAGCCAGCAGTACCAGCATCAAAATACCCAGCCAAGGATGCTCAGACTGGAAAAAGCCAAAGACAATAAAGAATTTGCTAAAGAAGATACCGAAAGGAGGCATCCCCAGAATACCTACAATGCCCAACAGCCAGAACATTGCAGTTCTAGGCGTCTGGCTCATCATGCCATGAATACGCATCATATTTTTGGTGCCAAATTCTTCCATAATAGTACCTGCTGTATAGAACAAGGAATATTTCACCAAAGCATGATTAAACATATGCAGCAGCATAGCCTGAGCCGCCATAGGCACAAAAAGTCCCAAAGCCGCCATCATCAGGCCGAAATTCTCCATAGAGGAATAGGCCAGCATACGCTTTACATCTCTCTGTACCAGCACAAAAGGCACTGCCATAGCTACGGTAAATAGACCAAAGAACAGGCACAGTCCGCTGACAAAATCCACCCCGATAGCTGGCAAAAGAATAATCATATTGCGAATCAGGGCATAAATTGCACAGATACACAGGGCACCAGACAAAAGGCCACTGGTCAGGGCTGGAGCCTCGGAATGGGCATCTGGCAGCCAGGCATGCATAGGTGCCAAGCCAATCTTGGTGCCATAGCCTACAAAAAGGAAGCAGAAAGCCAGCTTGGCCATACCGGTATCAATATTATCCACATGCTGAGCCAGATACAGCCAATCCAAAGGATTGTTATTGCCTATACAGGTCAGCTGGATATAATAAACCAGAATAGTTCCCAGCAAAGCCAAACAAATACCTACGGTACATACCATAACATATTTCCAAGCTGCCTCCAGAGAGGTACGGGTAAACTTAAAGGCCACCAGCAAGGCGGATACCAAGGTAGTTGCCTCAATGGCTACCCACATCAAACCAAGATTATTGACAACAACTACTCCCAGCATAATCCAGACAAACATATGAGAAAGAGCATAAAAACGCCCCTCCAATCGGCCAAAACGCCGGAGATAGCCATAACGCTTATTGGTATCTCTATCCAAATAGGCTTTACTGGTCCAAGCAAAGGCCAGATACAAGGTGCCAATAATCAAAAGCATCCAAACGCTCAGCGCATCCAGATACAGATATTCATCTCTATAAGGAGAATTTACATCAAAATTTAGTACCAACTGCACTAACACCACAAAAACAGCTGTAGCCGTAATGCGGTTCAGCCAATGCAGTCCATCCTTAGGCAGTAAATTGGTTGCCGAAATCAAACTGAAGATTACAGGCAACGCCAGGATGATATATATAAGATCACTTATACTAAGATTCATTTCATTACCCTTTCAGTTTTTTCATTACACTGGTATCAGTAGTCATAAAGGAGAGACGCATTCTGGAGGTCAGGATTACCAATACTACTACCGCAATCAGCACATCCAAAAATACACCTAGCTCCACCACCAAAGGCAATCCCTGAGTCAGCAAAAGACCTAAGAGATAGATACCATTTTCCAGTGTAATCAGGCCCACAATCTGAATAATGGCTCTTTTACGCAGTACCATCATGGAAAGGCCTGTCATAATCATCAGAATAGAAGCCGCAATAATATCCCGCCCAGCAGAGCCTGGCAGTAATCTCTCTACCAAGGCATAGCCCAGCACCAAAAACAAAGCGGCAGCCATAGTGGAATAATTAACATTACTCTCAGACAATATCTCCCGCTCATTGGTCAGCTTGCCTACTAGATGGAGAACAGCTCCCGGAATGAAAATAACCTTTACCGCCAAGGTCAAAAGACCTGGCACAAATGCATGAAACCCGCTGCTATAGGAAAGTCCCAGCCAAAAGCAGGCACAGGCAATAATCAAAGACTGGCTGGCCATACAAATAACCGCCCGTCGCAAATCCGTAATTCTGGTTTGGAGAAAAACAACGAGAACCAGAAAAACAACTAAATAATCCATATCTTCCAGTCCCCCTTATTCTGCAATAATAGCCAAAAGCAGCAGCACAATAGCTGCCCCCATATATACCCGTACCTTGAACAATCTCATCTTGTTGTTGAGAATCTCCACCAGGCCAATCAATACGGCCCCAAAGAGAATCTTAACTGCCAAAGGTACAGCTAAAGGCAGATACAAAGCACCAAAAAGTGTCAGGAAAACCATTACCTTCAACATACTGCCCAAATGAATCAAGGTAAGCAAAGGACCGGAATATTCCAAGGTCATGCCCTCATGAATCATGGTCAGCTCCAGATGGGTATCAGGATTGTCCACTGGCAGACGGCTATTCTCAGCCAAAATAATCAGGAAAAAGGCTACACAGGCCAAAGCAGCGGAAACTGTAAAATAAGCACCATCATAGTCAATAACCATGCCAGAAAGAGTGGTGCTATGGTAGCGCAGGCTGTTAATCAAAATAGCCAGCATCACCGCAGGCTCCACCAAAACAGAAACATAAACCTCACGGGAGCCACCCATACCGCCAAAGGCGGTAGCAGCATCCATAGAGGACAAACACATAAAGAACCGGCCTAAAGCCAGAATATAAACAAAAATAAAGGCATCACTAATGCTAATCTGACCAGCTAAAAAGCCTGGCACCATAGAGGCTGCCAAAAAGCTGGTAATAAAATACACAGCAGGAGCCACTACAAAAATAATGCTGGTATATGGTGTAAGAATAGTAGGCTTCTTCCACCATTTGACCAAATCAAAATACTCCTGCAGCACGCTGGCACCCTGTCTTTTCTGCAAAAATGCCTTTACTTTATTAATAATACCTGCAATAAGAGGAGCAAAGGCCAAAAGCAGCAGCGCCTGCACAATATTCAGTGCCAGCCCCTGAAAAACATAGCCCATTACATAACCCCCCAGATTAAAACAAATATCATCGCAATCATTGTGTAGCCAATATACAGGCTGACACTGCCCTCCTGAATATGCCTAAAGGCCGAGGAGGAGCTAATCATCCAAGTCTGGATAGGCTTGTAAAGCTTTTCGGTAAACAAATCAGGAATCTCCAGATGTACCTGCAGCTTCCGACCAAAATAATCATGCTCCTTGCGAATGTACTCAGTACGACGCTGAGGATTCAAAATGGAGTCAAAGGCTCGGCGCAAAGGCTTACTAAAACCTGTAGCACTGTACTGCTGACGCTCAGTAGGTACAGTACCGCAATTCCAAGTAACCTCACGGCGCTGGAAACCACCACCAAAGCAGGCCACAGCAATAGCCACAGCCACAGCGATTACCAAGGTTACAGCCAAAATAATCACAGGGCTGTAAATAGCATAGTGACCACTGCCACCCCACATAATTCCCAGAGGATTACCCATAGGAGCAGTCATAGGGCCTGCCACCAGCATCTGCATGGTATTTACCACTGGATCTGGCAGAATACCTACTGCCACTACCAAGACAGCAGCAATACCCATGCCCAGCAGCATAAAGAAAGGCTGCTCATGAGCCTTATCTACAATATGGCTTCTAGCTCGTCCCAAGAAAGCGGTAGCATAAAGGCGGACGAAGCAGCCCAAAGCTGTAGCCCCGGTCAGGCCCAGCAAAATAAAGGACAGCACCACCAAAAGCCTCAGCTCTGGCGTACCTGCCTGCTGTGCCAGAGTAATAAAGCTCTGCAGCACCAGCCACTCACCTACAAGACCGCTTGTAAAAGGCAGGGAGGACAACGCCATCGCACCTATCAAGGTGAAAAATGCCGTATATGGCATTTTCTTCAAAAGGCCACCCATTTTTTCTATATTTTTGCTGCCAGTAGCATGCATAACTGCACCAGCACTCATAAACATCAAGCCCTTCATCAGGCTATGACTAAAGGCGTGAACGGTGGCAGCGGTAAAAGCTACAATAGCCAAAGGCATCAGATGCATGGACATCAGCAGCATACCACAGCCAAAGGTACCAAAAATAATGCCCATATTCTCCACAGAGGAATAGGCCAAAATTCTTTTCATATCCACTTCCATAGTGGCATAAAGCACTCCCAGAAAAGCAGACAGCAAGCCTACAATCATGACAATCAGGCCATACCAGATATTGTCCATGCCAATAAACTGGAAGGCAAAACGGCCAAAGCCATAAAGAGCTACCTTCAGCATAACACCACTCATAAGAGCAGATACATGGCTAGGTGCTGCGGGATGAGCATTAGGCAGCCAGGTATGGAGAGGCATCAAACCAGATTTCAGAGCAAAGCCAGCAAAGGCACAGCAAAAGGCAATATGCTTCAGAGGCCCTTCCAGAGTATTCTGCATCATATCCATAAAGGAAAAGCTGGCAGAATGACTGCCTAACAGATAAAAGGCCATCAGAATAGCTGCGGTGCCCAAATGAGTCATGACCATATACTGATAGGCTGCAGATACAGTTTCCTTCCGATCAGCTTCATGGTTAACCAGCAGGAAGGATACCAAGGCCATAATCTCCCAGGCCACAATAAAGGTAAAGGCATCTCCAGCAATCAGCACTGCCACAATGGAAAGGAGGAAAAGATTCCACAAACCAGTTAAGGCCCGAATCCGGCTGCCCCGGTAGCCCTTGGCATAATCTAAAGCATAAATGCTGATAAAGAAACCGGCAATACCTGTAATTGCTAAAAATACACTGCTCCAGCCATCAGCCGCCAGAGAATAACTTCCCCAGCTGGTGTCTACCAGCAGTCCCCCTGCAGGCATAACAAGATAGCAGATACTAACCACAGCCACCATGCCGCTGGCAATGATGGCACAAGCTGTACCTGCGTAATGTGCGGCCATTTCCAGCTTGTGAGGCCAGATAATGGTCATTGTTCCCAGCAAATAAATCAGCAGGGAACATAGTAATAAATCCATTTTGTCAACTCCTAAATGATTCCATTATTTTTTATGTAAAAGCTGCTCTCTTTCCTCCTCAGGCACCAGGCTTCCCCCAGTAGCCCAAATAATATGAGTAGCTCTTTCCATACGTCTGTTAAGATTATTATCGTATCTGTATTCATCCATAACCGCAGAATGTCCCATGCACACAGGGCCATGAATAGCTGCACAGGCACTTGGCTCCAGGAAGATACCCTCCTCCTGCCACAAAAGCTTCATATAGTCAAAAATACGCTTATCCTTAATGGTAAAGCTGCCACTAAGGAACGGCATAATATATTCCCCAATAAAGCCAGAAGATCGCCCTACAGCCAAGCCATCAGCTACAGTATTGCCAGAAAGTCCGATATCCTGCACAGAAATATTATGGAACAGGCCTGTAACCATGCCCAACAGCATACAAGGTGCCTGAGTTGGCTCAATAAAGAAGCAATGTACATTTTCGCCGAAAATCTGCTTCAGACCAAAGGTAATACCACCTGGAGCACCACCTACGCCACAAGGGATGTATACAAAGAGAGGATGTTCCTTATCCACCACAATATGCTCATGCTCCAACTGAGGCAGCAGCATCTTAGCCGCTACAGCATAACCCAAAAACAGCTCATGGGAATTTTCATCGTCAATGAAATAGCTATCCTCATCCTGCTGAGATTCAGCCCGGCCCATTTTTACCGCCTCATTGTAGTCCCCCTGATATTCCATTACCGTAACGCCCTTGCTGCGGAGAAGCTCCTTCTTCCACTCCTTGGCCTCAGCAGACATATGAACAATAGTCTGATAGCCCAAGGCAGCGCCTACAATACCTACAGCCAGGCCCAAATTACCAGTAGAACCTACCTGCAGCTTCTGAGTGGCAAAGAACTCCTTGGCCTCGCCATCTGCCAGCTTGGTGTAATCATCCTCATAGCCAATGAGTATACCATGCTCAACAGCCAGCTTCTCAGTGTGCTTCAGCACCTCATAAATACCGCCTCTGGCCTTAACGGAGCCTGCCACCGCCAAATGGCTGTCCATCTTCATCATCAGTCGGCCCTTGATGTCAGCACCAATACGAGAATTATTCAAGGCCCGCTTCAGCTTGGATACCTCCACCAAATCCGAGTCAATCATACCATTGCGATCCTCAGTCTCCGGAAACAGTATCCGCATAAGAGGCGCAAAACGCCGCAGTCTGGCATAGGCTGAATCTATATCTGACATGGTTAAGGTTGAACGAAGAACCGCATCATCATTACTCATCTTCATGGGGTTGGACCATTCCACCTCAATGGCATTTCTGATATCGGTGAGAAGAATCTCCCGACGCTCTAAGGATGAAAGGCTGTCTATTTCCATGGTAAAACCCTCCTAAGTATATAGATAATTTTTTGCACAAAAAGAAAACCGCGAAATCATAAGATTCCACGGTAAATATTATACATAATCCTAAGCTTTGATTCAACTATGTTTCTTTAAATACTCTACAAATTCTTTCTCTGGCAAAGGCTTGGAGTAATAATAGCCCTGTACATAATCACAGCCCATGCTCATCAAACGCTGACGCTGCTCCTCAGTCTCTACCCCCTCAGAAAGCACCCGTAGATTCATATTCTTGCACATATCAATGATATATTGCATCATCTTGTCATTATTTTCATTCTGCTTCTGACGGATAAAGCTCATATCCAGCTTTACCACATCAATATCCATATGGCCAAACATGCTGAGAGATGAATAACCTGTGCCAAAATCATCCAATTCTACCACAAAGCCCTCCCTATGCAATGCATTAACATTTTTAATGACCATTTCAGGATTATCAATATAGGCAGACTCCGTAATTTCTATATGAATATCCTTAGGATTCAAATTGTATTTCTTTATCAGCGGTATAAGCAGCTCTTCCCCATGAAAATAAATAAAATCCTTGCGGGAAATATTCAAAGAAACAGGCACAGTTGTCAGCTGCTGCTCCTTCCATCGCTCCATAGCTGCACAGGATTCCTCCCATACATAATAATCCATATGGGACACAAAGCCATTTTCCTCAAAAATAGGCACAAAATCTGCTGGAGACATAAAGCCATACTTAGGATGAATCCAACGCACCAAAGCCTCTGCTCCCACCAGTTTACCTGTTTGAATATTATGCTTTGGCTGATACCATACCTGGAATTGATGCTTGGTAATAGCCTCCTCCATGTTTTCCAATATCTGCTGGCTCTTTAGCGCCCTACTGCGAAGGGATTCATCATATACCTTTACCCGCTGCTTGTAAACAGTCTTTATCTTGTCCAAAGCCATAACAGCTCTATCACACATAACGCTTACTGGCAGATTGTGATCCACCCGCTCATAAATGCCAAATTTCTGCATAAACGGAGGCAAACCAGACTTAACCTGCTCATATTCATGAAAGTCCTCAACCTGTTGTTCCACCAGCTTCTGATGGATATTCACCGAATGAGGCAGCAGCTGTACAAAGGTGGCATCATCCAAACGACCAAAAATGTTCCGCTCAAATTCGCTGACATCGTGATTTTGAGCTACATAGCGAAGAATGGCTTCTCCTTGATTGGTGCCATATTTTTCATTAATATTGGCCATATTCACCACATGGGTACATACCAAATCAAATTCCTCATCTGGATATTTGGCCAGCACATGCTCTGCCATATGCATAAAATAATCACGGGTATAGCAATTAGTCTGATTATCCAAGCGAAGAATATTCAGCATAACAGTTTTTTCATGCAAAGCAATAGCCCGCTGAATACGGCTCAGCAACACATCTGGGTTAAATGGCTTGGCCACAAAATCCGTAGCACCATCCTTGAGGCATTCTGCTTCTTCCTCAGGAGTGCTGTCACTGGTCAAAACCAACACAGGAATCATCTTGAGAATTTCATCCTTTTGAAACTCCTGTAGGAATGTATAGCCATCCATAACAGGCATATTCAAATCTAATAGAATAGCACTAACCTCTGTACTATGCTTGCGAAGATAGTCCAAAGCCTCCTGACCATTGGCCAGCTCCATAGTCTTATAATATCTATCCAAAAAATAGCTTAACGTGGTACGTTGTAACTCCGAATCATCCACGATTAGGATCGTTTTGTCACCCACCAGCTGTTTTTCCTTGAGGGAAAGCTTGGCTTCCTTGTCCAGCTCTCTTTGGGGTTCCTCATTAATATCCCGGACACAGATAACAATCCCTCTGTGCTTATTATTATACTCACGACTAGGAATAACCTCCAGCATATCCCAGCGATAACGGCCACCTTTGACACGACGATAGGTTATACTTAAATATTCCTTCCCCTCGTCCAAAAGCTGTCTCATTTTGTCTAAATCAAAAAATTCCGCAAACTCTCTGGCATCCTCAGCATAAACCACCCCAGAGGAAGTAAGGTATTTCGTCAGATTCTGAATATCAAAATCTCTTTTCTCCAGCAGTGCCTTGATACCCTGCTCACTGGTCTGAATACAATGATAGGAGCCATCTCCCAAATCCACATATATAATTGTATGATATACATTGCGTATTACCTGTAGAATATCATCTATTTCCTTTGTGTCCAGCATTTCTGAAGCCATCAATACTCCACCTGCCCCTCAAAATATTCTATACATCGTCTAGCCATACTCATTTGTATTTTATACTGATTTAACAAATTTAGCAATGGATAAGTACAAAATAATTCCATAGAAAAATGGATATCAGCCTCCAAGGCTAATATCCACCTTTCCTGTCCCTTATATCTTATCTAATGCCCACTAGCAGATAAGCATTCATACAACCAATCTTATTTCTCCAGAGCATCCCAAGCATCGTTAGCCCGCTTTACGAATACGTCACGAACAGCCTTGTTCTCGCCAATACCGTGAATGTAAGGAACTACCTCAATGCCCTCAGACTCCAGAATGGACTTGTGGGAATCTTCTTCGTCACCAGCCATATCGTTATTTGCATGGTCGCCAGCAACCATCATGAATGGCATAATGGTAACCTTCTTAATCTTCTGAGCCTTCAGCTTTGGAATAATGGTTTCCAGGCTTGGCCAGCCCTCTACAGTCTCAATGAATACATTGGTGTAGCCCATTTCATGCAGCTTAGCCTGAATTACAGAATAGTAAGCATTGCTGGTGTTTGGGGTACCATGAGCCATGATAACAATGCCCTCGCCCTTCTTGGTCTTAGGGAACTGAGTAGCCAGAGCTTCCAAAGTCTCAGTTACATCATCATCCTGTCCCTCCTGGCCCTGCCAATACATCAGTGGAGTGCCCAGAGTCATCTTCTTGAAGTTCTGCTTGTAGCCGTTGAATACACCAAGGTCATAATCATACTCCATACCAGGAATAACGTCCAAGGTAGCCAGAGCAACACGAGTATAACCCTCAGCCTTCAACTGATCCAAAGCCTCCTCAGGAGTTGGGAATGTAATGCCTTCGTTAGCCTTTACGCGATCAATGATAATGTGGGAGGTATAGGCAGTAACTACTTTTACACCAGGATGTGCAGCCTTGATGCTTTTAACAGTTGCATCAATGGTCTTAGCACGGGTGTCAGTGAAGGTGGTGCCGAAGGTCATAACAACAATGGCATCCTTGTTAGCCAGATTCTGCAAAGCAGGGTTCTCGTAGGTATGTACACCCATCTGAGAAGCAGCCAACAAAGCAGGAGTAGCAGTCTTTACCTCTGGATTCAGCTCATAAGCAGCCTCAGTAGGAGCTACATTAGTGGAGAAAACGGCACCAACTGCAACGGCAGCTACAAAAAATTTTTTCCAGTTCTTCATAAAAGAAATCCCCCTTAAAAATAAGAATTGTATTGTAATACCTTCCCATGAAGGCTTATTACCGTGTTAAGTCCCATACATTTCATTGCATATTATTTTTCTAAATTGCTGTTTTTTCGGAGCAAGTAGAGGAAATATGGCGTACCTAGGAAGGCTGTCATAATGCCTACATTTACTTCATGCTTTTCTATCAAAATCCTACCAAGAGAATCACAGAACAGCAGAAATACTCCTCCAGCCACAATACTGGCTGGCAAAAGATATTTGTGATTTGGGCCTACCAGCATTCGCATCATATGGGGAATTATCAATCCCACAAAGCCAATACTGCCACTGATACATACACTGGTAGCTGTGGTCATAGCAGATACCAAAAGGAGAATCAAACGGTATCTGCCTACTGGCATACCTACAGCCTTGGCCTCTGCCTCACCCAGGGCAAGTATATTTAAATGCCTTGCCATCAGCAGCATAATACCAATGCCTAAGGTAATAGGGCCAATTCCCATCAGCACATGCTCCCAGCGGCGGTAATCAAGACTGCCTACAGTCCAGAAAAGGTACTGCTGCAGCTTGTACTCATCCATAACCACCAACATAGCTGCCGTTATGGCTCCCAGCAGCATACCTACCACCACGCCAGATAAAAGCAGGGTCAACACTGGAATCCTGCCATTGCGGGTAGCCAAACCAATTGTAATCAGTACAGCTGCAATGGCTCCTACAAAAGCAAAGGCCGGCATAGCAAACATATTAACTGCATTAACTCCCAGCGTAATGGCTAATACGGCGCCTACAGTAGCACCACTGGAAACACCAATGATACCTGGATCAGCCAAAGGATTGCTAAACAATCCTTGCAATATGGTTCCTGAGGCAGCCAGACCAGCCCCTACCATAAATCCCACCAGAGTTCTTGGGGAACGAATAAACATCAACACAGCCTCCTGCTGAGCGGAAACCTGTACCTCCTCCAGCACAGGCAGACCCAGCTGGTGACAAAACCATGCTGCTACCTGCACAAAGCTCAAATCATATTGCCCTGCTGAAAGAGAAAAAGCAAAGGTAAATACCACTAGGGCTGCTAATACACCGGCTACCAGTTTGCGATGATACGTCATAAAGCCTCACCGCCCTTCTGATAATCTACACCAATAATGGTATCTAAAAGCTCCTTCTTGGCAGAAGTCAGTGGCAGTTCCTCTGTATAGATATCTGCATGGCCAGTTTCCAGATTCCGTCTGGCATGAATGGCTGTGCCATAACCTGCCGAAAGCAATTTATCTGTCAGCACCTGCTGAGGAGCAGCATCTGCCAAAACATTTCCCTGCTTCAACAGCATGAGACGACTGCAATATCTATCCGCCAAACTCAGCTCATGGACTACCATGACTACAGTTTTGCCTCGGGATGACAGTTCTCGGCAAAAGCGGAAGATTTGCTCCTGATAAAACAAATCCAGGCCAGCAGCTGGTTCATCCAAAAACAACACCGGCGTCTGCTGAGCCAATACCTTGGCCAACAGCACTCTTTGTCTTTGTCCGCCAGACAAAGCCCGTATAGGCCTCTCTGCCATATCCAATACATCTGCATATTTCATACATGCTTCAATGATACGGTCATCCTCATCTCCCTGCTGCTGCCACCATTTTTTATATGGATAGCGGCCAGCCATAACCATATCTCGCACTGTATAATCAAAGGTCAGCTCTACCTGCTGCTGCAGATAGGCAATCTTTCTGGCCAGCTCCCGCTGAGAATAATCCTGAACCCTGCGGTTCGCCAGTAAAATCTCTCCCTTGTCCAAAGGCAAGAAGCCTCGCATGGATTTCAGCAAGGTACTTTTGCCAGCACCATTCTTACCTATAATCCCTACAAAATCTCCTGCCTGAATGGAGAAATTCAAATCATGAAGAATCCTCTCTCCCTTGTCATAACCAACTGTTACATCATTTACCTGAATAATAGTTTTCATGCTATTTTCCTCGCTGTACCATCATTCAGTATCTTAGTCTACTGCGGAGAGGTGCTGCTGATCTGCCAGCTTGAACTCATCTCCGTAGACAGTGTAGGCTATTTCCTGTACAGCAAAGCAGAAATCCTGAGATGCAGAATATATATAAGAATCCCTTGGCTCCTTGATGCTGCCGCTCTGAATAGCCTTCATCTGCTGCAGAGCAGGATCCTTCAGGTATTTGTCACGGAATTTCTGAATATCAAAGGTTCCATGAGCAGTATAGGTTGGCAGGAAGATAATGTCTGGATTCATCTGCACCATCATTTCCTTAGTAAGCTTGTCTCCCCGCTTTAAGCCATATTCAGAAAGGCAGTTGGTTACACCTGCCAGCTGACAGGCATCATCATAAATACAATCCTTGCCGCCGTAGTTGCTCATCAGAGAAATCAGCAGAACCCTTTTCCGCTGGTCCTGGGGAATCTTGTCTACCTTGGCTTTGATTTCAGCCAGCTTGCTGTCCATCATGGAGATAAGCTTTTCTCCTCGCTCTGGCTCTCCTACAGCCTTGGACATCAGGGTAATATTATCTCGAATATCCTGTAAGCACTTTGGCCCCTTCATAACTACTACCTTGATACCCATATTACGCAGGGAATCAACATAGTCAATATCTCCCCAGTCCGGAGCAATAACCAAATCTGGCTCCATAGCCAAAATCTCCTCTACCTTGGGATGACGCACCTTGTTAGGAATATTCTTACCCAGCTCAGCTATATTGGAGCTGATAGGATCATCTACCAAATTATTGGCGCAAACCACTCGCTCTGGCTTTACCAATCCCAACAAAATATCATCTGTGCTGAGAGTCATGCTGACTATCCTGGTTGGCTTCTGAGTAAACTCTACCTCAACTCCCTGATCATCTACTACCTTGTAGCTGCTTGCCGACTGCTGAGACTTATTACTTCCACAGCCTGCTACAAATAGCATAGATACAAGCAACATGGCCAAAGCTGCCAGCGTCAAGGAAAGATTGTTTCTAAATTTGTTCATTGTTTTACCTCGCTCCTTTTCCTGCCCATCGCAAAAAAGGCTTTTCCCTCCAAGCAGAAAGAAAAGCCATACCTTCATAGCCTATTGGCTACAAATCCCCTTCCCATCGCTCGCAGGTCCGGCAAAGACAGCCATAGGCAATCTTTGCTAACGGTGATTGTCAAGCAGGCAATTCTTCTGGCTTAGGTTCATTGCTTCTCTGCGCCTTCCCAGGACGTATCCCAGTGACATAACTTATGTAGAGTTGCTCCCCTTACAGCGGCGTGACCGCATCGGCTTGTACCGATTTTCTTATTAAGTCTCTTGTCCCAAAAAGGGACACGCGACACCTGCTCCACTTATTAACTTTTGGGTAGTCATGCATTTGTACTACCAATTTATTCATAGTATATGCCGAAAAAAGACATTTGTCAATGCAGTTTATAATTATGTTCACAATGCATAATTGTCATTACCAAAGCCTAAAACCAGCTGCCTACAGCATAATTTTCCACACAAAAAGGACGCCGTCGAAACAGCGTCCCAAATGTATTAGCTTGTACAGATAAGAACCTGATATTACAGCTGAGGACCAGCAGCAACCAGAGCCTTACCAGCCTCGTTACCAGTGTACTTGCCGAAGTTCTTGATGAAGCGGCCAGCCAAGTCCTTAGCCTTAGCATCCCACTCAGCAGGATCTGCATAGGTGTCGCGAGGATCCAGAATCTTAGGATCTACACCTGGCAGCTCGGTAGGTACCTCGAAGTCAAACATAGGAATCTTCTTGGTAGGAGCCTCATTTACTGCACCGGAGAGGATTGCATCAATGATACCACGAGTATCCTTGATGGAGATACGCTTGCCGGTACCGTTCCAACCAGTGTTAACCAGATATGCCTTTGCATTGTTAGCCTTCATCTTCTTTACCAGCTCCTCACCGTACTTGGTAGGATGGAGCTCCAGGAATGCCTGGCCGAAGCAAGCGGAGAAGGTAGGAGTAGGCTCAGTAATGCCACGCTCAGTACCAGCCAGCTTAGCGGTAAAGCCAGAGAGGAAGTAATACTGGGTCTGCTCTGGAGTCAGAATGGAAACTGGAGGCAGAACACCAAATGCATCAGCGGACAGGAAGATTACGTTCTTTGCAGCAGGTGCAGAGGAACCTGGCTGAATGTTGTTGATGTGCTCAATAGGGTAAGACACACGAGTGTTCTCGGTAGTGCTCTTGTCAGCAAAATCGATCTTGCCATTCTCATCAACAGTTACGTTCTCCAGGAGAGCGTTTCTCTTGATAGCGCCATAGATATCAGGCTCGGACTCAGGATCCAAATTGATTACCTTAGCATAGCAGCCACCCTCGAAGTTGAATACGCCATTGTCGTCCCAACCATGCTCGTCATCACCGATGAGCTTACGCTTTGGATCAGTGGACAGAGTAGTCTTACCAGTACCAGACAGACCGAAGAAGATAGCAGTGTTCTTGCCTTCCATGTCGCAGTTAGCAGAGCAGTGCATGGATGCAATGCCCTTCAGTGGCAGGAAGTAGTTCATCATGGAGAACATACCCTTCTTCATCTCACCGCCATACCAAGTGTTAATGATAACCTGCTCCTTGGAGGTGGTGTTGAAAGCTACGCAGGTCTCAGAATTGAGGCCCAGTTCCTTGTAGTTGGTAACCTTAGCCTTGGAAGCGTTGTAAACAACGAAATCAGGCTCGAAGTTCTCCAGCTCCTCTGCAGTTGGCTGAATGAACATATTGGTTACAAAGTGAGCCTGCCAAGCAACCTCAACGATGAAACGAACTGCCATACGAGTGTCGTGGTTAGCACCGCAGAATGCATCTACAACGAACAGTCTCTTGTTGGACAGCTCCTTCTTTGCCAGATCCTTAACAGTTGCCCAAACATCCTCGCTCATAGGATGGTTATCGTTCTTGTACTCCTCGGAAGTCCACCATACAGTGTCCTTGGAGTTCTCGTCCATAACGATGTACTTATCCTTAGGAGAACGGCCAGTATAGATACCAGTCATTACATTAACAGCACCTAGCTCAGTCTCTTTGCCTACCTCGAAGCCCTCGAGACCAGCCTTAGTCTCTTCCTCAAACAGTAACTCGTAAGAAGGATTGTGAACAATCTCAGTAACACCAGTAATGCCATACTTGCTCAAATCAACGTTTGCCATTTTGCTATCAACCTCTTTCTTTTTATCCTGCAACGACACCCTGCATAGACTGGGAAAGGATGAACCAACATTCCTGCCACACCTGGAATACGTCGCTAAAATACTTGATTTTCAGCGGTTTTTCTCATAACCAGCTTTCATGTATATGGTATAAGATTTTTGCAATTTTGTCAAAGATTATTTAGAATTATTTCTGCATTAATATCGCTTATTGTTCTCTTAATGCATTATGATAGCATACCATTTAGTTATTCTGCCTTGGCAAAAGCCTCTACAGCCTTCTCCATTGCGGTTTTCTCCACTACTACCCTATGGCGTACCTGAGCATCCCTCAGAGCTGCCAGGCCAGCTGGAATAGGGAAGCTATTCATCGCCTGAAGCTTGTCCAGAAGCTGGAATTCATCCAAGCCATCAATGGACTGGCCCAAGGCAGTTAGTACGCTTTCATTGAATTTATAAGGGCTGGCAGTGGATACTACCACCATTGGTTCCTGATGGCCCTGAGCTATATAATCCTCTGCACTTCTCCATGCTACAGCAGTATGAGTATCTGCAATATAATGGTTTTTGTCATAAACCTCATTTATGGTATCCATAGTTTTGGCATCATCTGCCCAATCACAGCCAAAGACAGCCTGAATCTTGGCCAAAACCTCTGCCCCTACATCATATCGTCCCTTTTCTGCCAGCTCCTGCATCCACTGAGCCACCTGAGCAGCATCATCAGTAACATGATAAAGCAGACGCTCCAGGTTGCTGGAAATCAGAATATCCATAGATGGACTGATAGTCTTGTAGAAATCACGGTTCCGGTCATAAACACCGGTTTTCAAGAAATCAGTCAAAACATTATTGGTGTTGGAAGCACAAATCAGCTTGGCCACAGGCAAACCCATGCGCATCGCGTAATAGCCTGCCAGAATATCACCAAAGTTGCCAGTTGGCACTGTAAAGCTGATTTTATCCCCAGCCTTGATTTTGCCAGCCTTCAGCAAATCTGCATAAGCACTAAAGTAGTAAACAATCTGAGGTACCAGACGTCCCCAGTTAATGGAGTTGGCAGAGGACAGAGATACACCAGCCTCATTCAGCTTTTCATTAAATTCCTTGTGGCTGAAAATCGCCTTAACACCGCTCTGAGCATCATCAAAATTACCCTTTACAGCAGTAACAGCTACATTATCTCCCTGCTGAGTTACCATCTGGAGACGCTGAATACGGCTAACACCATTTTCTGGGTAGAAAACAATTATCTTGGTCTGGTCTACATCCCGGAATCCCTCCAAGGCTGCTTTGCCAGTATCACCAGAGGTGGCAACCAAAATCAGAACCTGATTCTTCTCCCCTGTTTTCTTCAGGGCAGTGGACAAAAGCTGTGGCAGCAGCTGAAGGGCCATATCCTTGAAAGCGCTGGTAGGTCCATGCCAAAGCTCCAGCACAGAAAGATCGTCCATAATATTCAAAGGTGCTACAGCCTTATCGTCAAATTTTCCGTTGCCATAGGCTCTTTCTACACAGCCGGCAATCTCTTCCTGAGTATAGTCTGTCAGAAAGCAGCTGAGAACCTTTACAGCCCGCTGCTGATAGCTTAAATCAGACAGTCTCTGAATAAACTCCATATCTACCTGAGGAATAGACTCTGGTACAAACAAACCGCCATCCTTAGCCAGACCAGCAATAATAGCCTGGGCAGATGTCATATTCTGATTATTTCCTCTTGTGCTGATGTACTTCATTGTTTTCACTCCTATATTGTATTAAAGAATTTTCTAGTCTTGGGACAGAAAATCATTTTAGCGGATAAGCTTCGCCACAGTGGCATTAACTGCTTTTACCAAATCATCTGGGGAAAGGATAAGCTGCTGACCTCGTATGCCGGCGCTGATAGCAATCCGGTCAAAATCATGACAGGATTCGTTCAGATAAACAGGATAGTTCTTTTTGGCTCCCAAAGGAGAACAGCCTCCTCTGATATAGCCAGTCAAGCCCAACACCTCTTTCAGATGTACCATTTCCACTCGCTTGTTGCCAGAGGCTGCCGCCAGGGCTTTCATGTCCAGCTCCCCGTCACCAGGAATACAGGCCATAAGCACACCATTCTTATCACCTCGGCACACCAAGGTCTTAAACACCATCTTTACATCCATGCCAGCTGAAGCTGCCACATGTATAGCACTTAAATCATCCAAATCAACTTCATATTCCTTGATTTCATAAGGTATCTTCAATCTATCCAAAATGCGGGCTGCATTGGTCTTTTTGTTTTTCATAATACAGTTTGTCCTTTCCCAGAAAACATAAATCCATGTTAGTATAACACAATTATTTAAAAATGTGAACACCCTATCCTGTTTTTTTGCATAAAAAAACGATGCTAAGCTATTTTGCCAGCACCGTTTTTCTTTTATCCTTTGTAGGCTGATACTGTTGGCACCTTATCGCTGTCTAAAAGACTAGGAATATTATCAGCTTCTGCGCCGTTATTTTGACTGCCTCCTACAGGGTAATTCACTGCTCTCACAAGAGCATCATCATTGTTACGCAAGCTTTTTGCCGTAACCTGAGCCACCGCTGCTCTATCAATAACCGGGCCTACTACGGCTGCTAATTTTGCCTTATTATCAGCCCATTTTTTCTGGTCCTCGCTAAGTTTTTCCCTGGTCTTAGCCAGACGACTATTCCAAACTGCCTCATTGTACATAGGCCGTTTTTGCTTCTTTGTCGCAAGTTCCTTGGACCTCTCCTTGGCGTCCTTCATGTCCTGAGTCTGGGAAGCCAATTCGTAATAGCTGTCCATAAGCTCGTAAAACAGCTCTTTACGCTCCTTGATTAGCTGATTTAAGTATCCACCTGCCACCGGCACTTTCAATTCCTCCAGCTGCTGGTCAGATTCCTTCATAATCTTCCGAGCCTCAATCATCCAATCCATATCCTGTTCTGGATGAGCCTCTCGCAACTCGTCCATCTTTTCCTGGGTAGCTGTAAGAATACTGCGCACCTTTTCCTTGTACCGGATAAAATCTCTGTCATTCTGCTTCAACAGCATTTCCGCATATTCCTGATAATTTTCAATATCGTAGAGCTTCCAGCTGCCATCCTCCTGTCGTCTCAGCTTCAGCTTCAACACAAAGGTATCCCCTAAATTAGGCTCATATACCCTGACACCAGCGGTTACGATAGTATCCACATCTGCTTCCTGTGCAGCCTTAGCTTCCTCATGAACGTTTTCCTCATCTCTCTCATGGCCAAGTACATACTTGTTCAGCATGGATATTCCCATAGATAATAGCTTGTCCGTTGTGGTTTGTTCCTTAACATTCTCCTGACCAGGAGGAGGAGCTCTATATACATAATCCAAACTGCGGAAACTAACCGTTCTAAAGCCTATTTTATCCTCCAAGCTGGATTCAGGGGTTATTTTTTCTCGCTCCTGCCACTTGCCATTTTGAACATAATTCAAAAAATCCTCCTGACAATAGCTGGCAAAACTGCCATCTGCTACCTTGCTATAAGCAGGATCATTTTTATCCACCAGCTGAGCCAATTTACCATTGTTGAGCTTGAAAAGTCCATCCAAATCCACTTTTTCCTTTAGAGCCTCTACATCCCCAGACTGCATAGCCTTCTGCATAGCCCTAATAGAGTATGTAGGCGTATAAATATAGAACTTAAAGTAAAATGCTCCTGCTAGAAATCCTATCAAAATCTCCAGCAGCAAACCAATTATCACGGCTTTTTTTATGGTCATTCTGTCACCTGCTCTTATCTGCTCTCTGCATACAATATGCAATACATATATTACAACAAGCCTCTATCAGAGATTGCTCCCATCTTTGAAGATATAGTTATTTATACGTATCATTTTAACATAAAACCAGATTATTGTACACTACTATTATAACTAGATGTCTTTATAGTGCTCCCCATAGGATGCCATCGTTTTTGATAGCCAATAGCCATCATAACAGCACTTATAACCAACCCAATGTAGAGAGGTTCTACCGGCAATTTTACCAACAACCCCAAGGCTATAGGCACAATGGTGCTGGCTACAATAGAAGCATAAGCCCATTTTTTTGCAATACTGCGAGGATAAAAAATAGCAAAGGTCAAAGGCAGAAATACCCCGCAGCCCCGCATGGCCATAGAAAGAAAATTCCAGAAAAGCACCTGGGAATCCAAATTGCAAATAGCAATCAGACAGGCTGCCGCCATTACAGCCAGCACCACCAAACGCAAGGTATAAAGCAGTTTTTTACCACTGCCCAGATCAATGCTGCGGCCAATAATATCTCTAGTCAGCATAGTGCCTATACCAAGAGATAAGCCACCTATGGAGCCAATAAGGCTTAGCATAATACCCCCCAGAGCAATACCTGCCAGTACCGTGCCCTGATGCTCCAACAGATAGATAGGCAACACCAATACCGGCACTACATCTGGCCCCAGCACATGCATATACATACCAATAACCACAGAAGGCAGGCCCACTGGAATCACAATAGCTGCCGCTGCAAAAGCTCCCAAGGAAGCCACCTTGGGACTAGAAGCAGAGAAAAAGCACTGTATATAAGTCTGGGTACAGATAACTCCCACCACCATAGAAAAAAGCTTGGAGAAGCTGCTGCCTATACCTGTATTAAACATATTCCACCAGTAATCCGGAGGCAAAATCTGTTGAAAATCCGGCCTGCCATGAAGATACATAAAGGCACTGGCTCCTGCCACAAACAGACTAAGCCAGATTACCAGCATTTTCAAGATACCTCCTACTCCGGTGCTTTTGATGCCCCCAAAGAAAATATAGGCTGCCACCAGCAGGCAGAGAATTACAGCACCCAGCTCAACTGATACATTGAGCACAGCAGAAAGAATCTGAATTCCCGGCAGACAGCTGGCTACAACGCTAAAGAGAATCCCAAGAGAGGAAATAATCCCCACAGATTCTGCTGCCTTGTTGCCATAATTCCGCTTAAGATACTGGGGAATAGTTTCCAACCCTGTAGCCCGCAGCTTACCTGCATAGAAAAATCCCATGAGAATAAAGGCTATACCAGAGCCAAGGGTAAACCACCAGGCAGACAGCCCCATACTGTAGGCTAGCTGAGCAGTTCCTACAGTGGCTCCCCCTCCTACCACAGTACCGGCAATACTGCCTGCTACCAGAGGCACACCAGCACTGCGTCCTCCCAAGCTATAACCCTCCGCAGATTTTACCGACCTGGCAGAATAAATCCCTCCACCTATAACCAATGTCACTGTCAACAGCATAATGATTAGATGTTCTATTGTCAATTCCATGCCTTAGCCTTCTCTCAATGTATTTACCAAATAAAAGTTACTCCTGTAACAGCTTTGCCTTTAACCGTCTATAGGCTCTGGTATAGTATATCCCATTCTGAGCCTCCCGATGATCGAAACCATAGGCTCTCCTGCTGACAGCTACAATAGGCGGTGCCTGAATGCGTTTAGCTATAGACATACCGCAGAACTGGCGCCACCAGCGCTCCAAATCCGCAATAAAATCTGCTGCTGTAGGGAAATACTTAGCCACCAAGCCCTGCTGACAGCCAATTTTTTCCTCCAATACCCCATCAGCATACCATTGCAGAATATCTGCGGGGGCAGCTTTTTGCCACTTCTCCACAAAGCTGCGGAAAAGATAATCATGATATGGATATTTGATAGGATCACCCAAGCCTTCATCCACGTTCTGAGCATTGGACAGCTCTGCACTAGGCACAATATCAATAGTGGCCTGAGGTACTACCTCACGACCATATACCACCTGATTCATATATCTAGCCAGATCATATACCTGATGCTTCCACAAATCTGCCAATGCACACAGGAAGCCAGACTGGTCTCCATAAAGTGTGGAATAGCCCACTGTGGTTTCTGCCTTATTGGCATTGCAGGTAAAGCCGCCCCCAAAGGCTGCTGCTGCCCCTGCCAAAACTCTGGCACTGCGATCTCTAGCCTGAATATTTTCTGCTACAAAGGAAGAAACCTGTAAATTAAACTTACTGCCGTCCTTGAGGAAAGTAACAGGGATATGTTCCAGCTGGTCTATAGTGTGATCCACTGATTCCTGAATCGGTATAATGGTGTAATTACAGCCTAGATTTACCGCCAGCTCCTGAGCCAATCCCTTGGTGGTTGCAGAGTTATAAACACTTGGCATATTAACCAATAGAACCTTTTCCGGCCCCAGGATATGAGTGTATAAAGCCGCAGCTACGGCTGAATCTATACCGCCGGAGATACCAATAACCACCTTGTCCATATGGATATCCGCCAAGAACTCCTTAACCGCATATTCAATAGCCGTAAAAATATGGGCAATGTCTGGCTGTTTTTCCCGCTGGAACTTCGGCATGGTCTGAATTTTATCCAATGCATAAATCCCCATACCCTGTTGATATTTAGGCAGGCAGTCCACCATCAGACCCTGACCATTATACAAGGTACTAGAGCCATCAAAGGTATATACAGTTTTACCGTTGTTCTGAATCCCCACATTATTTACATAAAACAAAGGCACACCGGCTGCCTTGGCCTGCTTGCCAAAAACCCGATGCCGCTTGCCGTTTTTACCCAGCGTATACGGGGACGCAGAAATATTTACCAGCATATCTACCCCCTGACGAGTTAACACTTCCACTGGTGCCAGATTATAATCCTCACTCCAGCCATCTTCACACAGGAAACCGCCAATATTATAATCCTGTCCCTTGATAGTCAGAGGCACTGTACCTATAAGCTTGGCTGCCTCTGTGCCCATTTCCTCTGCCAGCTGTTTCAAACCAAAGAAATATCTGGTATCATCAAACTCACGATAATTTGGCATCAGTGTTTTTATGACATATGGATAGGGCATATTCCTTGGCTGAACCAATTTGCCCTGCCATGCCGTAAACAGAGCATTATACTTCCGCACTCGGCCGTCATAATTTTTCTTCTCCCAATCTACAGCCACATTACCAAAAATAATAGCAATATCCTGAGAAGCCTCTATTATATCCTGACCACATTCCTCACAATCCTTCAAGAAAGCATATTGCTCCCAGGTATCCCCTAAAAGATAGCCTGGCACAGCCATTTCTGGAAAGATAATCAAATCTGCACCTTGAGCCTTGGCCTGAGCAATCATGGTTAACATATTTTCTGTGTTTTCTGATGGATGTCCCGGCTGAACCTTCAGCTGAGCTGTAACAATCTTCAACATCTGCAGCACCTCTTAATTAAATTTACACTGAAACATTATACCAGTATTTGATTTTTTAGACAAAAAAAATCTGCCTGCTAAAGTTCATCCCCAGGGACTAACTCTAACAGGCAGCCTTGCCTTTATTCTTTTAGAGACTTGTAATAGAGGCGGCAATGACAAAAGCCTTCAAACTCCGGATCTGCAATCTGATCCCGAAACTCCTTACACATACATTTATTGTCCTCTATACGGGCAATTCGGCAAGGGCAATATCCATCCTTTTTGGCCAGACCATCCTTAATCGTCTTTACCACCTTGGCATCAGGGTTAAGCAAAATTTTCATATGGACCACCTCCTATTTACTTTTATTTATAATTTATACTTCCATGATAATAGGCAGAATCATTGGACGACGACGGGTACGCTCGAAAATAAAACGGCCCAAAGCATCACGCATAGCGGATTTCAGAGCAGCCCATTCGGTAATACCCTCTTCCTCGCAGTGACAAAGAGCTTCCTCTACCCGGATTTTTACATCCTCCATCAGTTCCTCAGACTCACGTACATAAACGAAGCCTCGGGATACAATGTCTGGACCTGCTACTACAGTACCAGTGCCCTTATCCATAGTTACTACTATAATAATAATACCATCCTGGGACAGCTGACGGCGATCCCGCAGAACAATATTGCCTACATCACCTACACCTAAGCCATCAATCAGTACACGGCCAGAGGTTACACGACCTGCCACATAGCCCCTGTCTCTAGTAAATTCCAAAATCTGGCCGTTTTCGCCAATAAAGATATGATCCTTTGGCATGCCCAGTTCAGCTGCCAGCTTGGCATGCTTCACCAGATGGCGGTACTCACCATGAACAGGAATAAAGAATCTTGGCTGCACCAGATTGTGCATCAGCTTCAGCTCTTCCTGACTAGCATGGCCTGATACGTGAATACCATTCTCCCGGCCATATACTACATTAGCTCCCAACTTCAGCAGATTGTCAATAGTACGGGAAACCAGCTTTTCATTACCTGGAATTGGGGTAGCAGAAATAATAACTGTATCTCCTGGCACTATGCCAACCTTGCGATGGTCAGACTGGGACATACGAGTCAGAGCAGACATTGGCTCTCCCTGACTGCCTGTGGTAATAATAACCACCTGATCCATAGGATAGTTGCCAATATTGTCAATATCTATCAGGGTGCCCTCTGGAGCATTAATATAGCCCAAATCCAAGGAAATATTCACTACATTTACCATACTGCGGCCCAGCACAGCTACCTTTCTCTTGTATCGTACCGCAGTGTTGATAATCTGCTGAATACGATGAACATTGGAGGAGAAAGTAGCCACAATAATACGGGAACGGGCACCATGAAAAGCCTTATCAAAGGCTGCGCCAACAGTGCTTTCGCTTGGAGTATGCCCCGCTCTCTCTGCATTGGTGCTGTCTGCCATCATCAAGAGAACACCCTTCTTGCCCAGTTCAGAGAAACGGCGGAAATCCGTCATCTTGCCGTCAATAGGGGTATAGTCCAGCTTAAAGTCACCCGTATGAACAATTGTACCCATAGGGGTATTAATAGCCAAACCTACAGCATCAGGAATACTGTGGTTCACACGAATAAAGTTTACGTGGAAACAGCCTGCTCTAATGGTATCTCCCTGCATTACAGTCCGCAAATTACTGGAATCTACACCATTTTCCCGCAGGCGCCCCTCCAAAATCCCCAAAGTAAGACGAGTACCATAGACAGGTACATTAATCTGCTTTAGTACATAGGGCAGTGCACCAATATGATCCTCATGTCCGTGAGTCAGCACAATAGCCCGAATCTTGTCCCGATTTTCCACCAGATAGGAAATATCAGGAATAACCAGATCAATACCCAGCATCTCCTCATCTGGGAACATCAGGCCAGCATCGATAAGCAGTATTTCATCTCCGTACCGCACTACAGTCATGTTCTTACCGATTTCGCCTAAGCCACCCAGAGGGATAATTTGTAATTTTTGTTTTTCTCTTGCCAAAAATCACACCTCCATATTTATATTAATTTTTTATTATAACCTAGTATGCAAAACATTTTCTCTAAGTCAAACCGTCCAATTATCCAAATTCGCAAAAAATGCACAACAAAATACAGTGTGTACACCGGCCACCCATTTCCTGTCCGCTATTTTCCCTAACAGAAAACTCCTCAGTGGCCGCCACACTGAGCACAAAAACTCCTTTAAAAATTGATCCGTTCTGCTCATTACATGTAATTATAACATATATAACGGGCAAATGTAAATAAATTTACCATTCGTCAAAATGAACTCTATCACTTTCATAGAGATCCCGTTCCTCATTATCTGGTTCTTCGGCATAGCCTAGAGCCAAAATAGAATGAGGCACAATGTTCTCCGGCAAAGCCATCAGCTCCTTGACCTCCTGCACTCTATCCTCACAAGGCCAACAACCCAGCCATACACTGCCAATGCCCAAATCCTGAGCAGCTAATACCATATTCTGGGTAGCAATAGAGGCATCAATAACCCAATACTCTGGAGCATCCGGCAAGGCCCGCTCCAAATCACCGCACACCAAAATACCCAAAGCAGCTCCTCTAAGGGGTGCTGCATAAAGACCATTAGCTACAGACAGCTTCCCCAGCAGTTCCTTGTTGCGAATAACCACAAAGGACCACATTCTCTTGTTCATACAGCTAGGACCGCTCATGCCCGCTGTAAGAATTTTCTTAATGTCCTCAAAGGTAATCCCCTCATCAGTAAACTCTCTTACACTTTTTCTTGTAGCCATTGCCTTTAATGTTTCCATATTCTTTACCTCTATTCAACATGATTCCTCAAATATTAATAATTTTTCTATAAAACTACAATTCTTATAAAAATTTTATTATTAAATTTTACAAGTATCATCTGATAAATATTGACTTACTACTTGATAAAATTCCTCTGCCCTTCCTTTGCGCTATCTAAACGATATCTTACTAAATCATCCAACCTTAACACCCTCCTTTATTATATTCCTATAATAGGGGAGCTTTTCCTGATACTGCAAAAATTCATTATAAGGAATAACTGTTGGCGAAATAACAATATCATTCTCTAAGCCCAAATCAGCAGCAATGTCCCACATAACTTTAAGCTTCTTTTGCAAATCCAGACGATTTCCCTTTACAATGGCCACAAAATCAATATCCGAATCTTGTTCATAATCTCCGCGAGCGTAGGAACCATAAAGGTATATATCCATAATATCATCTCCATATACCTGCTTATATCCTTGCTTTATAGAACACAATATATCCCTTAGTATATCATTATTCACGATTCCCACCCTCCTTATTAGTAAGTATTTTTCAGAAGAAGCATCTTTGGGTATTATCATAGGTAGAATCTCTTAGAATTAATAATTCAACATATTCTTCATATGTCTTAATTATAGCTTTTTTTTGCAAATATGTCCATATAAGGCAAAACGCAGCGGAAAAATTAGACATTTCAATGCAGCAGTGTTTTCATATCATAACGCAAGCGCAGCAAAATAACAAAGGCACTTACCAACACCCCCGCATCAAGGCTCAACCAATAAGAATACAAACCTATATTGAAACCATAGTCCAAAATATATCCCACTGGCAGACAGATAAGCCAATAAGCTATTCCAGAAGCAATCAGTGTTGCGTTAACATCCTTCATGCCACGGGTAATTCCCTGACAAGGTGCACTAAGCATATCCCCCATCTGCCAGATGCAGGCCAGCAAAATAAGCTGAGCCACCAGTTCCGTAACCATTACATCATTTGAATACAGGGCCGCAATCTGATGACAAGCAAAAATTTCAATTATGATATACAAAATTCCTATAGTACAGCTCATTTCAAGGCAAATCCTAATATAATCCCTAACGGCCTGATAATTTTTACCGCCATATTCATAACCGATTAGAATAGTAGCCGCCATGGAAAATCCCATAGGAACCATGTAAATCAATGTGGAAAAATTTACTGCTGCCTGATGGGCAGCCAATGCCGTTGTACCGAATTTTGCCACCAAGAATGCTGTAATAGAAAATACGCTTGTTTCTAGCATAATGGACAATCCCAAAGGTATGCCGATACGCAGATATTCCAGATAGGAAATTGGCTTAGAATTATTTATCCGTTCAGTTGCCTTTTCTGATATTTCATACCGGGAAGTCCCAAAGGCAAAAATTCCATACTCCTTAAAAGGAGAACGCCGGCAGACGTTATACACATACATAAATAAAATCAGCCAATAGGTAGCTGATGTGGTAATACCGGCCCCAACTCCGCCAAATTCAGGCACGCCAAAAGCACCGAAAATAAAACAATAATTCAGCACTGCATTAATCGGCAGGGCAAACAGAAAAATTTTCATGCTAAGGGTTGTGTGTCCCAAAGTATCCACAAAGGAGCGCAGAAGCACACTAGCAAAAATAGCCGGAATCCCAAAGGCTATAGCGAGCAGATACCCTATAGCAACATCATACACCCTGGGCTCCAAGCCCATATTACCTAACAGCAAAGGCACCACAGCCATACCAACCGACAGCAAAACCACATCAAAGACAAAAGCAAGGCAGAGGCCTTTGCGGACTACAGCTGTTACTTCTGTCTTGCCACCTTTCCCTAGCAAATTGGCAATCAAGGGCATGGCTGCCATCAAAATTCCCGAAACGCTTGTTAGGACAATCATCCATAGATTACTGCCAGCTGCCACGCCAGCCAAATCCGCTGCACCATACTTGCCGGACATAGCCGTATCAAAAAAATTCATCCCCACAATTGCCGCCTGAGAAGTAATAATCGGCAGCATCAAAGCCAGCAACCTCCGAATCATCGGCCTGCTTCTTTTCTTAAAAATCAACATAATATCTCCTAAATCTTATCTTCTATAATCCTTTTCAAAAAAATATTATAACATATAATAGCAAGCACCGCAAAATAATGGAAAATTGACACGAAAATAGCCTGACCGGTTATAAAACCAATCAGGCTATCTATGTAAAACACGATATTTCCTATTTTCGTGCTTATTACTGGTGGAGATGAGGAGAATCGAACTCCTGTCCGAAAGCGTTGTCATATAGACTTCTCCGAGCGCAGTCAATGTTTAAATCTCGAATCTAGGCAGACACAGACAACCGCCGTCCATTCCATCCTGGAAAAATTTCCCCTTCAGTCCTCCAGGAGTCAGACATCAGGTATCCCGCAATTGGCCCCTTATACTCTCAGGCGGGAGCTAAGAATACAGGGGTTAGCATCAAGCTGCTAAAGCGTAGTTTTCGTTTGCTTTTATATTTAAAGCGTTTTCACCTTACTAACGGGGCTAGGTGACCCCCCGGCTCGCTATCCATACTCCAGCCACCCCCGTCGAAACCTTTACATCCCCCTGTAAAGGGAAATCGACTGCCCCAAGGGCAGGATTTCAGAGTATAAATACATTTTGTAATGCTATGATAGCACTATAAAATCAAATTGTCAAACTTTTTCTAAAACACAGAGCCAACATTCTGCATCAACCCTCAAAGACATTGCTATAACTATTGAAATAGTCTATATCCTCAGGTTTTAGTTGGTAATAATACTTCTCTCCATTGCTATGAGGCAGCTGACGAGAACGAAAATGCTCAAACAGTTCCTCATATCCCTTGGAAAAATCAGCCAGCTGAATCTCTGCCACTACATGTCCGTGGCCAGGGCGTCCACCATTAGCCGTCTGCTGACCATCAAGCCCTCCCCGGGCTTGATGATTGTCCTGACTGCTGCTTTCCTCCTCATGGCGATGGGTATTATAAGGCTTGCGACGGGCCACCATCAGCGTCCCCTCTGGCGTATCTATAAGATAAAGCCACCCCTTAGCCTTTTCTACCATGCGGCGATGCATTTCCTCTGCCACCATCTTGTGGAGATATTCCCAACCTGCATAAATCTGCTCGTCCGTAAGGCGATCCTGTTCCTCATGAATAGGACACAAGTTATACAGAGTGATAAACTTACGCATCAAAACCTCATAGCAGTAAAGAGTAGCCTTGGCATCTGCGGCTGCAGAATGAGCCGAGCCTTCCTCCCATACATAACCACAAAACTCTGCGCATTTTATCAAGCTAGGCACATGATAAAAATCCATCTGGAGTTCATCACGATACACGCCCCAGAAAAGCTCCCGCACATCCAAACAACGCTCAGGTGTAAGTCCCTTAATGCCAGACTGTTCCAAAATGCGAACATCATTATCCAGAGCAAAGCCTAATATCATCTGACAGCGATCAAAGATTTTCTGAATCTTGCGTAGGCAATCCTGAAAATGAGGCTTGTCCTGTACCATATCCGGACTAATGCCATGTACCTTCTCAGAATGAGGCCAGCGTCTATTTCTCTTAGGCTTATAAAGGCTATTGAGCACCAGCTCACCTCTGGCACTGTAAATGGCCAGCTCCAGTATTTCATTGTATCTTCCTGTACTTGTGGACTCTGTGTCCAGGCAGGCTATATGCATCTTTTAACCTTCTCTCGCAGAGGTATTTACTCAGCTTTCTTCAGCTTCAAGCCACGTTCAGCCAACTTATCAACAATCTCATCAAAAGACTTGGAACCAAGATTGCGGAGAGTCTTAACTTCCTCATCAGTTTTCTGTATCAAATCTCCAATGGTAACGATACCTGCCCGCTTCATACAGTTAGCAGGACGTACATTCAGCTCCAAATCCTCAATAGGACGATCCAAAACATCCGCTCTACCGCTAACATCTTCTGCTTCGTCATCCTCATTGCCAGTCTGATAAATCACATTGTTCAGCTCTGGATTTGGCTCCTCAATCTCAGTATCAGCCAATTCCCACATAGGAATCAAGGAATCAATCATCAGGCTGGCAGACTCTCTCAAAGCATCTGCTGCACTGATAGTACCATCAGTTTCCAATTCAACAATCAATCTATCATAATCAGTAGTATTACCTACACGAGTGTTCTGTACTTTATACTCTACACGGCGCAAAGGAGAATATACACAATCCAAAGCAATGGTTCCTTCTGGTGCAGAAAGATTCTTCTCAGCAGAAACATAGCCATAGCCACTCTCAATATAGAGCTCCATCTCCAGCTTACCACCTGCCTTGACAGTAGCCAAGCAGGTTTCAGGCTCCAAAATCTCCAGTTCCTGTTCCTGATCCTCGCAGATGATATCCGCCACAGTAACCTGCGTATCCTCAGCCCCAGCCTCTACATTAACAACAGCCTTGATAGGAGCCTCTACAGGCTTAATGCTCAGCTCACGGAGGCGAAGAACAATATCCTGTATGCTGTCCTTTACACCCTCAAGCTGATCCTCCATGGAATCCGCACCATTAAAACGAACTGCCACTACAGCAGCGCCCTGAATAGAGGACAGCAGAATCCGCTTCAAGCTGCTGCCAATAGTAGTGCCATAACCACGATCCAATGGCTCACAGGTGCAGGTTGCATGATTCTTATTCTCCGGGTTATCCTCGTATTTCATTTTGGTATCATTAATATCCAGCATGTAAAAACTCCTCTCGGATAAAATATCATTTTTTGCGTACTCTACATTCTACAACAATATTACTAAATTTGCAATAGGTTTACACTCATATTGAGATTAATCACAAAAAAAGGACGCAAACAGTGCCGTATATCCTCATACCAACTCTATTGCGTCCAGTTTTTGCATTATCTGCCTGCCCTCAATAGTTAATAGGCAATGCAGAGATTGGCACACATACTTTCAATAAGCATGCGTTCCTCAATGGTGGCCATCCGTCAAAAAAACAGCCGCCACAACACGAGGTTGCAACGACCATTAAACAAGTATATTAAATTGCAATAGATTTATTTACAGTTGTAAATACAGATGACAAAAGCAAAGTCTCTTTTGAAGTAGGCTGCCGCAAACCAAATTCCAACTCTGCGTATTCCTCCAAAGTTACCCCCAGAAATTCTGCCATCATATCCATACTATATCCTCTGGACTGACGAAGCTGCCCTAAGTCCTCTCTCTTCATTAAAATTCACACCTATCTGACCAATATGATTACCTGTGCCTGCTGAATCCGCCAAGAAAATGTTTCTACACCCTAAACAGGATTATCAGCAAAGGACCTACGAAAGTATATTATATTAAAAGAAATTTGTAAAGCATAATTTTATAACCCCTACATTATCCAAATAAAATGTCTTTGTCCTGTCTTTCAACACCATAGGTTTGCCAATAATAGGATTTTTCACCTAGACATTTTAAACCTATATCTTGCGTACTTGACAACTATATGATAGAATCAATAAATAATGAGATTTACAACAAGATAAGGCTTATTTTGTTACAGAAACAAAGTGATACATTGCATGGTTTCATGTCGCTTTTGTGAAATTCAGGCAAGGGGGATGCGTCACATTTATGTTTAACAGATACAAGGCTTTTAGGAGTAATATTGTGGATAGAGGGAATGAAGCGGAAAACCTGAATAAATACGTAGAGGCTACAGTCAAAGCTCTTTTTCATTCAGCTGTGGCTGTTTTTTATGTGGATGTACAACATGATTGGTTTCATACGATTCGTAAGGCTGATAATACACCACCGTCACTTCCAACAGACGGACCTTACAGTGCAGCTATTGAACGTTTTATTGCTGGGCTTATTCCTGCTAGCTATCAGGCAGTATTGCAGCTTAAACTATCTCCAGAATACATCCGCAATCATTTGAACCGTCATGAAACCGAATTTTCCTTAGAGGTTCCTTTACGCAGTAAGAATGGGAAAAGATGGTTCAGAATATCTGTAACCTTGATAGATACCTTGGATGGGCTTCCCCATCATGCCGTAATTTCCGGGCGTGATATTACTGTAGAGCATGCCGCAGATCAGGCCAGATATGATCTTATTTGTCATTTACAAAATAAAAATGATAAGCAAAATCTAGCTATTGAACAGCGTAATCGAGAACTGTTGGTTCAAAATCAAGAACTGACTAATCTTAACAGGGAACTGCTGAAAAGCCAAGATGCTCTTTATGATTTAGCAGATGATTTGCAATATGCTCTTGCCCAGAACAGCATGTATCACGAAATGCTGCAGATGCAGCAGGCAGGGTTGATTGTTTATGATTGCAAAACCTTTGCCCTCTTGTATATGAATGATATTGCCCTATCTCTTTATGAGCTTACCGAGGATGAATTTCCCAAACTAAGCCTGCAGGATCTCAGAGACAAGATCCATCTTATGGACGATACTCCTCCGATTAGCGAGATGCCAGTTATGGCCGGTGCTGGTGCTACTGAGGAGGTAGAGTGCTCCATCGCTCATGCTGACGGCAAAACCTATTATGTAAGTATTTCCTACAAAAACGTAGTTCTTAGCAATGGACATAATGTAGTTATTGCCGTAATTACCGATGTTACCCGGCAGGCTTTGAACAGCAAAAAATTAGCAGATAAGGCCTACTCGGTCAGCAACCGTTTGGATGCTGTAGAAGGTACGCTGAGGCACTTTGCTGACTATATCTACCATGTGGATTTAACCGATGGCATGATTGTAGATGATTTTGTCAGCAATGGTTATTTAAAGCTTCTTGAAGAAGAGCAGATTCCTATTCCTTGCAAATACGATACGTTCATCCAGCGCGCCAAGGATTTGTTAGGACTGGAGTTTATCAGCTACAACGGCAGACATAATTATGATTGGAATTGCGATACCCTTTTAAATGATTTTTACCGTGGTATTACAAACTGCGAAATTGAATTTCATCATACCAAAACTGACACCTATCATCGTATTACAGCCTTAATGGCAGTAAACCCAGAGGATTGCCATGTTGTAATGACTGCTATTGGCACTGATATTACCAACATTCGCAAAAAGGAATATGAAAATCAGCGGCTTCTCCTACAGGCTCAGGAGGAGGCTCAACAGGCCTCTGCCCTTTTGGAGGAACAGCAGGCAGAGCTGGAACTAAAGCATCAGTCTCTGGAAACAGCTTATATGGAGCTAATGGAGTTTAACAGCATTGTACAAGGTCTGCAATCCATCTTTAGCAGCTGCTATTACATTGATATTAATCAACGCAAATTTACTGAGATTAAGAGCAACCGTGTTATGCAGGGTATCTTTATCAGCAGCCGTCAAATGATGGATTCTATGAATGTATACATTCATTCTGAGGTGAAGCCAAAGTATCAAAAGCTTCTAGAAGACTTTATGGATATTGAGTCCCTCTCTTATCGACTACAGGACAAGCCGTATATTACTATGGAATATGAGTCCGAAAGTCTTGGCTGGATGCGCAGCTATCTGGTTCCTGCCCAGTATAATCAAAATAGCCAACCTACCCATGTTCTCTACGTAAATGAGATTATTGAGGAGGAAAAGGTTCTGCAAAATCATCTGCGCAAGGTGGCAGAAACCGATGGCCTGACAGGGATTTTGAACCGAGCCAGTGGTGAAAGCAGAATTATCTCTCAGCTGAAGTCCAAGCAATCCGGTGCTTTTGGCATTTTGGACTGTGATGACTTCAAGGGCATCAATGATAACTATGGTCATGGCGTTGGTGATAAGGTATTGATTACGGTGGCCCATAGCCTAACGGAAGCAATGGGGGCAGAAAATATCGTCCTGCGGCTGGGAGGCGATGAATTTGCCTTTTACTTGACTGACTGTAATTGCAAGCTGCAGCTGTCATCAGTGGTAACCAAATTCTTCACCATTTTGGATTCTATCCATATACCTCAGCTGAAAGATAGAAAAGTTACCGTCAGCGTCGGCGCTGTGCTCTATGACGGCAAATCTGGCAAAACCTTTGATGAGCTGTACGAAATAGCAGATCACAATCTATATGAAAGCAAAAAGCTGCCTTCCAATAGGTTGACAATTTAAAAACAAAAACTGTTGCATAAATTGCAGCAGTTTTTTTATGTAAATAATCAAAAAGACTGTAGATTAATGTCTACCACTAATCTACAGTCCAATTTTTATTTTAAAATTTACGGATAAATTCGCTGACTCTGGCTGCAACCTGTAAAGGGCTTAAACGGCCGGTATCCACATACAAATCAGCGTTTTTGTACATTTCCTGCCGCTCCTCCAAAAGAGAGGCAATAGCCGCTCTTCGATTGCCACCTAGCTGAGCCGCCCTAGCATCCAACACGGGACGTCTTCCCTGTCTAGAGGTTCTCTCCACTAGAGTGTCTATATCTGCCTGAAGACAGATAATTTTCCCATTTTTTCTCAGGCAGGTAGTGTTTTCAGGATTTTTCACAGTGCCGCCGCCAGTAGAAATTACCACATTCTTCTGGTGAGCCCAATAAGCTACCATTTCCTTTTCCTTCTGACGGAACCAGTCCTCACCATGTACTTTAAACATGATAGGAATAGGCATTTTGTATTTTGTTTCAATTTCTTTGTCCAAGTCAACCAGACGATACCCCAGTTGTTGAGCAATAGCTCGGCCGCAGCTGGATTTGCCTGTACCCATGAAACCAATCAAAACCACATTTTTCATGCTATTACCCCTGAACTCTGGCTCTGTAGTTTTCCATATTAGTCAACAAATCACACATGGCATCGCCGCCAAATTTGTCCAGCACAGCCTGAGCCATAACAATAGCCGTCATGGCTTCTCCCACCACAGAGGCAGCAGAAACAGCACAGACATCGCTGCGTTCCTTGCAGGCCAACACTTCCTTGTCCTGAGCAATATCTACAGAATGGAGAGGCTTCATCAAAGTTGGAATAGGCTTCATGCAGGCTCTCACTACAATTTCCTCTCCGTTGGTCATGCCGCCCTCCAAACCGCCTGCGCGATTGGTTTTGCGATAAACATATCCTTCCTGAGACAGGAACATTTCGTCATGAATCTCACTGCCTGGCAGCTCTCCACATTGGAAGCCAGCACCAATTTCTACGCCCTTGATAGCCTGAATTGCCATCATGGCAGCAGCCAGCTTGCCATCCAAACGCTGATCCCACTGAATATGACTGCCTAACCCCAAAGGTGCGCCACGGACAATAACCTCAAAAACACCTCCAAGGGTATCTCCCTGAGCCATAGCCTCCTGAATCCTCTGCTTCATAGCTTCCTCAGCTACAGCATCATAGCAATTCAGTTCAGAGCTGCCACTGCCGATTTCCTCTCTATTAACGCGAGCTTCATCTACAGCTACACCGCCGATTTTTACCACATGGCTGACTACCTGAATACCACAGGCCGCCAGAAATTCCTTACACAAACCGCCCACTGCTACTCTGGCAGCAGTTTCTCTGGCACTAGCCCGCTCCAGAATATCTCTGGCATCGTCCCGATTGTATTTCAAAACACCCGTAAGATCTGCATGCCCCGGACGGACAGCTGTTACCTTGTCTCCATATTCAGAGCCAAAAACACTCATCCGATCTGTCCAGTTCTGCCAATCCTTGTTAACAATCCGCAAGGTAATAGGATCTCCCATAGTTTCACCAAAACGAATTCCACTGGTAACCTCAGCCTTGTCAGTTTCAATTTTCATGCGGCCACCTCGGCCATAGCCCTGCTGCCGCCGAGCCAAATCACCATTAATAGCCTCAATATCTACAGACAAACCTGCAGGAATCCCCTCTACAATAGCAGTAAGACACTGCCCGTGAGACTCACCTGCTGTCAAAAAACGCAAACCAGACATACACACACCTCTTACTCAGATTTTATTTTTTCTCCAATTCACCCTGCTCCGGCAATCTGAGAAAATACCTTGCTAGCAAATTTCCTTGCCCAGATCCAGCAAGGTTACATGCTTGTTCAGCAACTCGATAATAGTACCACGATTGGCTGCTAGATAGTCCAACCGCTTCATTTCCTTCTGAGCCGCCAAATATTTAGACAAATATCGTACTGACTGATGAATCAACGCCATGCCTATAATATCTCCAGGAAATCTATCAGGCTCAGTAACCTGCTTCATTCTGAGGCGCTGGTCATCTGACCGCATGGTGTTAAACATCTCATCCAAATATTTTAGGAATCTTTCTGTAAGGGCGGTACGAAAATCACCTTTTTCCTCAGCCGGCACATCCCGCACAGCCAATTCCTCTACAGCACGATTGAAAAAAATCAGGCTTTTATTCAGCGGAAAGGTAGTAAATGGATAGTTATGCTCCTGGCTATAGCGCTTGCAACGACTAACAGTCTGCTGAATTGCCACCTCCAGCATATCATCCAGCTCTTTTTCCATTTCGGTGAGTAGCAAATCTGCCTTGCGAACTTCACTAGGCCAGCCTGCAACAATAAAATCCCATTCCTGGCGTTTGTCTAACACACTCTCCTCTTCAGACATAGCAACTCTCCTTCTCATACATTCTTTTTCTACCTGTCCCCTGGCGGACTCCAACCGCCTATTAACACCCATGCCTAAGCACAGGTGTAAACAGGTAATTATTAGCAAACTTTTTACATAATCTCTAGTTTACCCCATGCTAACGGGTGCTAAGACTCCCTCCTCTTAGGAGGGAGTTAAGCACCCGTAAAGCTCTGGATTTATTCGACTAAATTCAGTGGGAGTCTAAAGCTCCCACTGAATAAGTCTCATTTTACTATATTAATTGTGGATTGTAAATACTATATACTTAATCCAGTTTCTGGGCCAAAAGCTGGTTAACCATCTGAGGGTTAGCCTTACCCTTGGACTGCTTCATAACCTGACCAACCAGGGAGCCAATAGCCTTCTTCTTACCGCCCTTGTACTCCTCAACAGCCTTTGGATTATCGGCAATAACCTTGTCCACAATAGCCTCAATAGCCTTGGTGTCAGTAATCTGTACCAAGCCCTTATCCTTGACAATCTTTTCAGGACTATCAGGACACTTCCACATTTCCTCAAATACCTTCTTGGCAATCTTGGAAGAAATAGTACCCTTGGAAATTAGACCTATCATTTCGCCTAAACGCTGAGCCTCTACAGGAGATTCCTCAATACCAATACCCTCAGCATTGAGATTCTTGGACAGATCACCCATAATCCAGTTAGCAGCCAGCTTGGCATCAGCCCCAGCAGCTACTACCGCATCAAAATACTCTGCCATCTGACGAGAGTTGGTAATAATACCAGCATCATAGCTGGAAAGACCATATTCAGACTCCAAGCGGGCCTGACGAGCATCAGGCAGCTCTGGCAGACTCTCACGGAACTTCTCAATTTCCTCATCTGAAGTAATAATAGGCACCAAGTCAGGCTCTGGCATATAGCGATAGTCATGGGCATTTTCCTTGCTGCGCATGGAAAGAGTTACACCACGATCAGTATCCCAGGTACGAGTTTCCTGAATAATATGGCCCCCATCCTCCAGAACTTCTTCCTGACGCTCAATCTCATACTCCAAAGCTTCCTCAACAGCCTTAAAGGAGTTAATATTCTTCATCTCTGTACGAGTGCCCAATATATCAGAGCCTTTTGGACGAAGAGAAACATTCAAATCCGCACGGAGATTGCCTTCCTCCATTTTACAATTGGATACATCAATATACTGGAGAATAGACTTTACCTTCTCCATATAGAGACGAGCTTCCTCTGGAGTGGACATATCAGGCTCAGAAACAATCTCAATTAAAGGCACACCAGTACGATTGTAATCTACATTAGAAGTTTCAGAATCCTTAATGGTGTTGCCGGAGTGAACCAGCTTGCCTGCATCTTCCTCCATATGAATACGGGTAATGCGAATCCGCTTCTTGCCCTTGGAGGTTTCAATATCTACATAACCATGCTCGCAGATTGGCAAATCATACTGGGAAGTCTGCCAGTTCTTTGGCAAATCTGGATAATAGTAGTTTTTACGGTCAAATTTGGAAAAATTATTGATTTTGCAATTCAGGGCCAAACCAGCCTTGATAGCAAATTCCAATACTCTTTTATTCAAAACTGGCAATACACCAGGCAGGCCCAAACATACAGGACATACATGGGTATTATGTTCTGCGCCAAAGGAGGTGGCGCAACCACAGAATATTTTAGTTTTTGTTTTTAGCTCACTATGTATTTCAAGTCCAATGACTGCTTCGTAGCTCATACTTATTTACCTCCCAACTGAGCTCTGTCCTCATGGTAGGACTGGCTCTGCTCATATGTGTAGGCAACTCTCAAGATGGTTTCCTCATCCAGTGCCTTGCCGATAATCTGCATGCCAATAGGCATCTTATCCTTGTTGTAACCACAAGGAACGCTGATACCAGGCAAGCCGGCCAGGTTAAGAGGTACGGTGCAGGCATCCTGCAAATACATTTCCAATGGGTTAGAAATCTTTTCCCCAATCTTGTAGGCAACAGAAGGAGCAGCAGGACAGATAATAACATCCACATCCTTGAATGCCTTGTCATAATCTTCCTTTACCAGACGGCGTACCTTCAGTGCCTTCAGATAATAAGCATCATAATAACCAGCGCTAAGGGCATAGTTACCAATCATAATGCGGCGCTTTACCTCCTCGCCCAAATACTGGGTACGAGTCTTGGTCATCATCTCCACCAAATCAGCCGCATCCTCAGCCCGCTCACCATAGCTTACGCCATCATAACGAGCCAGATTAGTAGCAGCCTCAGCTGGTGCAATCAAATAATAGGTGGAAATAGCATAATCGGTATTTGGCAGGGAAATCTCCACTACCTCTGCACCCAGCTTTTCCAGCTCCTTAACACCATTCTTTACCGCTGCTTCTACCTCTGGATCCATACCTTTGACAAAGTATTCCTTTGGCAAACCGATCTTCAAGCCCTTAACATCCTGAACCAAAGCCTTGGTAAAATCAGGCACCTGAACATCCAAGCTGGTGGAATCCATTTCATCACGACCAGCAATAATGTTAAGAATATGAGCGCAGTCAGTTACGTCCTTGGTAATAGGCCCAATCTGATCCAAAGAGGATGCATAGGCCACCAAACCATAACGGGAAACACGGCCATAGGTTGGCTTCATGCCTACCACGCCGCAGAAGGAAGCTGGCTGACGAATAGATCCGCCAGTATCAGAGCCTAAAGCCCATACAGCAGTACCGGCTGCTACAGCTGCTGCGCTGCCGCCAGAGGAACCACCAGGTACACAATCAGTATTCCAAGGATTGCAGGTTGGATGGTAAGCAGAGTTCTCAGTGGAACCACCCATAGCAAATTCATCCAAATTGGTCTTACCCAAAACTACAGGATTCTGAGCCTCCAGCTTCTGCATAACAGTAGCATCATATGGTGGCACGAATTTCTGAAGAATCTTAGATGCACAGGTAGTCTTAATGCCCTTGGTGCAGATATTATCCTTGATAGCTCCTGGAATACCTTCCAAGAAAGCAATCTCCTCACCCTTGGCAATTTTTTCATCTACAGCCTTGGCCTGAGCCAAAGCCTCCTCACGGGTAATAGTCAGATATGCCTGCACATCACCCTCTACCTCGTCGATTCTAGCCAATACAGCCTGAGTCAGCTCCAGAGAGGTTATTTCTTTATTTACCAGCATGTCATGGAGGACATGGGCAGGTTGTTCAAACAATTTCACAGTTGTCCCTCCTAATTAATCTTCCAAAACCTTTGGCACACGGAAATAGCCATCATCCTTCAAAGGAGCATTGGACAAAGCCAGCTCCCGGCTAAGGGATTCCTTGACTACATCCTCACGGAATACATTGCTTACAGGCAATACATGAGCCATTGGCTGAATATCATCAGTAGGAACAGCGCTGAGATTATCTACATACTCCAGCACATCACTAAGCTGCTGGGTATAAAGTTCCTCCTTGTCAGCAGGTATTGACAAACGAGACAATACTGCTACATTTTCCATATCTTTTTTGGTAACTTTCACTTTTCTCACCATCCAAATCACGAATCTTGTTGATATCAAAGGGCACAATACACCATCTTTAATAAAACACCTTAATATTATACACTATCTTAACCAATCACGCTAGCCATAGAACAGAGTTTAACCAAAATATTCTTGCAGTATAAATCTGGAATTACCATTTCTTCTAAAGGTAATCATGCCTACTTTTTTGCAAAAAATTGGGGTAGAAAAGGTTTAAATGTCTTTTCTACCCCAAATATTTATTATAAGACTGGTTTTCTTATACAGTAAAAAATTATTTTTTTATCATCATGCGGGCCTGGTTTTCGCCAAGGTCTACAATCAGCTTGCCGTTGGTTACAGTTGCCTGGAAGCTGTCATCCAAGGCATCGACAAATACTGCTCCCTCAAACTGGGCTGCTGGAATCACAACCTGCTGTGCTTTTCCTCGATTCAATGCCACTATTGCAGCCTCGTCACCCTTGGTACGTGCATAAGCAAAGATGTCCCCCTCTGCCTTCAAGGTATTTACATCTCCATGGGCAAAGAGCTGCTTGTGGGCATTGCGTACCCCCATAACCTGCTTATAATAAGCAATCAAGTCCTTGTCTTCCTTGCCCCATGGATAAGTACGGCGACAGTCTGGATCAGCACTGCCATATACGCCTGCCTCATCGCCATAGAAGAAGGTTGGCATGCCTGGATACCCCAAAATGAATGCTGCGGATAACTTCAGGCGAGCCTTGCCTAGCTCATAATCAAAGTCCGTCAGTGAAGCCTGCGGTACGGACTCCTGACCACCACCAAACTTGTAAATGGCACGAATTGTATCATGGGAATCTACAATATTCATCAAGTCATAAAGTGCCTCGCGAGGATAATTTTGCTGAAGAATCTTCAGCTCATCATCAGCCGCCTTGGCATCGCCACGGTTCAAGAACAAATCACCTACGGCAAAGGAAAGCTTGTAATTCATGACAGAATCAAACTGGTCGCCAGTCAAGAACTGAGTGCCATCCTGCCAAATCTCTCCCAGGAGCATAGGCTCCTCTCCCTTGGTAGTTTTCAGCTTCTTTACTTCTTGGCGAACATTCTTCCAGAACTCAGCTGGAATCTCTTTTGCCACATCAAGCCTCCAGCTGGACAAGCCATCCTGGAACCACTTGGTAATTACCGCATTGTTGCCATACAGAAGATAGTCGCTGAGGCTTGACTTGCCGTCCAGAAAATCCTTGTCGCTGAAAGGCACTAGGCTGGAATATCCTTGCCAATCATGATAAGCGTACTTTTCACCCATTTCGTCCTTGGTCTTTTGGTTCTTAATTTCAAACCAATTTTCCCAATGATAAGGGCTAAATACCTGCCCCTCGGCAGTCAGCTGCTTCTTTGCCTCTTCCTTGGCAGCAGCCTCGTCCATACCCTTGTCATTCATCAAGTCATAAACCCTTGACCAAAATTCATATGCCCCTACCCACTTGTACTTGCCATAGCGGTCAAAGTAAATTGAATCATCACCTACATGGTTAAACACGCCGTCCATGATCAAATGCATCCCGCGCTTGTCCATTTCAGCGACCAATTTTTTGAAGTCCTCCATGTGGCCCAACAATGGATCTATGCTGCTATAATCAACAGTATCATAGCGATGATTGGAGCAGCCGCTCATCATAGGGTTTACATAAATAGCAGTAACTCCAAGCTCTTTCAGGTAGTCAAGCTTTGCCGTAATGCCTGCCAGGTCGCCGCCAAAGAAATCATTGCAATCCTGAGTGTCCCCGTCCTTTTCAGGAGTCTTGCTGTGGTTGGCTGGCAATTCGTCCCAGCTGCGATGCTGTATAGGCTGATAACCTCTTGCCGTAGTTCTGGCATTGTCGTTTGACTTGTCACCATTATAGAAACGGTCTGGGAAAATCTGATAGGCAATAGCTTCTTTTGCCCAGTCAGGAGTGTGATAATCCTCCGTGCTGACCGTCAGCTGGAAAGGCTTTGCCCCCCGCAAGACAATTGCGCCTGTGTTGCCTGGGCGAGCGTCATCACCATATTGCAGCATATCATTCAACAGGAAAGTATAGCCGTACATTCCGTTTTCATCCAGCACGATGCTGGTGGACCAAATATCGCTGCCGTCCTGAGTGGCAATCTTTTTCATATCATAGATTGCAGGCTTGCCTGCGGCATAGTCAGGGTTGTACTCGTCGCCGCCATTGGCAGTAATCTCAGCCTTGTTCATAATCAGCTGGGCTTTCTGCACTTCCCCTGCCTGGGTGCGCAGGGACAGTTTCACAGCCTCCCCAACCTTTGGTGGCTGGAACGGAGCACGATAAGCCGTATCCCAAGTATCATGGACTACTTTGTCCCGATGAATGCTGCCATCGTCCACGATGAGCTTCTTGGCAGCAAAATCATAATAGAAGCTGACTTTGCCGTCCTGGCGGACAGTTACCTGCTGCTTGATTGTTTTCTTGCCTTTTTGCTTGATTTCTGCTGTATAAGTGCCAGCCTTCACATCAAGGCTTGTCTGGTAAAATTCGTCCATAAGCATATCACGCATGATTTTGTCACCCTCCACGGTGGCAAAATCACCACCCAATACAGGCAACTCTTCATCTGACAGCATCTTGTAGCTATGGCTGTCGCTGATCTTGTGGGTAATGTCATTGTAGTAGATCGTAACCCGCTCTGGATTGTCCAAGGTCAGCTGTACATTTGCGCCGTCAAAATTGCCGTTCAGTCCATAATTCTCTGCCCAGCTGCCATTGACGGAAATCTTGTAAAAATATGGTCCGGCAGGCAAATCCACCGTATAGGCATAGAAACCATGCCCTATATCCTTCATCTCGGTGGTCTTGTCGGCAGGATCCCAATCCTTTGCAGCGCCAGCACGAGTCTGGACTGTGCCAGTGACCACAAAGCTCCTGTCAGCACTGTTTTCGGCAGCCTCGACTACCCTCACCATGGCAACGCTGTCAAAAGCTGTTGGCCCTGCAATCAAGGCTGATGGTGCTGCCAGCAGTGTCAATGTCAATGCTGCCCCTATTGAATGTTTCAAGATTTTTTTACTTCCCATATTGATCTCCTCTCCCTTTTCTCTTTTCTCTCTTCCCTTTTTTGTCATTTTTATATGACATTTGCAATTATACACTATTTCAACCAATTACGCTAGCCATAAAATTTTATTTTATCAAAATATTCTTACAATACAAATTTGGAAATAGCATTGAGAGCAAGATGACAACTTTATTTATACAATATCAAAAAGCACCCTGCTTTCGCAAAGTGCTTCCATTAACTTTCATTTTTAATCAGGGCAAGCAGCCTCATATTCCCGATTTGCTTGAGCTTTCATTTTTTTGTAAAGTTCCTTTATGTCATCAGGCGCATCAGGGGATATTCCTTTACCAACAAGCCAAGGCTCTACAGCATCGAACATCCTTTTCAACTCATCTGAATATACTATTCTCACAGTTCAACATCCTTTCAATAACCTTAAAACTCGATATCCAGTGTAAACCTCATCAAATTTATCGTACAAATAGCTTTCCTTGTAGTATAATAATAGTAAGGAGTAACCATGGAACCTCCGCCCCGTATTTTTTTGGGGGCTATGGTTGCTCTTTTTTGTATTTCAATTTTTTCATCTTCAGCTATCATAGTCTGTAATTTTATCGACAATTTCCGGTAGCGTCTTCCCATCAAACAGCTTTACTTTCAGTACTGCCTCCCAGCTATCTGCGACAAAATCTTCTTCACCATACCAAACATTGTAATGCTGCTTGCCGTATGACCAAGGGTCTATACCACAAGGCTTCCCTTTATAATCAAAAGTGAAACATATAACATTAGAATTTTCCTCAAGAAATTTTTTAATATACGCAATGGTTATCATAGCATATCCCCCATTCTCTTTCGTGCAAAATCTAATCTTTTGGAGTACTATCTATGCTTCCCGCTATAGTAGAGCTACAATGAAGATGTAGAGGTGGCATATTAGTACCATGTTTTGAAATGGCAATCTCAGCAATGATTGTCCATGAACTGCATCCATGACCTAGCCTTTGATGGTATAGTCCTTTGCATATTCTATTTCTTCTCCTATGACAATCTGGCATTTACTAAAAGAAAAGTTTTCTGCTCTTTCATGACTCTCTGTATCTATTTCCTGTGCCAGCTGTTCATCCTGTACTTCTATGTCATTAGGAGCAACTAATTTTAGATTTTCTTTGCAAGCATGAATTTCTGCCATTGCTTCCAAAATGGCATAGGCTTCTTCTGGCTTCATGGCATAAAATTCTCGAATTCTCTTTTGACCATTAAAGTCATCAATAGAACGCAAATCTGGATTTAACTTATCAATAATTTTATGAAGCTTTACGTCTGACAATCTTGTACTTACTTCATATATGGCATATACACGAAATGCAAAAGGAATGCACTCACTGCGATTTAATTGCTTTAATCTATTTTCCATGTTATCCGCATAGCCTATTTTCATGTAGTCTGGAAATGATGGATTAGTAAGAATGTAAATTACACCTTTAGTATTCATATTTTCTCCTAATTATTTCATATTCTATAACTTATATTTATCTGTTCTCAACCGTCTCATCACTATAGAGTTTTGAGATATCGAACTCCGTGTTATATATCAAAAAGACATTTCAATTTATTAATACTCCCTGATAATTCCGAATAACTGCATTTTTCTGCTCCCAGCTTTATTATTTTCTGCAAAGAAATGGTTTTCTGTTCTTTTACCTCCATATTCAATTTCTCGGTAGGCAAAATATAAAAATCCCACTGTTTCATATCTAATGGGTTAATTCTTTCATCCTTTTTCTCATAGTTGTGGACACAAAATACATAAATCTGAGCCTGTCTTTTTATTTCCTCTTCATAAGCATTAGCTTTTGAATTAAATGCTCTTGTGGGACGTATGGAAAACGATATCTTAGATTTGCCTTTCTGCTGCCATGTCTGCACATAACCAGATGATTTCACTTCTATAGATATATCATCATTGGTCAACACATCATATTTATCCCACTCTACCCTTGTATCTTTAGCTGCATCTAAGGCACGAGCTACTAAATATTCGGCAAAATGCCCTCGCTCAATATTGCCAATAATATCAGAATAAGCCCATTGCCAAAATTCTAAAACCGAAGATATTTGTTTTCCTTTATCATCGTATATAGGCTCCATCCCTGTTTTTCTCGTCAAATTATGATCATTACACATACCAATATAGACACCCTTGCTCCTATCATTATTTAGCTGGAAATCCCCCACTACAACAACCGTGTATTTTCTCCACTATCAAATAACTTATCAGATTACACTCATAGGTATATATTAATTCCTTGATTCTATTATACCCCAAGGTCTAAAAAAGTAAATCATTTCAGATATTGTATAAATAACCTATTTTCTCCAATCCATAATATCAACTGATGCGCTCATCCCACATTATTACTGACTTTATACAGGATTTCTGCATAAAGCGCATATTAGAGCTTCGAATTTGACAATAAAAAATTTTGAAAATATTTTTGTATTTATTTATTGGATATTTGTATTTTATTACTGGACTTTATAATTTTTAATTATAGCAACATTAACATTTTTATTCTTTATACACGGTAAAAGCACATTTATGCGCCATATATAGACTCTTGTCACAGCATATTTATTCACATATATACCAAGACCACAGTGTATGAGCATGCCGCTTGTAAACTTGATAAAACTAATATATAATATGTTTAACTAAAGCAACATTCAGTATCCAATTCTAAGGAAATTTGAAAAAAGCAATAGCCACCTCTCAAAAATACCAACGTAAAGTAAGGTGATTCCATAACTCTATGCTAGGTTACACTTTCCAACGCTTCTTATAACTCTAGAAAATAAATATAGGGACAAGGTGAAAAACGATGGATATTTTTTTATCCTATGTAGCAGATGAGGAATTAATTAATTCTTGCACAGAATGCAAAGATACTTGTCAGTACTATCTGGATATTATATTACCATACGGATACAAGTATAAATATCTACAGGAAGACATAACAAGTATTTTTCCCAGCCTGCTCCATATCAACACCGGAGTCATTAGCTATGAGCTGTGCAGGCCCAAAGACATAGACCAGTAAAAGATAATTCTACTAACTCTATGTAAATAACAACTTTCAATCTATATAACATAAAAACACCAACATATATCATCAAACAATGTGGTGCCTCCATAAGATTAGATTTTAGGTCTAACTTTAAGTGGTCACTACATAAAGATGATATATGTTGGTGTTTTCTTTACAACGGAAACTTTATCTATATCATATCAATATTAATTCCTTGAGAGCAAAGTGATAACTTTATTTATACAATATCAGAGATGTTTTGCTAAAAAATTACTATTTTTATTCTGAAATCAACCAATCAATCAAATTGATGGATTTAATACCATCATAAGAAGAATCCATTCCGGTATTTAAGGAAAGAACTATTTTTTCATAGTATCGCGAGCCTGTGAAAAATTTTCTGTAAATTATACAATTTAATGGTCTTCTATGATAAAATATTAAAATCATAGTAGGCCTTTTACTATGGCAAACAGGAAAAAAGAAATTTACAAACCAAAACCAATGACCGAGGGAAAAAGAAATCTTATTCAGGGGCTGCTTCAGGAGTACGATATCCACTCTGCCGAAGATATTCAGGATGCTTTAAAAGATCTGCTTTCTGGAACAATTCAAGATATGCTTGAAACGGAAATGAATGATCACCTCGGCTATGACCGTTATGAAAGATCTGGTGAGCCTAACTACCGTAATGGTACGAAATCCAAGAATGTCCGTAGTAAATATGGTGAATTTCAGGTAGATGTACCTCAGGAGCGTCAGAGTTCATTTGGTCCACAGGTGCTTCCAAAACGTCAAAAAGACATTTCTTCGATCGATGACAAGATTATCTCAATGTATGCAAAGGGAATGACTACACGACAGATTTCAGAAACCATAGAGGATATTTATGGCTTTGAAGTAAGTGAAGGAATGGTATCGGATATCACAGATAAGCTACTTCCTCGAATCGAGGAATGGCAGAATCGTCCTTTGTCCCCTGTGTACCCTATCGTTTTTATTGATGCGGTACACTTTTCTGTACAAGATGATGGTGTAATCAGGAATCTTGCAGCATATGTCGTACTTGGCATCAATCAAGATGGCATGAAAGAAGTCCTAAGCATTGTCGTTGGTGAAAATGAAAGGAGTAAATACTGGCTGTCTGTATTAAACAGCCTAAAAAATCGAGGAGTTCAGGACATCCTCATTCTCTGCTCTGATGGTTTGACCGGTATCAAGGATGCAATCTCTACGGCATTTCCCAAAACGGAGCAACAGCATTGTATTGTACATATGGTGAGAAACACGCTTAAATATGTTGCAAACAAGGATATGAAAGCATTTGCAAAAGATTTAAAGATAATCTATACCGCTGCAGATGAAGAAGCTGCCAGAAAGCAGTTAGAGTCTGTAACAGAAAAATGGTCTGCTCAATATCCAAGTGCGATGAATCGCTAGCACGAAAACTGGGATGCAATATCCCCAATCTTCAAGTTTTCCAAGGAGGTTCGTGCCGCATTTTACATTACAAATGCCATAGAATCATTGAATTCCTGCTATCGTAGATTGAACAAGCAACGCAGTATATTTCCGAGCTCTCAGGCACTTATAACCCCCCTATATCTGGGAACTTTTGAGATTGCAAAAAAATGGATCATGCCGATCCGCAACTGGGGAAAAGTCCGTGGCGAGTTGGAAATCATGTACCCTGATCGGATGCTGATATAGCAACAAAAGATAGAATATCAAGAGTAAATATACACCCAGATTTTCTGGGCGCTCTTGACATACTAGCTTATTTTTGGTATTAAAAAGACAACGGCTTAACTGCAGAAACCGCTGTTAAGCCGCATCAATTATCATAGAAGATCTGAATTTACAGAAAAAATTTCACACCGTCGCAATTACGAAAAAAGAAAATAAGCAAATTCTTCATCATTTTAATCAATGACTTTTTTCATTGTTTCCACCTGATCCATATACATTTTCAGCAATTCCCCATACTCACAATAGAATTCAACTGGTCTTTCCGGATCATTGTTTTCATCTACGAAAGCAGCTGTGCATTGGCCACAATATCGAAATTTATCACAATTTCTACAAGGAAAATTGAGACTTGCTTTTTTCATCACAACTTCCTTGCCTAAATACTCCCAACCTGTCTGGAAGTCACCTTCTAAAAGATTATATCTTGGATTTATTGCCTTGACACATCCTTGCATATACCCATCATGAGTAATAAATACAAACTGTTCAGCAATGGCGCAAGGATACAAATAACCTTCTTTTTGTCGTAAAGTGGGTTGTTTTCGATCAGGATTTAATGCGACTCGATCCCAAAATTTCTTTCTTTCTGGATCGGTAATTTCAATCATAAATGCCTGCAAAGGCGATACTCTACAAGAAATAGGCTCTTTAGAGCCATCATTCATTGGGCGAATGTCCCATGCCAAAATAGAATTGTTTATCCCCATGCTTTTAGCAAATTTTCGAATCTGGTGAACATCGTTATAATTCTGCTGCATTCCGATACATTTAATCTCAAATGGAATCCCATTGTCTCTGAGTAGTTTTATTCCATTTACAAACATATAATACCCGTGGGGATTTCGTGTTACAGCATTGTAGGTGGCTTCATCTGCCCCATACATTGTAACAGAAACCAATTCTGGTGGGTATTCTAACCATAAATTAATATGCTTCTCTGAAATCAGTGAAGCATTTGTCAATACCGATACCATAATTCCTTTCTTTTTAGCGTAACGGTAAATATCACAAAAATCCTTATGAAGCAAAGCTTCTCCGCCAGTAAAAAATAAATCAATGCAGTTATGCTTCTCCAGAATATCAATAACTTGAAGAATCTCTGATGTAGTCATAACTCTTTTGGATTTTTTACGATCAGATTCTGCATAACAATGAATGCATTTAAAGTTACAATCTGGCAAAAGTTCTATCCCAGCACTAAAGGGTTCACGAACACCGGAAAAATTCTGTTCAATAAACTCTGGCCATTTGGTATTGGATGTTAAACAGTTCATATCTAAAGTCATTCCTTTCCATTTTCATCCATTATTAAAAATCCTTCTTGGAGAAGACTTTCGATATATGGAAGCAGCTGCATTTTCGCCTCAACAGGCGAAATATCCGTAAAACGATTAGCAATAATATCAGCTAACTGCTCAGCACTGTGTGCCGATTCGCAATTTTGAAAAATCATGGCAGCTGTTTCATTGAGCAAAACAGCTTCTTTTGTGATAGAATTTCGACTAACTGGAACTAATAAGTAAAGGTGGTGGATAAATCGTAAAACGAAACATGAATTCAATTTCATATATGACCATTCCTTTCTTTTTATATTTTTAATAGGAGTGAATTACTGTATGTTTTTCCATAAGCGGGACACCCACAAGGCAAATCACCTTGAAAGACTTCACAATGTAGGCATGGGGTTATGTCTCGCCCTTTACACATTGACTGAATTTTTGATTTTGAATATTCTGTTATTCCCGAAATGGTATTAAACTCACAAAGCTTTCTTTTTTCTCCATATCCAATGGTGGAATAACAATGAGTTATCCCAAGATCATATTGGATAAAAGCTTTCGGCTTGCAGGTTATTCCCACTGCATCGTAGTTTTGTAAGATATGAAATGTCTCCGTATCCATATAGCATGGTGGAACAGGGCAATCAAAATAGGTTTTAATCCCTTCCACTTTCCACTGGGCAATGTGTTTTGCAACAAAAGCATATAACTGTTGAATGCTATCTCTATCTAATCCATGCTGTTTATTACTGTTTTCCATGGCCTGTGAAATTCTGAGATGAGTAATTTGGTTTTTTCTTATCTGCCCAAGCGCTTCCTTAAACCTGTCAGCAAATGGTAAGCGATATATTGTTAACCCCAGTGCTATTTTGACCCCCATAGCCTTTGCATTCCGTATGTTCTGCTGAAACGCATCCCATTGAGAATCTGTATAAAACTCTTTTCCGTTATAGTTTGCCAAGATAAAAATATCTTCTGGATTTCTGACGAAGATATGGTTAAATTTTTCCGGTAGAGTTAAATTAGAGTAAATCACCAAAGGTGCTATATCAGCGAGACGCTCTATCATCATTGAAAATTGGGGATGTAGTAAAGGCTCACCTCCGGTAACATGAATACAATCCGGATGGGTTCGTTTGCAGAAATTCAAAAACCGCTCAAAATCGTGTAGTGATATGTTTCCACCCTCTCCCTGTGGGGCAAAGCAATATGGACAGTGTAGATTACAGTTCTCAGTAAACTGAATAGTTATTTCCTGATACATTTATCTTACTCCTTTGTTAAGGAATGTTATATTATTTAATTAGATAAGCCACTCTTGACAAGAAAAAGTTAGCTTTTCTCTATCAAGAGTGGCTTTCTGTGGGTTACTTTTACTCTTTATAACAGCAACCAGACCATTTTGTGGAGCAACACTCCGGGCTAACCGCATTCTGCCTTACCTCGGCAACAATGGCGGTCATTGTAGGCATTTCGAATTTCATAGGTATCCTCCTTCCAAATAGATTTGTTAATCTTGCTAAAAAATAATTACCAGCAAGTTTTAACCATAGTTCCTATAAATATTATATATATATATCGTAAATTGCAAGAACAAGTTGCACATTTTCCTAATCCAGCAGAATAAATTTCATCCAGTTTAGCCTCAAACAACTCATCAGGTGTTTTATATCCCAGAATCTTACGTGGAAGGTTATTACACCAGTCTTCTATTCGTGCTATTGCATCTATGCCATAGTCACTAATTCGCTCTCCCTTGGCTATAAAACGCCTTACCAGGCGGTTATGCCTTTCGTTGCTGCCTTTCTCCCATGAAGAGTACGGATGAGCATAATATACTAGAGTTTTACTGCTTTTTCAAGATTGCTCAACTCTGTAAATTCAGATCCGTTATCAGTAGTTATACTCTTGAATACATCACTGAACTTGGAACCGAAGTATTTCCTAACCTTCTCAAATCCATCCATTACCGCAGCTACTGTCTTGCCAGCTATTTTGACAAGTATGTACTTGCGGGTCTGGCGTTCAAGTAGGGTTAACAACGCTTCATCGTTGTTGGTCTTTTGACCAATAACAAGGTCAGCTTCCCAATGTCCGAACTCTAGTCTGTCGTCGATATCCGGACTTTCTTCAATCGACCTTCCAAGTAACTTCTTATTTTCTCGCATTCTTTTGAGCTTAGGTCTACGAGATACTTTCTCTGGAAGACGGTGATTGCGGATACGCATCAAGCCTTTGTCTATGTAATTATAAATGGTCTTAGAGCAGAGCATCTGCTCTCTTGGGAAATAACATTTTTCCATAGCCTCGCCTACGCAAGCATTAATCGAAATACCAAGCTCAAAGAAGCTGTTCTCAACATGGGCAATAAATTCCAGCTTGTTGATATATTCGCAATGACGGCAGGAATTGGCTCTGTTTTCCTCGTAAGCATTTTGACCAGCATCTACTTTATAACGGGCAACTTTACCGTTATATAAGTATGTAGTGCCACGTTTAATCTCATTGCGTACAGTATTGGGAGAGCAGCCTAACTCAGCTGCTATTTTGTTTGGAGAGTACTTGTCGTTGAGTCTGGTCTGAATAATTACCCTTTCCTCGAAAGATAAGTGTTTACCCTTTTGATGTTGTGTGGTAGAATTAAGTTGATCCGTAGTGATTCTCCTTTTTAGGTTTGGTGTGCTAACTTAATTCTAACACAAGGAAGAACGCTATGGATTTTTTTATTCTCTTTTTACTCACCTAGGTGTGCAACTTCATTATACAATCTACCAAATTTTTTGGTATCATAATGTCCATAAAACAACTCAAACTTCATGCGAGCCCACATGCTTTCACAACGGGCGTTATCGTGACAGCGTCTATCCGCACTACTCATGCTCTGAATAATACTGTGTTTAATTACGGCATCACGATATGCTTGACTTGTGTACTGCGCTCCTCTATCAGAGTGTACAATAGCACCTTTTAAATCCGGATAAGCCATAATGGCGTTATCAAGCATATCTACACATAAACTTGCCTGCATATTTGTACCTATAGATATTCCTAAAACTGCTGAATCAAAGCAGTCAAATTTTCCATTACCCTATATATGGTGCGCCCACTAGAAATATTGATACCTTCAGGATGTCTAAGTATTAATGCCTGATGCATCCTAACTCTTCCGTAAGTGTCATTATATTCATCCTCAGAATGAATATCCAGCATAACATTAGCTAGCTCTTGATACTTCCACGGACGATCCTTATTAGCCAGATATTTATAACGAGGTGTCCGATGACCCCCACCTCTATAGGTGGCGGGAAGCTGTGCTAATGACAGGGTGGAGCTAATATCTCCACCCTCGTGGTCACTCCATTGAAAGAAAATGAAAAAATCATTTTCTTTCAATAATCCAGGGGGTATAAAATCCCTGACGAGTTATATGTAGTATTTTGCAATAAAAGCTTATGTTGCCTGTAATTGAGCCATCTGCGGTCTTAATCAATAAATTTCATTCTTTCGTTTTTGCTGACCTCAGACGGCTCGCTGCGAAAAGAGCGCTGGCTTCCTCTAAAAAATCGTTCTCTTTCTTTAGTCGCCGTTTTTCTTTTTCCTGCACCCTAACCTGCTGACGAAACTGTATCAATTCTTCATTTAGTGTCATTGCAGATTTAGGAGTATGCATACCTTTACCTAAATCAAGTCGCTCTAAACGAATCATCCTAATCCAAGTATACACTGTGCTTTTAGGTATACCTAACTCTGCAACAGCCTTTGCTTGGCCAATTTCATTAGCAGGTTTTACTGCTTGAATCTTATATTCTAGATCATAGACTTTTCCAGCTGACATTTTTTGTCCTCCTCGTATAATAAGTTTTGTAAGCAAGATATCCGCCTTGTTTACAAAGCTTATTTTTCTTTTTACAACTAAATATTTTTCTACTAAACTGGATATCCTGATGCTACAATAATCATAGAGATTATGTGGCAAAGGCAACGTCTCATTTCTCCAGCAGCTCCTCTGGATGACTGCTTAATAAGCTTGACGCCTGCCTTAACCGTCAAATACTGCTTACACAGGTGTTGCAGCCCTGGGCGAGAGCACTACCAGCAAGTATAACTCTCACAGGTGACTGCTTATTAGCGAGGGTGCAGTCAGCGGTTAAGATCAGGATACTCCTTTACACATCTTCCATCACTAGCCGGAAAGGTGGTGTTTACTTTGAAGAAGGCGGATCTTCTTTCTACTCTTTTTGTCGGTATCGACATCAGCTCAAGGGAAAATGTTGTGGCTGTTATGGATTTTGAATCAACTAAGCCAATTGCATCTTTTGCTGTTCCAAATAATGAGCCAGGTGCCGAAGAAATGGCTAAAAAAATATCAACATTTATCACTCCTGAAAGCGGGCTTAAAAAACTTGTAATAGGCTTAGAATCTACATCTTTTTACGGGGTTCATATAGCCAATTATTTATCTACCTGCCGTGAGCTGATGCCATTTCATACCGAAGTGTACTGTTTAAATCCAAAAAGTATTGCCAACTACAAGAAGTCCTATATTGGACTTAGCAAAAACGACTATGTTGATGCATTTATCATTGCTGACTTTGCTCGTGTTGGCAGGATTACTACGAAACCTTGGCGAGGGTGTCAGTATCTCGCATTGCAACGACTTACACGCCATCGTCTTCATCTGGTCAAAGCCCTTACTAAGGAAAAAGACCTATATGCTATCTAACATATTCCTCAAGTTCAGCGAGTTTACTATGCTGGATACTGAGGAGCAGCCATTCTCCAATGAATTCGGAGCTACAGCATCTGCGGTTCTTACCGAATTCCTCTCTACTGAAGAGATTGTTGACATGCCTATGGAAAAGCTTGTCGAATTCATCTGCAAGAAAGGTCGCAACAGATTTCCAGATCCACAGAAAACAGCCAAGCTCTTGCAGGCAGCTGCAAGAAATTCATACCGTTTGGACAAGTGCTTGTATGAGCCTCTAACAGTCGCAATCGCCTCATCCTTCACCATGATCTCCACATATAATGCTGAGATTAAGAAGGTAAATCAGGCTATCGAAAAAACCATCAAAGGACTCAATACAAATGCTTTTCTATCCCTGCAATCAAATCCGGGCATAGGCCCGGTTATGGCCGCAGGCATTATGGCTGAAATCGGAGATATCACTGTCTTTAAATCACAGGAATCATTAGCAAAGTATGCTGGTCTTGTATGGCGTGAAAACCAGTCAGGCCAGTTCAAAGCCGATGACACATCTATGAGCAAGGCCGGTAATTCCTATCTAAGATATTATTTTCTGGAAGCTACCAGTCATATAAAACTCCATTGTCCCGAATACAGGGAATATTATTCTAAGAAATACGCTGAGGTAAAAACCCATCAGCATAAACGTGCACTCGCTCTCACAGCTCGTAAAGCAATAAAGTTGATTTTTGGATTGCTGGCTAAGAATCAACTCTACTCTAGAAACAGAGTAGACCAAGTATAATATTTACGAACATACCTGCCAGATTTTAGATTGTAATTCTGGAGGTTTGTTAAGTGTACCATAAATCAAGGAATTGCTTTAAAAACTTTTTAGAAACTGGGTTGACATATTATCAGGTTGCTTATACTCATAAGTATATATTAATTCCTTAAGAGTAAGGTGACAACTTTATTTATACCATATCATGTTTTGGCATACGAGCTATTAACGAATTATCTTCCCTGCGGTCGCTTCTTCGATAGCCCAGCAAGCGAGTTTTCATAAGCTGTACGGTATCTGCAACTGTTTTTATATATGTATACAACTCCTAATTTCTTTACTCTGAAGCACTAAAAAATCCGCTCTAAGCCTGAGCGGATTTTTGTTTTATGCTATAAAGCGTTTTGGGGTTGGTGCTAATATTCTTGCACTGTTTAGTACAACTGCCAGGGTGGCTGTGTTGTGTATGACTGCCGCCCAGAGTGGTGTGATTACGCCCATCGCACCTGTGACATATTCTACAAAGCTCCATCTTACAGTGGCGGGACCGCTTCGGCTTATACCAAATTCCCTATTAAGTCCTATGGACACCAATTCTTCCTATATTCAACTATTTATAGTTGTAGTTGTTAAACAAATTTTTGTCAAGTTATTTTCAGATTTTTTTCAGATATTTATAAAATAAAATCGTGGCACAGGTTGCTCTTATCGTTTGGTCTATACACAAGGCAATCCACGCCCCCACCAGTCCCATATCTAGCTCATACAGTATTAAGGCTGTGATAATCGGTCTTAATATGGCAATGCTGATTAGTGAATACACTGCTACCTGTGCTGTTTTGCCAACACCTCGCAAGAGTCCTGCACTAACCAAGGACTGTGCTTCTGGAAAGCTCACCACAGCTACAAAAATCATCACCATGCTGCCTAAGACTTTAGTATCTGCATCATGTGCATACAAAGCAAAAATAAAATCTCGCCCAAAGAAGGTCGCTAGACAAGCGATAAGGGAGAAAAACACGCTCCATTTAATGCCAGTTTGCCAGCACATACGCAGCTTGGCAGGATTTTTTTCACCATGTGCATGACCAGCTAAAATCATACTTGCCTTGCCCAATCCGCCTGCAAAGCTGTAATAAAAATCGCAAAAATTCATGCAAATTGCATGTACAGCATAAGGGACAACACCTAGCTCAGCCACCATGCGCGTATAAAGAACCATACCTATACGCTCAAAGCCCTGCTCACTAAAGACAGTAGCAAAGACTGGCATGAATTTTCGACAATATGCTTTGGTAGGTAAAAAGCTACCCCAGTGCATTTCCTGACGCTTAAATACCAAATGTATACTACCAATTAATGTCCATAATGTGCCAATTATTGTACCAATTGCTGCGCCCTTCACACCCAGCTCTGGAAATGGCCCTAGACCAAAAATAAAAACTGCATTGCTCATAACATTGACGATATTGCCCTGTATATTGATGGACATTACATAACCTGTTTCACCAAAGCCCAGCATATAGCCCTGCAGAACAGCACTGATTGAAGTGAAAGATACACCTATTATCGCCAAATCCGCATATTCCAATGCCAATACTATGTAGCTCTCCTCTGCCCCTATCCAATATAGCATATCCTCAAGATGAATAAAGAGGATAGAATGTGCTATACACAGCAATATACTGCTGGCAAAAAGTGTTTTTCTCAGCATATCACTAGCTTCATACTGTTGTTTTGCCCATAGAGCTTAGCTGTCACTACAGTGAGTGCCGCTGAAATTGACCTTGCCAGACAAAGCATCATCATGCGTGGCTGCGTAAAAATACTTACCGCTGCAACTGCCGCCGTTCCAAGCACACCTACCATAATAATATCCGCCGCACTCAAGAAAATCATAAAAACTCCCTCCAGTGCGGCCGGCATGGCAAGCCTCAGGTAGTACTTATCATGCTGTGTAATTAAAATAATAATCATCTCCTTTTTTGAAGCCACTTATATAACAAAATCACGCAACATTATAGCATAAAAAATAAAAAAGAGAACCCCCTTACGGAAATTCTCTCAATCTTGTATTCAATTATTAGATAATCTTTGTTGTCCAGCCTTCAATATTTCAAATGGTGTCTACCCAGTCCTCATAGAAGTCAGGCACATGGGACACCAAAAGGATTGTACTCTTGTATTCCTTGAGGGCACGCTTTAGCTCGTCCTTGGCGTCTACATCAAAATGGTTGGTCGGCTCGTCAAGTACCAGAAGGTTGACTAGCTTCTGCATGATTTTGCACAGGCGCACCTTGGCCGCCTCACCGCCAGAGAGTACCATCATTTTGCAGGTGATATGCTCGTTAGTCAGTCCGCAGGCTGCCCTGCCAGTGCTGCTCTGACCTCAAACTCAGTCATGCCCGGATATTCCTGCCAAATTTCCTAAATGGCTGTATTATCATTGCCTCGGTTGGATTCCTACTCAAAATAGCCAGGTGTGACAAACTCACCCAGCTCGATTTTGCCGGCCATTGGCTTGATATTTCCATATTCATCTCGATTAGGCTATTTTATAATAGCAACTTGCTTTCTTCCGTATATATGTGTGATAAAAGAATTATATACACCTGACGATTTCCATTCGCCGGCAACAACTATAATCTTATCTCTGTTATTATATATCTCAGAACGAATAGTTTTATATGTGATTTCATCAAAAAATGATAATATAAAAGAATATTTGTGGCTATACATAGGAGCGACTAAATAGATTTCTTTCTTTTCGTTATCATATAACTTTCCTTTAACAGCTGCCTCAATTATCTTCTTGCCAAAACAGCCCCTAGGATATCTATATTCACTTCTATCATCCAATAACATTTCTCCTATTTCTTTATCACCATATTTCAAATTTACTGGCATACTCTTACACATAGAATAAATTTGCTTTAGTGTCCTTAGTGGATGTGCTTTCGGCTCTCCAATGCTATGTCCATTAATTTTCTTTTCTTCTTTAGGATTTCCTGTTACAGCTAGAAGACCATCAATTGCATTATTAAAAACAAATTCTGACTCATCGAATTTATTTTTATCGAATTCCGAACTGCTAGTTCCAAATGGACAATTCAAGATATGTTTATACATTGGTTTTGTTGCTCTAAAATAAGCACTTTTACTTCCTTCTATAGCACAAATGTAAAGTTTAGCTTCGCATTTCGGATTGGGGCAATAAAAAGTCTCATTTCTATCCTCTTTTATAGCTTGACTTGAATATAGTACTTTTTTTCTTTTTAAATCTCTATATGCATAATTTGACATCTTCAAATCTCCTATTTTATGTTAAAATACGGTTGTTTCCTTCGAACTATATTTCGTAGTATTTCTGTGTGTTCCATTCTCATCAACAATTACATTGCTACGTTTCAGCTTTTCTTCCTGGACAGTATCAAATATTTCTTTTGAAATGATTACCGGATGAGAATCGTTCAATTTATAAATCTGACCTTCTTCGCCGCCTACATTAACAACCGAAATACCTATGTACTTTTCATTACTCAGCATTTCTTCTACTGAACGTTTTGACCAGTTGTCTTTGCCTGTTGGAGATTTAATATTTCTATCTTTAAGTTCCTTGACTATACCCAATACACTTTCGCCTTTTATATACAAATCGAAAATCAGCTTAACAACTTCTGCCTGTTCTTTATTGATTACAAAATTATCATTTTCGTCCTTATCATAGTCATAACATTTTCTACGATAGAACCCCAACCTGCCGTTACTGGCTCTCTGTTTTATACCCCATTTGATATTATCACTTCGTGTTTCATTCTCAGCCTGAGTGCAAGCTTTAATGGTGGATATCAATAATGAACTTCCCACTGTTAATGTATCCAGTTCTTCTTGTTTGAAAATAATTCGCACTTGTGACTCTCTTAAAGTATTTATTGCATCAAGCACCTCGACAGCATCTCTTCCAAGTCTACTGATGCTTTTTACCACAACTATATCCGTAAGTCCCGCTTTACAGCCTTCTATCATTTGATGAAAGGCAGAACGAGAAGAATCTTTTTTAGCAGATGCAATGTCTATATGAATATCGTCCAGTTTCCAGTTGTTATGCCCGGATATAAACTTTGTCAATCCAGAAACTTGTGCTTTAAGGCTTTCAAGCTGATCCATAGTATTGGAACTAACACGAGCATAGATAGCAACGTGCTTTATTGGCTCACTTGTATTAGCCGGAATCACTCTCACTTTGCTAGGCATAAACACCTCTCCTTTCCGAAATAGCCTAATTATAATTCAATATATCCTCGAATGATTATTAGCCTATTTCTACTCTCGATTTTTCATAAATCACAAGTAAACACTTCTGTATAATCGACCCAATCTCATTAGTTCTGTCTATCCAACTGTAAAATACCAAGGTTTTATTCACTTTTTAAGGCATATTTCGCAGTCTGATTTTCAATTCTAAAAATCTCGGAAATCCCCTTATTTCAAGCCTTTTTCACATTTTTACTTGTGTGCTTTAGTCAACAGAACCACGCTCTCAACATGGCTCGAGCCTATAGATAAAAATTGACTTTTTGACCTATAGTGTTAGTGAATAGTTCATATCCACTTTTGAGCCCATAAATGCTTATTTTCGCCATTTCCCCGTACTAGAATGTTTACTATTGGGGAAGGGGGTATGTGCGAATTGTTCATAATACAACCTAAATAGTATGGTCCTTATACCATTCAATAATCGTATCTCTATCTGAATCAAAAAATTGAGTAGAGATATAAATATCTGCACCTTCAAACTTCAATGCCTTGGCTCTATATCTTTTCTGTGTAGAATTCCCCATATTATCAGTTCTATTATTAGCAATAGCAGGATAATCTGTTGATTGGAATAATGTTTTTGTATATTCCTTTGTCTTTAATTTTTCAACCTCATCAGCTGTAATTTTTGAAGTCAAAATCAAATTTTCCACTAGGTTGTAGAACAGTTTAGCTACCGGAATAAGACCTTCTGACCATGAGTCTTCATCGTTAATGTCAAATGGCACTTCCGATAATGAAAAACTAAAATCTTCTAAATCCAAATTCATCTTTAATAATAAATCTTTGACAAAGGATAAAATGTTATTTGTAGAAAGATTAGTTTCAAAGTATATGCCACTTTTTTCTATCTGCTTTGCTTTTCTAAATTGTCTGTCATCATTAGAAATGTACACTCTCGTAGCGTTAGGGATTGAATAATTCTTTTTAGCTAAGTCAGTAAACAAGTCGCCATCTAAATCGTATGCAACACCAATAAATTTTGTTAGTAAATCTGCCCAACTTGTTACTTTATTAAATTCTCCTACAAAAGAAAATGCATCGGGCTTTGTATTTGAGAAATCTCTACCACTATTAACATCAAAACTCAATTCATTGTGCTCACCGATATCAGCGTGCATTTCCACATATTCAAATTTCTTGATTAGTATATTAACAAGAACATTGGCTCGGTTGAGAATTGATGTTTCATTCCATCTATCTACAGATAGAACCTCTTTATTCAAAATAATTGCTTTTGAGTTTGCCTGAATGATTTTTTTCTTTTCACTAAATGCTTTAGTTCCTAATTCACTGTTATGTCCAGTGATAGTTAAATTTCCAAGAGTATGCAAGTACTTCTCATAAACACTACTATAGTCTTCTCCGACCTCTTTTTTCCAAACAGCAGCATTCTCCTTTTGTGGAAGGATGTGCTCAATAGTAAGGTTACTAACATCAATATGTTCTTTAGTGGAGTTTTCAATAACAGAAAGCACATATTTGCAAATATTCTTTTTGTACAACGGTTTATATATCAATGCTTCCTCAAATTCCTTATCAGTTGGCATACGATCATTTGCTCTTAAATCATTAAGAAAAGTAACAAATTTCTCATAATAGTTATCGTAGGTTCCGTCAATTACACGATCATACATTGATTTCATAAATTTAGATAGGTTTTTGTTAATCTCACAAGCCGTGATTCTAACCAAATATGTAAGTAAATAATCAAGTACCTTACCCAGTGTTTCTTCATCAATATTATGATCCTCATAATCATTAAAAATTCTAAAAATCAAAGGCAAGATTGTGGTCTGTTTAATGGTGAAGAATGCATTTAAGTATTTTGTGATTTCATCACTATAGCATTTGTTTTCTCCAATAAACGCTCCGTAATACTTTGATGTTCTTTTTAAGAGTTTAAGAATATCTTCATGGGTAAGCTTATTTTCTTCGCAATGTTCTTTAAATAATCGATACGCATTCTTTCCGTTTACAGATTTAGAAATTTGCGAATTCAAGAAATTAATTACAAAATCGCCTAAATTTCTATAACCGACATTCTTTTCAATTTCAAGCCAGTACTCTTCATATAGTTCATCCTGTTTAACATCATCCATAAGAAGATAATTTCTAATCAAATCCGCCAAGCTAAGTTCAAGTCCGGTGGAGTTAATAGACTCAAAAATCTTCTGTGGTTCATCTCCTTGTAGCTTATCTAGTATAATCTCTACAATTTCAAGCTTTTTGATACCATTTAACACATCATTTAGCTCTAAACCATCTTGTAAAACACCATCAATCAAATTCTTAAAAGTAATATAGTTCTTATAAACATTCGAGTTTCTATCCATCTTATCAATTTTATCCCTGATAAGATGCATTAACTGTTCATTGTCCGATTTTACAGGCTTAAGCTTAACTTTGTACTTTTCATCGCAATGCCTATTAAACATTACCTCTTCAATTTCACTTTCAATACGTGCAGAAATACCTTTCGATGCATCATACAAAGCTTTTAGAAGAATATACATAGTAGTAATTCTTTGTTGTCCATCTATAATAAGTACTTCGTTTAAGCCACTTCCACCATTTACATCATCTATATATACAACAGTTCCAGTAAAATGCTGACAGTTTTTTTCGTTAGCTTTCATAATATCTTGGAACAACTTCTCACACTGAATATTAGACCAATCATAATTTCTTTGATAAACTGGCACTTTAAACACTCTCTTGTTCTTTTCAAGAACATCTGAAAACAGCCACATTCTATTAGCTTTCATAGTCTTGTCTCCCTTTTTCTCAAATATAAAATCACTATCATACCCAAGTTTCGTTGTAATATTTTGATATAAAGGAAACCGGATATTACTATTCAATCACTCATTACTTGTTTTAATCTGCTCTCCGTCAGAAAGAATAAAGGACTGCTCGAATGTAACTTCCGTCACATCAGCTATCTGTTTCAACTCCTCAAGAGTAACTGTATCTCGTTTCAGTTTCTTACCAAAGTTCTGTGGAGTCTGACCTATCCGCCTTGCAAGTTCCGAAACGCTTATATTCTTTTTATTACATAATTCTTTAATCATATCGGATGTCTTCATCGTTATCCTCCATGTCTAAAACGTACCTCACTTACAACATTATAAACCATTTAGTTGATAAATTCAATCCAGACACGTTTTCACTCTGTAAATTTTCTATGAACGAAAAAAGCGCCCTGCATTTCTGCAAGGTGTTGATGTAATAGTTCCTATTTAATTATCTTTTGAGTTCAATAGTCATGCCGATTTAAATTCAAAAATCAGTTTATCATCATAAACTGTGTTTTTTCAATAAGCCTTCTGACCAGTTGCTCATCATATTCTGTGATTCTGCTTGTTTGCGTTTGAAGAAAATGTCGCATTTCATTAATTCGTTTTCTGAGCATTTCCTGTTCAGCATCCTTTGTTACAACTGCCGCCTTCTTTTCCCTCAAGGCATCTATTTCCTTTGCTATAACATCATACTCAGCATTTTTGTTTACGCACATCACAAGCTTTTCCTGCAATTCCGCCATTCTTTGATCTATGTACTCAAGCGTTGCCGTAGAATCACCATTCAGCACATCTTCGATATTATGCTGTAACTGCGCCAAAGATGCCTTTGGCTGCCAGCTTTCGCGCCGTATCAAGGCAGTCAATGGTATTACGGGCAAAACGGCTAATGGATTTCGTAAAAATGATATTGTATAAATAAAGTTGTCACCTTGCTCTCAAGGAATTAATATATACTTATGAGTATAAGGAGGACGAAAGAATGTCAGCTGGAAAAGTATATGATCTAGAATATAAAATTCAAGCAGTAAAACTCGCTAACGAAATTGGCCAAGCAAAGGCTGCCGCAGAGTTAGGTATACCTAGAAGTACTGTATATACTTGGATTAGAATGGTTCGCTTAGGGCGACTTGATTTAGGTGAAGGTATGCATACACCTAAATCTGCAATGCCACTAAATGAAGAACTTATACAGCTTCGTCAGCAGGTCAAAGTGCAGGAAAAAGAAATACGGCGTCTAAAAAAGAGAATGATTTTCTAGAGGAAGCCAGCGCTTTTTTCGCAGCGAGCCGTCTGAAGTCAGCAAAAACGAAAGAATGAAATTTATTGCTATTAAGACCGCAGACGGCTCAATTACAGGTAACATAAGTTTTTATTGCAAAATGCTTCATGTAACTCGTCAAGGATTTTATGAATATCTAGTTAATAGGGATCGTCCGTGGAAATATCAAGATCTAGCTGCGACTATGCTGGATATTCACTCTGAAGATGAATATAATGACAGTTACGGAAGAATTAGGATGTATCAAGCATTGTGTCTCAGAAGTCCTGAAGGGATTAATATTCCCAGTGAGCGCACTGTATATAGGGTAATGGAACGAATAGGATTAAGCCATCGTATAATGGATACCAGAATCTGGACCATATTTTGAAAATCTAAGCGTGTATGTTATAGTAAATATATAACAATCTAGGAGGATTTTTTAATGACACGCTGTCAATATACACCAGAATTTAAAAGTAAAGTTGTTCTGAATATTCTTCAAGGTAATCAAGAATTGAATGAAATATGTGCTCAACATAACTTAAATCCCAATATGGTTAGAAAGTGCAAGCAGGAATTCTTACAAAATGCTTATCTTGTATTTGGTGCAAAATCTGAGCACAAGCAGTCTCAGAGAAAGGAGGGTGACCTAAAGAAAAAGAATTATCAAATGCTGAAGACCATTGGACAGCTTACAATGGAACGCAATTTTCTTCAGGATTGGCATACAACCATGCCATACCTAGGGTCAAGAAAGATTACTAAATTACTGGTACATGAAGGATTTAAGGTTTGTCGCAAAACTGTAAGAATACTGCTTGAACGAATGAGTATAACATCTATTTATCCAAAAGTAAGGCCACATGAAGCATTGTCATATAAGACATCTGATTCTTACTATTATGGCCAGAATGTTGCATAATTTATTGGCTTAAGACACACTTAGATATTTTTTAGTGGTCTTGACAAGGGGCCCATTATAAACTGTGCTGTCGCAGTCTCTTTTTCAGTCAACTCACCAGAAGGGAAACAGATGCCGTATGCACTCTTCAAGCATCGTGAAAGGCCCATGAATCTTGTCTGCATTTCCTTCTTCATCTGAACATACTCAGCTGCAGCATTTAAGCAGTTCAATCTTTCCAGTGGTGTTTTCCAGTGTGGAATGAAGAAAGCGCCTGCCATATAAACAACGCGTTTAGCCAGTGGAACAATCTCCGGCGCCTTGTCGAGCGCCGCAGCCAGGTTCGCCGCACTGCCGATAGCCACAATAGTTACCTCTCCGGGGTGCTTTTTCACGGTATCAATAATAAAGTCAGCAGCAGCCTACTTTTGCGGACGCATAACAGGCTCGTCCAGATAATTCTTGCGGTATTCAGCGGTCCATGATGCCGGCTGAGCATAGCCTGCAGCACCAAGATGAGAATCGAAGCCGCGGCCAAAGAGGCGTTTTTCTTCCTTCATATTGGCAAAGCGTCCCTTGCGGGTGTTTTGGTTCACGCCCATATATACAGGAATATCTGTACACCCGATGCCCCTCAAGCTGGCGGATAGTAGAAGCAGTACCCGTTTCTACCCAGGTATTGCCGATAACAATGGTCACGCCCTTGAGATCCATCTTAGGCGATTCAGCGAGCATCATCATCGCTACGCCGTCATCGAACAGATCAACCATATCAGCGTCCAGAATAACCTTTTCGCGCTCTGCTGCCTCAGCAGACATCGGCGGCGTCAAGGAAGTCATGCCCAGGCACAGCGTCAACAGTAAGCAGCCGCATAAGCTCGTAAATTTATTCATTATCTTCGACCTCCTTTCGCCTAAAGGCTTAACCTTCACATGCAGTGAAGAAAATTTATTGACTTAATCAATCTCGTGCAGATAAATACTGCCATCTCTGCCGCTGGCGCAGATAGCAAACTTGCGCAAGCTGCCAGCATCATCCTTGAAGGCGATACCGTTCTTGGGAATAGTTTCGAAGCTGCTCAGATGCAGGTACAGCTTAGCGCCTGCCTGCAGCCTCTCCTTGCTGTAGAGAACCCTGCTCGCATCTCCCTGCAGGTCAAGCAGCTGGAAGTCCTGCAGTTCAGCATTGGTGCGGAACAAAACCTCCGCTCCCTTAAACGGATCAGGCACCGAAACCTGCTCATAGCCGGAAAGGTCTGCCTGGGGATCCTGCAGCTCATGCACGCCCATGATGTGCAGATAAGGCATTGCCAATCCCTTGAACTTGGAGCCTCTCTGCTTATATTCATGCAGTGGCAGCAGCTCCATCTCTGTACTATAGCTAGAAAGCTCGCTGCCCATTTCAAAGAATTCGTCTGCCGTCATCTGCATTCTCTCCGAAGCGCTTGTAAACGCTCTGCCGTCACTGCTGCGATAAACCTCGAGTCCGCCAGCTCCCTCCTGCGCTTTGGTGAAGTACAGACTCAGGCATCTAGTGCTGCCATCCTTCAGCAAATCATGCACGGCCAGCAGATATTCTGCATTGCTGATATTGCCTCGCGTCAGCAGCGTGCCATCAGGCTGCAGCTCCAGACTGCTACGCGCCCAGCCCTCATCAACAAATTTCACCTGTCCTTCCACAAAGGTATAGACAGCATACAGCTCCTTGCCATAATAGCCCTTGCCTCTTTTTTCATTATTATTGAAAGCAAAAATCAGCTCCGGCACCTTGTCATTATTGATGTCCAGCAGCGTATAGCCAAGATGCTTTACGGCCTCATCGGCATTAAAATGATCACGCAGCTCGTAGATGCCCGTTGTGCCCTGCTGTGGCAAGCGTTCTGCATTGCCATTAGCCAAAAAATCGTAGATGCCATCTACAATATTTGCATATTCCAGCTCATAGGTAGGCACCTTGACAATAGCTGCAGCAGCGGCTGCCGTCTCCGCCTTCGGCACCTCTGCCTGCGGCGCGGCCGCCTTCTTCTCTGCACCGCAACCAAGCAGCACGGCGGCCAGCAGTGTCAGCAGCACGCCTTTAACCAGCTTACACCTCATCACACCATCTCCTTTCCCAAGCCAAAATCAAAAGCTCAGCTCGTCAAATAATTTAGTCGTAGTCTTGTCCTCATTAATCCGATAAATCAAGCGTCCATGACTCTCCAGCAGATAATAGCCTTCGCCAGGCTCGCCATAGACTGTTACCTGGATATAATCATAAGCCTGCGGAATATCGGCATAGCTGCTCTTTTCCTCGCCAATACGCCAGGTGCTGTAGCTTCTGCTGTCCTCACCGCTCAAATCCTCTTGATTAAAAACGAAATATTTAAAGTAGCCTATAGCCATGGTATCAGAGAATGCGTCATGCGCATCAGCATCGTCGTTGTAAAGGAAGCTGTACTTACCATCAGGCGGTGCCTTCACATATTTTTGGCTGCGCCAAGCGTCCAGCCCTCGCCGAGCATAGCGCCCATTTCGCCCTCCAGCGTCGCGCCCGCCGGAAGCTTCTCCTGCTCCACCTCAAGCTTGCCAGCGGAATACAGCTCCCAACGTTCGCGTGGACTTGCTCCTTCGCCATAGCTGCTCACAAGATACATAAAGCTTCCGCGCGTCGTCCTATAGACATACGCCGTTCCCTTTACGCCCTCACTGTTGCGAGGCATAACATAAACATCTGCCGCCTCCACCGCCGCTGCCAGTCCGAGCAGCAGCAGTGTACTCACTAAAAGCCTTTGCCAAATTTTATTCAGCATCTTCATCACTGCCTTCTAATTAAAAACTGACTGATTATAAACAGCGTAAGAAATTTTTTCGATACTGCATAGCCGACAATATCACCGGGAATCCTGTTAATAACTACCTCAAAGGTCTTGTCAGCTGCTTCATATAACAGAAACTCTCGTGGGCCGACGCGCACCTTTCTTACGTCAAAGGAACGCTTAATCTCCGGAGCCGGCTCAACAGCTCCCATCTTGTAGCCGGAATAAGCAGCATAATCTGCAGGATTCCAGATAAATTCTGATTCCAGCGCTGCCTTAAAGCGACCGGCCGTGCTTGCGGCTTCCAGCTCAGCGCTCAAATACTGGCTTGCCATATAGCCTCTTTGGCCCCTCTCCGTGCTTCCGTTATAATGGGCCCCTTGTCAAGACCACTAAAAAATATCTAAGCGTGTCTTAACCCAATAAATTATGCAACATTCTGGCCATAATAGTAAGAATCAGGTGTCCTATATGACAATGCTTCATGTGGCCTTACCTTGTTATATTCGTTGATGTACTCTACTAATCCTTTACGTAATTCTCGTGGGCTGGCAGTTCCAAGTGTGTCCGACAAATTCCAACCCACTATTTTGCGGCTGTACCAGTCTATAATAGCCGTTAGATACATATGGCCATGATGCATTTTTATATAAGTTATATCTATAGACCAAACCTGATTAGCTGCTGTAACCTTATAATTTCGTAGTAAATACGGAACTATCACCTCCTTGAAATTGCGTTTGGAAAGATTTTCCTTGGGATAAATAGCTGTTATACTCATTCGTTCAAGCAGTATTCTTACAGTTTTGCGACAAGCCTTAAATCCTTCATGTACCAGTAATTTAGTAATCTTTCTTGACCCTAGGTATGGCATGGTTGTATGCCAATAATCTATTCTTTCCATAAGTTTTTCTTGTAGTAGCAAACGTTCTTTATCTGCTTCAACTGGTATATAATAAATACTAGAACGATTAATAGATAAGAGATCACGTTGACGGTGTATGGAAATCTCAGATTCCTTTGTAATCAAATCCTGGTATTGAAGGGATGTCTTCTCCAATTTTGCGAAAGCAATCCTGAAGAAAATTGCGTTCAATTGTAAGCTGTCCAATAGTCTTCAGCATTTGATCATTCTTTTTCTTCAGGTCACCCTCCTTTCTCTGAGACTGCTTGTGCTCAGATTTTGCACCAAATACAAGATAAGCATTTTGTAAGAATTCCTGCTTGCACTTTCTAACCATATTGGGATTTAAGTTATGTTGAGCACATATTTCATTCAATTCTTGATTACCTTGAAGAATATTCAGAACAACTTTACTTTTAAATTCTGGTGTATATTGACAGCGTGTCATTAAAAAATCCTCCTAGATTGTTATATATTTACTATAACATACACGCTTAGATTTTCAAAATATGGTCCAGATTCTGGTATCCATTATAACTCAAACACGTAAATTTGGGTAAGGCGCAGCAAACAACTGCTAAAATCCGGCAAAATAAGCAATAAAAATGGATTCCGCCGGACCACCTGCATAAGGTGAACTGCGGAATCCTTAAATTTTGTAGAGGCTATTTAGTTATAGTAATATTAATATTCAAAACGGCCCTTGAGAGTAATTTCTTTATTTAAGATTGCTGTCTGACCTTTAGCAAACAGGCTGTCAATATCAAGATTCTCATCTAATACCAGCAAATCAGCATCAGCGCCCTCTGCTACGCAGCCCTTAACGCCAGCCTTGCCAAGCAGCTCTGCCGGAGTGGAGGTCAAAAGCTTAATTGCTTCTTCCAAAGGCAGACCTCTGTGCACGAGGCTCTTGATCGTCAGATGCAGATATTTCGGAGAACAGTAGGTCAAGCCAATGCACTCACCCTGCTCATTAAATTTTGGCTGAGAGCCAAACGCATCACTGCTCAGCGTCAGATGCTCAGTGCTCATGCCTTCCCAGCTAAGAAGCTCCATAATTTTCTCTGCGCCAATTTCCATATCCTCATCAGTACTGCCAGCCGTCATATCAAAATAACCGCCACGGCGTACCAGCTTAGCGCCTTCCTCCATAAGCTCCTGCGTGCGCAGCATATGCGTAGGCAGGAAATTTTTTGCAGGAATATCGGAATGATCCAGTGCGTAGAACAAGGGATCAAGCTTGCCCACGCCGGAACCCATATGCATCGTTACCAGACCGGCAACATTTGCCAGCAGACCGCCACGACGAGTGGCAGAAGCGACTGCAATCAGCTCAGGTCCCTGCGGATTAGAGCTGCGATGATCAGAAACAGCAATCTTCGTGCCAATAATCGGCGGCACCATCATAATGTCCTTTTCCACAGAGCCGGTAATAGTAGTAGAAGGAATGCCATACGCGCCGGTCAGGCAGTACGCCGTAATGCCCTCCTCCGTCAAAGCCCGTGCCTTAGCTACCAGATTCTCTACGCTTCTAGTGATGCCATCTGTACCCAAAAGACCAACTACAGTCGTAATACCGCAGCTAGTAATCTGGCTGAGCATTGCCTCCGGAACGCGAGAAGCAGGCCCTTGCTCGCCACCGCCACCGGTGATATGCATGTGGATGTCAATATAACCGGGCAACAGCTTTTTGCCGCTAAAATCAAAAGTCTCTACCTCCGGCACATTGTCATAGCCATCGATATGATCCTCAATACGTACAATCTTATCGGCAATAACCAAAACATCTTTTTTACCTAAATACTTAGGCGCAAAAACCTCTGCATTTTTTATCAGCTTAATCAAATTCTTCACTTTACCTTTCACAAAACGTTATTTTAGCTCGACGGCTTATTTCTTCTCATCCTCCAGCTTGGTAATACCAATGCCGGTATAGCCGTAGAAAATAGCAATTATAAAGCCAGTGTAGCACAAAATAGCCCACGGAGCATATTCCAAAGTATCTACGCCAGTGCAAGCAGCCATATAAGCGCCGGCAGCAGACCAAGGAATCAACGGTACGAACACCGTACCGGCATCCTCCAAAGTACGCGAAAGGTTCTTCGCCGCCAGACCTCTTGCCTTATAAGCATCACGGAACATTTCGCCAGGAATCAGAATAGCCAGATAAGAGTTACCTGTGCATAAAGCCATCGTCAGGCAGGACGCAACAGTGGAAGCAATCAAATCACCAGTAGATTTTGCAAAGCCCAGAATTTTTTGCAGCACAACCTCCAGACAGCCAGCCTTACTCATAATGCCGGCAAAGCAGAACGCACAGAATACCAGCAGAGTCGTACCCATAATCTCTGCCATACCGCCACGGTTCAGCAGCTTCACAATCTGCGGCGCAGCAGTCGCCGGATCGAAACCAGGCTGAGCAATCATCGTGATTTTGAAGCCCTTAACAGTAGCCTGCAGCAAATCCTTCAGACTGATGGTCTGGAACAGCAGCGCTTCGATACCAGCCAGTACGGTGGAACCCATCATTACCGGCAGCGTCGGTTTTTTCAAAATAGAGCCTGCCAGAATCAAAATAACCGGCAGTAACAGCAGGATATTAAAATTATACATGGACTCGAGCTGAGTTAACATCGTATTAACAGACTCTGAGGAAACATCATTGCTGCCGCTATGCTGGAAGCCAACGAAGGCATAAACCACTAAAGAAATAATTGTTGCCGGAATAGTCGTCCAGAACATATGACCAATGTGCTCATACAGCTTGGAACCTGCTGCAACAGGTGCAAGGTTCGTTGTATCAGACAGCGGAGAAATTTTATCACCAAAATAGGAGCCTGCGATAACAGCACCGGCTGTAGCAGGCAGGCTTACGCCAATCGTGCTGGCAATGCCCATTAGTGCTACGCCCATCGTAGCAACAGAACCCCAGGAAGTGCCTGTTACAATAGAGACAACTGCTGTAATCAGGAACGCCGTCACTAACATAAATGTCGGGCTGACAATCTGCACGCCATAATAAATCATCATAGGAATAGTGCCTGCAGCCATCCAGGTGCCAACAAGCGCACCAACACAGGTCAAAATCAGAATTGCCGGCATGCCCTTAGCAATCTTTTGACAGATTTCGTCCATCATCTCATCCCAGGTAACGCCCACGCGGAAAGCGATAATAGCAGCAATCGCAGCCACCAAAAGCAACAGCGGCTCTGTTGCATAGCCCAAATAGCCCTTGCCCACAGTCAGAATAACCATCATCGCAATAATAGGAGTAATCGACTCCACAAAGGTAGGCATTCGTCTAGCCTTTGTTTCTTCATTTTTTTGCATATTCTTCGACATAATAACCTCTTTTCTGCCAGCTTCACAGCCATTCTTTTGATTTACGTTGCACAACCCACAAAAAAATTTTATCATTATATAAGTGTTTTTACAATAGTTCAGTAAAGAAACACTTATTAGAGTTTTTCTTGTATACAAAAGGAAAATATTCACTATTCCCCCTCGTCAGATACATAATTCACCCTGTATATAAAGTACATTTGCCTATTATCTCTTTATTTCTTACAAAGAAAAGAACATTGACCTGAATTTCGTCAATGCTCTTCAAATGTTTTTCCATAAGTATTTTTATGTAATCTCTAAACTTCGATAAGATATTCTTATGATGTTTAATCAATCTCTTATTCGTTCTCTGGAAGCACGCAGCAGCTCCAAAAAGCGCTTGCTCGGCAAAGTAAAATTAAATTCGTAATCATACAAGACAGAAATTGGCATATTCCCTGAATAGCTTGCCGGAAACTCTACCAAATTACCTTCCAGCAAATCACGTTCCACCTTAATCCTCGGCGTCAAAGCAACGCCAAGATTTTGCTTCACAGCGTGCAGCACTGATTCCGAATCGCTAAAGGTTAAAAAGTTCTTCAGGCGGGAAAATTCCACCCTGCTCTTCAAATGCTTGTAATATACCTCGGTTTCCGGATAAGCGATAAACGGATACTCGTAAATGTCATCATTCTGCTGCATAGCATCATACAGTTCTCTAGATGTAACAAACACCATTGGCTGGTTCCAAAGCTGTACGCGCTTCGTGTATAGAGGCTGCACGTCAATATGCACAAAGGCAAAGTCGTAAAGCTTCTTCACAAAAGCATCTTCTAGTGTAGATTCGACAGTCATACAACGGTTGACCTCTATATCAAGCTCCGGGAATTCCTTTTTAATCTGCAAAAGCACCGGTAGCATATAGATGTTGATAGCCTGCGTAGAAACGCCAATCTTCAAGCTATACTTGTTTTTTTGAAACTGGCGCATAGACTCCTGGCTCATCTGATAGTCGTTCAGCAGCTGCTGCGCTATCGGCACAAAGTTTTTGCCCGCCTGTGTCAGATAAACGTTCTTACCATCTCTAGTGAAAAGAATAACGCCGTACTCCTCCTCCAGGGCAGTTATATGATTGCTGATTGTCGGCTGCGAAAAATTCAGGTACTTCGCCGCCTGCGTAAAGCTGCGGCACTGTACAACAGTTAAAAAAGACTGGTAAACTTGTATATTCATCCTTCTACCCTCTCTGCCATAACTCTGCACCTTTTCTTATAAAAGGCAATGCCATACACCCAAATGTCCTCGCGCCCCTCATCACGCAAATATTCGTCATAATGGCGCTCATGTATCTGCTGCAAAGCTCTCGCGCACGCGCTGTCCAGCTCCGTAATTCCGCTAACGCTCTTCAGCTCAATAACAAGTCCGGCATCAGGATCATCGGTTTCTACTATTATATCAGCAAAGCCATCGCCTGCTTCCCTATTAGAACGCACCAGCCACTCAGCATTGCCGATGAGCAAGCCTGCCAAAAACAAGTGATAGCTATTTTCCCTATCCTTCGCTTGTCCTTTTATATCAAAAAGGCTGATAGTATTGCTCAAAGTCTTGTTTAAATATCTTTCTACTGCCTTGGCATCACCCTTCGCTAAGGCCTGCCAAAACAGCTCTAGCTGCTCCGTATTGGCAAAAACAGTACGCTTAAACCAGTCCTGTATTTGCAGCTTATAAACCTCTCTAACCTCCGCATTAGGGATAATCAGCTTATAAGCACCATCCTCCGTCATGCCTGCCTGAGTCAGATAACCAGTCGTAAACAAAACGCTCCAAAGGTTCTCAATACTATTATCAATCTCATCATATGTCAAATCAAGCCGCAAATGCTTTTCTATCTGCTCGCCTGCGACAAGACGCTCCAACTCATCCCTCGTGGATTTATCTGCCTTATCCACAAAGCGTTTCACTAAAGTATTGCTGCTGGTGTTAATCCAGTAAGCCTGCGGCTTTGCTTGCGCATCATAGCGCAGCAAATCCACGTAATTGATTACATCCCAAGGGCAATATACATCGGCATCGCCAAAGCGGTAGCCGTCATACCATTCCTTGATTTCCGATAAATGCTCCTCCAAATGATAGGCTGTAAGCAGCTGGCTCACCTCAGCTTCAGTAAAACCAAACTGCTCATCAAAACGTGGATCAGTTATGGAAAGCACCTTGAAATTATTCATGCCGGTGAAAATGCTTTCCTTCGACACGCGCAGACAGCCTGTCAAAACAGCAAACTTCAGAAAAGGATTGCTCTTTAACGCATTGCCAAATATGCCTCTTAGCAGCGTAACCATTTCTCTGTAATAGCCATTTTGAAAGGCCTTATCCAAAGGAACATCGTATTCGTCAATAAGAAGAATGGCCTGCTTAGCATAATGCTTGCACAAAAGTCCTGACAGCTTTTGCAAAGAGGTGACAAGGATTTTTTCGTCCATAGTATATATTCCCTCACGCATAGCAATCAGCGCACGGTATTCATCCTTATCCTTTTCGGTGAGCTTATCACTAGCAAGCAAAAAAGCGAAGCGTCTGGCTTCATTGGCAACTATGTTAGTAAATGCATAGCTTGCTTGCTCAAAACTCTCGCCGTCAACGCCCTTGAGCGAAATAAACAACACAGGGAATTTTCCCAGATACTGCTCGCAAAGCGTCTGCTTTTCAGCTATATAAAGTCCATCAAACAGAGTTCTGTCCGTACCTATTTCAAAAAAGCATTTGAGCATGCTCATATTAAGAGTCTTGCCAAAGCGATGCGGTCTGGTAAAAAGGTTTACTGCACCCCAGTTCTCCAAAAGCTGCTCAACAAGCCTTGTTTTATCAACATAATAAAATTCACTTTTGCGGATTTCTTCAAAGCTGTCTATGCCTACAGGCAGCTTTAATTGCTTATTCATTATCTAACACGCCCCCTTCTGAAGCTGTTCGGGGAATATTGAAAGGATGTCATCACATATGGTGATGGGATTACATTCAACCAATGAGAATCTATATATTTATTAAGATCATTCTTAGAAACACCGTATTTTTCTTCAATTTTAGACAAGTATTCAAATGGTGCAGCTCCGCCAATTTTTCTATTAGTTGTAAAAGAAATAGGGGTTTTATTTACAATTGAATTATATTTAGATTTAGGATATCCCTTTAGCACACAGTATGCTTTAGGGAATACATGATGAATATCAATATTTTCCGCCTTAAATACTGTAAAATCCATATCTTGACCAGATTTGACACTCCTCATGCCTAAAGGCAGGGGATTCTTGGTTCCATGAGCACTGCATATAGGCCGTAGCCTATATGTCTTACACGCTCTCCCCAAGCGTAGATTTCCGTGTGTCCCACGGTATTTTATTCTTTAGCTTATGCTGATTTCTGCATTTCCAAGGCTTTTCTTAAAATATTCCTAGCAGCGTTTACATCCCTCTCATGCTGGGTATTGCACTGTGGACAAGTCCATTTACGAATACCAAGATTCTTTGTAGCCCTATTTTGATAGCCACAGCAGGAACAGGTCTGGCTTGACGGATAGAAATCTACCGCAATCAGCTGATTTTCCCTTACAAGCTTAGTTGATTCCTTATGCAGGAAATCCTTGCGGATATTGGCTATCCTTTCTTGTAATCTGGCCACCTTGATTCTAGCTTTGTTGTGGTTATTACTGCCCTTGGCCTTTCTTGACAGGCTTCTCTGTAAATGCTTTAGCTTTTTCTCCATTTGTTTCAAAATACGTGGATTGGCTACAGTATTTCCTTGGTCATTGGAATAGAAGTCCTTTATACCAACATCAATGCCAATCTGCTGGCTATTATTCCTGCCTAGCAACAACTCAATATCCATTTCTACGCACAATGAAACAAAGTATTTTCCCGATGCAGTACGGCTGACAGTGGCATTTAGGATGCGCCCATCAAATTCTCTTGATAGCTTGGTTTTCACTATGCCGATTCTGGGGAGCTTGATATTGCCATCAATGATGCGGATACCCCCTGACTGGTTTCTAGTACGATAGGACTGATTGTGGCTGTGCTTAGACTTGAATTTTGGATAGCCAGACTGCTTTTTAAAGAAATTCTGAAATGCCCTGTCCAAATTTCTCAGGGCTTCCTGCAAAGCCATACTGTCAACAGATTTCAACCATACGAAATCTGGATGGCATTTCAATTCTGTCAGTATATGACTGGATTTTACATAGGTCACTGACTCATGTTTTTCCTGCCAGTTATCTCGTCTGACAGCAAGAAAATGATTATACACAAAGTGCGCACACCCTAATGTCTGATTTATGATTTTTTGTTGCTCGGCATTTGGATATATTCTAAACTTGAACCCCTTTGTATACTCCATTTTCTCACCTCTTTCAGAAATTATGTTTGTATTTATATTTTATCATATTTACAGAAAACATACAATCGAACATCAAAAAAATCATTAGCATTTTTTGTCCACCGTCAATTGCTTACGCAAATTAGGTGGACACGCCTTATATCCCCATGTCTAAAGACAGTGGTTTTACGGCGTTTTCTGATAAAAACGGTGCCAACATATTTGTCAACACCGCATGAAACCAACTATAAAATTATTTTTTACAACCTTTGCCTTTTTGCTGGCAGCGAAACATAGACATTTCAATGCAGCAGCATTTTCATATCATAACGCAAGTGCAACAAAATGACAAAGGCACTAACCAGCACCCCCGCATCAAGGCTCAACCAATAAGAATACAAACCTATATTGAAACCATAGTCCAAAATATAGCCCACCGGTAGACATATAAGCCAATAAGCTATTCCAGAAGCAATCAGTGTTGTGTTAACATCCTTCATGCCACGGGTAATTCCCTGACAAGGTGCACTAAGCATATCCCCCATCTGCCAGATGCAAGCCAGCAAAATAAGCTGGGCCACCAATTCCGTAACCATCACATCATTTGAATACAGAGCAGCAATCTGATGACAAGCAAAAATTTCAATTATGATATAAACAATTCCTATAGTACAGCTCATTTCAAGGCAAATCCTAATATAATCCATTACAGCCTGATAATTTTTACCGCCATATTCATAACCGATTAGAATAGTAGCCGCCATGGAAAATCCCATAGGAACCATATAGATCAATGTGGAAAAATTTGCTGCTGCCTGATGGGCAGCCAATGCCGTTGTACCGAATTTTGCCACCAAGAATGCTGTAATAGAAAATACGCTTGTTTCTAGCATAATGGACAGTCCCAAAGGTATGCCGATACGCAGATATTCCAGATAGGAAATTGACTTAGTATTATTTATCTGTCCAGTTGCCTTTTCTGATGTTTCATACCGAGAAGCCCCAAAGGCAAAAATTCCATACTCCTTAAACGGCGAATGCCGGCAGACGTTATATACATACATAAATAAAATCAGCCAATATGTAGCTGATGTAGTAATACCAGCCCCAGCTCCGCCAAACTCAGGCACGCCAAAAGCGCCAAAAATAAAGCAATAATTCAACAGCGCATTAACTGGCAGGGTAAACAGAAAATTTTCATACTAAGGGTTGTGTGTCCCAAAGTATCCACAAAGGAGCGTAAAAGCACACTGGCGAAAATAGCCGGTACACCAAAGGCTATAGCGATCAGATACCCTATAGCAACATCATACACCCTGGGTTCCAGTTCCATATTGCCTAACAGCAAAGGCACAACCGTAATACCAGCCGAAAGCAACATCACATCAAAGACAAAACCAAAACAAAGCCCTTTGCGGACTACAGCCGTAACCTCTGTTTTGCCACCTTTCCCCAGCAAATTGGCAATCAAAGGCATAGCTGCCATCAAAATTACCGAAACATTTGTTAGTACAATCATCCATAGATTGCTACCAGCTGCCACACCAGCCAAATCCGCTGCACCATACTTGCCTGACATAGCCGTATCAAAAAAATTCATCCCCACAATTGCCGCCTGAGAAGTAATAATCGGCAACATCAAAGCCAGCAACCTCCGAATCATCGGCCTGCTTTTTTTCTTAAAAATCAACATAATATCTCCTAAATTTTATCTCCTTACAATCCTTTTGCGAAAAATATTATAACAGATAATGACAAACACCGCAAAATAATGAACGGTAAAAAGAAAAAACAATATGATAAACATCATGGCGGATGCGCTCAACCCGCATTATTACTGACTTTATACAGGCTTTCTGCATAAAGTGTATATCAAAGCTTTAAATTTGACAATAAAAAATTTTGAAAATATTTTTTATGTTTATTTATTGGACTTTTGTATTTTGCTACAGAACTTTTTAATTTTTAGTCATAACTGCATTAGAATTCTTATCATTTGTGCGTATAAAAAATACATATTTACACTATGTACAGACTTTTATCGCAGCATATTTATTCACATATATACCATGGCCACAGTGCCGGAGCATGGCGCTTGTAAACTTGATAAAACTAACATATAATATGTTTAACTAAAGCAACATTCAGTATCAAATTCTAAGGAAACCTGAAAAAGCAATAGCCACCCTCTCAAAAATACCAACATAAAGTAAGGTGATTCCATAACTCTATGCTAAATTACACGTTCAAACACTTCTTATATCTCGCGAAAATAAATATAGGGACAAGGTGAAAAAACAATGGATAATTTTTCAAGAAAAAGGCGTTATCCCATTAATTCATTTATCTTTAGGGTAAGTATTCATTACGATGACTATTTTCCCAAAGATAAGTTTTTATCCTATGTAGCAGATGAGGAATTAATTAATTCTTGCACAGAATGCAAAGATACTTGTCAGTACTATCTGGATATTATATTACCATACGGATACAAGTATAAATATCTACAGGAAGACATAACAAGTATTTTTCCCAGCCTGCTCCATATCAACACCGGAGTCATTAGCTATGAGCTGTGCAGGCCCAAAGACATAGACCAGTAAAAGATAATTCTACTAACTCTATGTAAATAACAACTTTCAATCTATATAACATAAAAACACCAACATATACCGTCAAACAATGTGGTGCCTCCATAAGATTAGATTTTAGGTCTAACTTTATGTGGTCACTACATAAAGATGATATATGTTGGTGTTTTCTTTACAGGGGCAACTTTATCTATACCATATCAATTTTTTGCCCCAACTGATGACCAAACTCCCATGCACTCGACCTTGGCAAGCTGAAAATTTAATGGCGATGCTGCTACTTCTTCCCATTCTCTTCCAGTTCCAGCATGTACTTATCAAAGTCAGACATAAACAGCCTGTCCTGAATGACACGATATTTTTCAAATTCGGTCTCAGCATGAAGCTTTGCAATTTCAGCTGACACTTTCCCTGCATCCTGTAAAATGCCATAATCAAACATTTCAATGAAGCCGTTGAGCCTCTTTTCCCAGTCCTGCATCGTAAGCGGAATATGCCGCAATGTCATGTTTTCAGCAAAATCCAGATATGCCGTCACCATGCGATTCAGTTGTTTTATTTCGTCCTTACTCAAATAGTTCTTGGCAACCGTAACATCACTTTTCTTAATTTTTCCTTCAGGAGCGTCTGCCCAAGTAGTTAATCCCATATGATCTTTTGTATGATCAGCTCTTTCTACAATCAGTTCAGCCGCCGTATGACCATGAACTGCGTAATGCATTTTATTCTGAACGGTCGCATAGAATCTTCTCGTCGTTGCAGAATTTTTATCATAGTCAATGGCTGTGGCATACAGGTCAGTGATCTTCTGATAGAACTTTCTTTCGCTGGCACGGATCTCACGGATGCGCTCTAACTGCTCGTCGAAATACTTCTCTGTCAGATACGTTCCGCGTTTCAGCCGTTCATCATCCATAACCCACCCTTTTATGGTATAGTCCTTTGCAATTTGATTAACCCATTTACGGAACTGCACCGCACGCTCGGAATTGACCTTGAATCCAACAGCAATAATCATCTCCAAGGAATAGTGATTTGTGCTGTAGCTTTTTCCATCAGTGGCAGTTATTCGAAATTTTCGAATAACTGAATCCGCCTGTAGTTCACTATCCTCGAATATTTTCTTAATATGATAATTTACAGTGTTAGTGCCAACATCGTACAACGTGGCCATTATCTTCTGTGTCAGCCATATATTCTCATCCTCATAGCGCATCTCAATACTGTCCTGCTGATCACCCACAGAGGCAACATAGGTTAAGTATTCTGCTGCGCTGGAACGGATGGTTACTTTGTCTTTTTTCTTTTTCAAATAGTAGGCCTCCTTTTTGTTATTTCTCGTTTCAACAATTCAATTGAAAAGCACTCTTTGACATTCCCCATGCCTAAAGGCAGGGGATTCTTGGTTCCCCGTGGCCTATATGTCTTACACGCTCTCCCCAATCGTAGATTTCCGTGTGTCCCACGGTATTTTATTCTTTAGCCTACGCGGATTTCTGCATTTCCAAGGCTTTGCTCAGAATATTCCTAGCTGCGTTTACATCCCTATCATGCTGGGTATTGCACTGTGGACAAGTCCATTTGCGAATGCCAAGATTCTTTGTAGCCCAATTTTGATAGCCACAGCAGGAACAGGTCTGGCTGGATGGATAGAAAGTATCCACCTTCACTCTATCACAGCCATAGAGCTTGGCCTTGTATTCCAGCATACGGAAAAATTCAGCCCAGCTTACATCAGATATTGCCTTGGCTAATTTGTGATTTCTCAACATATTCTTAATCTTTAAATTTTCTACCGCAATCAACTGATTTTCTTTTACAAGATTAGTTGATTCCTTGTGCAGGAAATCCTTGCGGATATTGGCTATCCGTTCATACAATCTGGCCAGCTTGATTCTAGCCTTGTTACGATTATTACTGCCCTTGGCCTTTCTTGACAGGTTTCTCTGCAGACGTTTTAGCTTTTTCTCCATTCGTTTTAAAACCTGTGGATTGGCTACAGTATTTCCTTGGTCATCGGAAAAGAAATCTTTTATACCAACATCAATTCCAATCTGCTGGCCATTATTCCGACCCAGCAACAACTCAATATCCATCTCTACGCACAATGAAACAAAGTATTTTCCCGATGCGGTATGGCTGACAGTGGCATTTAGGATGCGCCCCTCAAATTCTCTTGATAGCTTTGTTTTCACTATACCAATTCTTGGGAGCTTGATATTGCCATCAATGATGCGAATACCGCCTGACTGATTTCTAGTACGATAGGACTGGTTATGGCTATGTTTCTTGATAAAATGCCTCTTGGCTAGCAGGCCCTCAATATTCTCATTGGTATATCGCCACCCATCCTGATTGATGGCATAAGCACCTCTGGCAAGAGCCATAGCCGCAACACCATAATCCTGGGTCACTACTATATCTCCTGCCCGGCTGGAATTCACCGGGGCAAAATCAACGGCATCCGCCCCTGCTCCAATTATCTTTACCTCACTGTAATCAGATTTCAGAACATGATTTGTATCACAGAACAGGGTTACAGGTATATTATGGCTTTTGGCAACAATCTCTATCTGTTTCACCACAGGACAGGCATCCGCATCAACATATATATGTGCCATCTGATTCTCCATTAGTTACCTAGCGTATGCAACCATACCAATCCTGTCACCTGCAGCATCAATATCACTGGCACGCCATACTTGAATTTTAGATGCAAGGTTTTGTGGTGGAATATTCTCATTCCCAGCAATGCCCCAATGCTGCCACCGATAGCTGCAAATACAAGCAATGTAATTTCTGGTACCCTCCACCAGCGCTTTATGGCACATAGCTTATCCCAACCATAAATTATAACTGTCGCAATATTGATTATAACCAAATACGGTAAAAAATATTTCATGTAAGTCCATACTATTCAATCCGCTCAAATCTATATTCCTGCTCAACATCAGGATACTTCTCCCGATCCACTTCACTCATAAACATATCCAGCGGTCTGGCATAAATCCCTTCACTGCCATACATAGCCTGATACACCACCAGCTTTTCATCCACTTCAGTATGCTGGGCAATGGCAACAATCTTGTATAGTTTATTCTTGAAATGACGCCATATTTCATCCTGATGTGGTAATTCTCTATCCATAATATAAAACTCCTAAAAACCAAAGTCCTCATTTATCAGCACAACTTCCATATCCATATGATTCATCTTACGCCAATATATAACCTGCGCATTACATATCCGGTCAGGACTGCTGCAATCATAGCAATGATCCTCATGTAAAGCACATGGTGTTTTATATTGATGACGAGCGGCATTCATAGGGGCAGCAATATTTCTAGCTCTATTCGCAGCTTCTTCAAGAGTAGGTGCTATCTTGTTCCTACCAACAACAAAATACACCTTGCGATGCCCATAAAGGGAACCAGCAACCCGATTACCCGTCCCATCAATATTCACCATTTCCCCTGTTTCTGCGATACCATTTACAGATGTCAGGAATATTTCCGTAGTCAGACAGTCCCGAGCCGTGGCATAAAATCCTTTTCCAGCCTGCCGGTGCATAGGATCATGAACCTTATTATGCTTTGAAAGACGATTATACATATCTAACGCAAGCAAGGTTTCTGAATCGCCAAAACCGACCGTATATCCATCAATTTTTCCATCCAGATACTGCGCTGCTTCCTCTCCTGTTTCAAAACACGATACCTCATATCCTCTTTTTCGCAAAGCTCTAGCTGTTTCTTCTATATTAGGCAAGTCTATCCCTCCCCTGCTCTATGCTCCATATTATAGCATAATGCTGAATTCTCTATTTGCTTTACCACAGGACAGGCATCCGCATAAAAGTGCCACCATCTCTACAAACTGGAATTTGCGAAAGAACCTTTTGTGAACGTCATATACACCCGTCCGCGTGTTAACTATCCGAGTTTTTGAATGTCTAACCTTCTTCAATCATTCGCTTCTCATGTTCGGCATACCATTTTTTCGCATATCGTTCAGTCTTGTCCTCGCCCGGAACGAAGACTTTAGTGTACCCGTCTTTATCTCCCACAATGGATGAAGCAAATGCCTTTTCTGGACAGCCTGTGATGTTCCCTTCGTCATACTTCAAAATTATGTTCTCCGCGATTGAGTAGCAAAATACACTGGCATCGGAGTTATACAGACCATCCTTTGAAAACGGATAGTTCTTAAATCGTATTTGGTTATACTTTGGATTCATGCCATGAACGAGAGCCTTTTCTGCATCAAGGCTTATCTGGTTAGATGTTACATCGAAATCCCCGGTGAGTGCTTTCATCCAGTCATTCTCTGAACTGAATCCCGTGAGCATCGTACACATATAGGAATCGATGGTAAACGGCATCAATATAAGTTCTTCACTTTTATCAAAACTGGGTGATATTACTTTCTCTTCTATAAGCATATCCTGTAGGGCATGATGTGCCTTAAACCTCTGTGTCAGCTTCTCCCCGACACACTCTCCTACATAAAGAACATCGTAGGTAATCGCTGAGGTAAAATCGTTCTGCATGTTAATTTGGAACATGTCATTACTACAATAATAAATCAGTTCATCAAAAGTAAATCCAATATTGGAAACAGCTTCACCCTTATCATTAAAAGCGAACAGCCATACTTTCTGCGCTTTCTCCAATCCTTCCGGTTCCGTTTTTATTCCTGCAAAGCCGTTCAAAGAATATTTTGAATTTGTCAATGCGGGGATGAAGATGCGGAAGGATGCTTTACCCACCTCAACGTCAAGGATTAAGCAAGATTTATCTGATATTTCCCTTCGCGGAACGAAAACTGGCACTTCTCGTTTACCTATAATATAGAGTGAAGCCTTGTCGAGGCTTTCTTTCTCTTTCCAGAGTTCAGAATCGAGTACAGGTGCTTTCTTTATACGGTTGAAATCTTTGATAGAGACAGGTGCGTGAGTTAAGTGTAAATTTGTTTCTAATATGTTGTTCATATTTTGTTCCCCCTCAAATTCCGATTTGCCACAGCATCAATATGCATCATTTTTATTATATGTCAGTTCCACATCATATCCAAGCTGATCCATTATGCACTACTCTACATTCTAACATCATCTCAACATTCTAGCAATCCCGCATACCCAACTTATAAAAAAGGCTAGGTGCCATAAACATATCTATCCCACCCCAGTAATCATGCCTATTCCAGAGTAGATATGTTTATAGTTTCAGAACAACATCGTCCCCACATTCCCAACTATGCCAATAGCAGTACCACATACTCTACCCTAATGCAAAAAATCAGCATAGCAACATACCCAACTATCGTTTTGAGTATGCTGCCCTGCTGAAATTCACTAAAATGTTGTCTTTCTGGCACAGCATAATCTATTGTTTTTATATGTCTCAAATATGCCGTTAAGCTTTATAGGACAAGGGTTTATGGCATTTTTATTTTCTGTTAATTAGTGCTACGCTCTCGACGTGACTGGTTTGGGCAAACATATCTACCGGCTGGATTTTTTCTGCTTTATACCCCAGCTTTTCCAATATCTCAATATCCCTGGCCAGAGTTGCAGGGTTGCAGGATACATAGACAATTCTCTTTGGTTTCATATTGGCAAAGGTTTTGAGTACCTGCTCGGTACAGCCTGCTCTTGGTGGATCTACCACCACTACATCCGCCCAAATGCCCTGCTGATAGAGCCGTGGCATCACCTTGGTACAATCTCCCACAATAAATTCCGCATTGCGAATATTGTTTTCCCTAGCGTTTTTCTGGGCGTCCCGAATAGCTGGACTTACAATCTCTACACCATAGACTTTTCTCGCCCTTTGAGCTAAATAAAGACTAATAGTTCCAGTGCCGCAATAAGCATCAATAACAGTTTCCTGACCGGTAAGCTGGGCATATTCCAAAGCCTTGGCATATAGCCTTTCCGCCTGTCTGGTATTTACCTGGAAGAAGGAACGAGCAGACACATTAAAAGCAAATTTATCCAAGCCTGCCTTAATAGTAGGGCTGCCCCATAGCACCTTGGTTTCCCGTCCCAAAATCACATTATTTCTATAGGTCTGAACATTCTGCTGCAGGCTTACCATATTAGGCAGACGGTTACGCAGCATTTTGATAATCTCTTTTTCCTTTGACAATTTAGGAGTAGCAGTTACCAATACCACCATCAGTTTGCCCTTAATGCCAGTACGAGCCACCACATGACGCATTACCCCTGTGTGCCTATCTTCATCATAGACAGGAATTCCCAACTTTTCTATAACCTCACGCACAGCGGTAATGGCATCATTATTTACCTGCTCCTGAATCAGACAATGAGAAGCATCTATAATACGATGAGTTCCCTTGGCAAAACAGCCAATAATGGTCTTGCCTTTTTCTCGTCCTACAGGGAAGGCTACCTTATTACGATAGTTCCAAGGATTCTCCGCCCCCAAGGTAGGCAATGCCTTTAGATTTTTCTGATGACCAATTCTTTCCAAGGCATCCTGTACCTGCTGCTGTTTCAGCTTTAACTGTCCTTCATAGGAGATATGCTGCAACTGACAGCCACCACAAGCTTCATAAATAGGACATTCCGGCTTTACTCTATCCTCACTGGCTTCCATCAACTTCAAAAGTTTGCCAGCAGCATAGGTCTTTTTGACTTCTATAATTTTTACCCTAACCTTTTCCTGAGGCAGTGCGCCCTGCACAAAGACGGTAAAACCATTATAACGGCCTACACCTTCACCACTGCTGCCCAAACTTCCTATTTCAATCTCGTATTCCTTGCCTGCCTCTACAGGTATTTTTGCCATGTTCTCTCCTCCACAGTTCAACATTTTTACATACATTTGTCATATTTTTACTAATCTGAATATTGTAATTAACATTCCGCACAATGCTTTCCAATCTATTTTCTGTTATTCTTCCTATCTTAACAGCTGATGCAAAAACATCATATGCAGTGTGACTTACAAAATCGCTGTTTAAGTCACTAAAATCCATATTTACAAAATCTACCAGTTGCACCTGCTTTTCATGATTTTTCCTAAATGGCTTCGCTGGCTGATTGGTCGTAATCATTTCAAAATCTGAAACATTATACCACAGGCTGTTGCCATTATCAAAAATAGGTGCAAATCCTTGAAATTCCAGCGTATCCGCATTGCGAATAAAGCCAAAATTTCCGTAATGCCTGTCAATATTATTGATAATCCTATCAAATAAGAGCATATTATTTATATCACACTTTTCAATATTTATCCCCAATAATTCTACACAGTGCCAAAAATGTTGCCAAGCATTTTCGTTATTCGTCTTTTTCCTGGCCATAAGAATGTCCACAGCTGGTATATATTCCGTATTCGGCTGGATAAATGTCTCACAAACAGAATATGATTTATTACCAATTTGACAATGTTGATAATCTACATGCTTTAGTTTAAATTTCTCCAGCAGTCTAGCTGCAAACACTTCATTATGTGGCTGTTGGAATAATGGCCCAGAGCCTTGTTTATACAGCAATCTGCGTCCGTTCTCCACACACCAAAACTTTGGCAATTCACCATTAGAGTTGCTATCTGGTGATACAATACTATCCTTTAGCAAGGAACTAGATTCAAAATTTTGCTTAACAAACTCATTGTCAAAGAGATTAATATCCTGCCAATTAATCTCCCCACTCTGGGGTTTAAACCAATATTGGTCAGAAAGATTCAAGCCCAGACTTTTATAGGCTACAGCACTTGGAGTGCTAACCTTAAATTTCTCCAAAAATTCTGTAAAAGCACATCTGGATTGTGGTATGCTCCTACAGGCTATCCAATTTTGCAAGGCATCCACGGCAGTAAAATCATTTTTTAGATTAAACTGCACTGGCAGTGGCAAATGTTCCTTTTCCAACACTTTGATACTGCTCATAATTCTACCGGTATCAGCATCAATCTCATATTCTGCTACAGAAATATTTTTGTGCATCAACACAATATTAGTTCCCATCATTTCCCACCTGCCTTCTACAATCCAAAAATCTTATCTCCAAAGTCCATAGCACAGCAATTATTACTATTATAAACAAAAAAATTCGCCTTTACAAGCAGAGGCCCAGCCCTTAGACATTACACCTCTGCTTGCAAGACGAGTTTAATTTTATTTATTTCTTTGCCTTGAAATGTACCTGGAACAGCAAATCCGTTGGCTTATCCAACAGCAGCTTGGCTCCGTTTTCCAACAGCTCTTCCTTTTGGCGGAAGCCCCACAGAACGCCTACTGGCAAGAACCCCGCATTAACTGCTGTCTGCATATCCACGCCGCTATCTCCTAGATATGCTACCTTATCCGGCTCTACCCCCAATTCCTTGGTAATCTCCAACACCGTAGTAGGATCCGGCTTGCGAGGATGCCCTGGTCTATCCCCAATCACCATTTTGAAAGTGCCTGGCTCAAAGAGAATATTAATAATGGTCTTAGCTGCCTCCATAGGCTTGTTGGTACATACCGCCATAGGTATTTCCTTTTCCATCAGTTTGGCCAGCATATCCCTAATACCGCTGTAGGCTCTGGTTTTATTCAGCACCTTGCCATTATAAATAGCCCGGAACTTGGCCAATGCTTTTTCATAAAATGCCTTGTCCTGAGCCTGCTTCTCTGGCAAAGCTCTCTCCACCAGTTTAGCGACACCGTTGCCAACAAAGTATTTATACTCCTCTACATTATGGACAGGCAAATCATAGGCTATCAGCATTTCATTACAGCTATCAGCCAGATCATCTATTGAATTAATCAATGTTCCATCCAAATCGAATATTGCAGCTTCGTATTGCATAAAAATCTGCCTCTTTCCTAAAATTTCTCACTACTCTATATTCGCTATAGATAAGAAAAATCCTCTTTTTGGCAGAAATTACTTCCTATTATTTTATATATCTCAAAATTTTTCAATTAACGCTATCTGCCTGACGCAATATTTTCCATACCTGAGCCTCTCCCTCTGTCAAGCCTGTGGCAGATTTTTTGTGATGCCGTGCTGCCACCTTGGCCTCTGACACCATGCCAATATCCATCAGCATTTCACCGCTAAGCTCTCCATGATGATAATAGCGATACAAAAGTCCCCGAATATAGCTCTGAGAATCACATCGTCCATAACGTCTGGACCAAATAGGGTGAATCTTGTCCAAAATAACCGCCCAGGTTTTACGAATAGGTCCCATCTGCTTGCCTCGTCCTATATCGTGCAAAAGACAACAACGCAAAAGCAAATCCCGCTTCTCCTCATTATCCTGACAGCTAGTCCACAGGACTTCCGCCGTATACATTACTTGTAGGCTGTGGCGCTGATCCCCTCTATTCATACCATAAAAAAGTTCTCTTGCCTTTGGTGGCAAAATCTTCTCTATGCGCAAACGCTCTTCACTATTAGGGTCTTGAGCCATAACCCCTGCCACAAACTGCTTTATTCTATAAAACATAAGGTTTCCTGCCCTTCTTTCAGCAGCTGCCCCTTTTTCATTTTAATTAATGAAAACCAATTCCTTGTAGCCTTTTTCCTGTCTGTAAGCATCCGCCTCCAGTTCCAGGCAGGCAGACATGGCCAGTTCACAGGTTTTGCCCCGATTTCTCAGATCCTGCACCAGCTTGATAGCCTCCTGCTGTTTGCCAGGAACATAGGCCACATAAACATCCTTGGCAATTGCAGGTTTGGCCAATCCTTGTCGTTCCAAAGAAAGCAGGATTCGCTCAATACCTACTGCAAAGCCAGTTGCTGGCAATGCCCGACCAAAATCCGTCAGCATATGGTCATAACGGCCGCCGCCACAGAGAGGATAGCCCAGCCCTGGAGTATAGGCTTCAAATACCATACCGCTGTAATAGCTGAAATCTCTAATAACACCCAAATCGAAGGTAATATACTGGGCTACACCATAGGCCTCCAGCAATTCATAAATCTCGGTCAAATTATCCAAAGCTCGGCGTGACTGCTCATTCATAGCCATATTATAGGCCTTATCCAATACCTTTTTATCGCCGTGAAGCAAAGGCAGCTGCTTTACCATAGCCTTGGCGGCCTCTGGCAGCTCTGTATTGTCCACAATAACATTCAAGGCCACCAAATCACGACTTTCGATGGCCTGCTTTATCTGCTCCTGCTGCTTAGGCAGGATACAGCACTGCTGCATTAAGCCATTAATAAACTCTACCTGGCCCAGACAAATCTGAAAATCCTTTAGCCCTGCCTCCAGCATAATAGAAATAGCCAAAGCTATCACCTCTGCATCTGCAGTTGCCTTGGAACTGCCAATCAGCTCCACACCAGCCTGATGAAATTCACACTGCCGGCCGGTCTGAGTCTTTTCGTATCTGAAAACACTGCTGATATAGGATAATTTGTATGGCAGCAAATCATCCACCAATCTGCTGGCCACTACACGAGCAATAGGAGTAGTCATTTCATACCGAAGGGCCATAGTACGATTCTCTTTATCAAACAGCTTGAACATCTTTGGTTCAAGATTGCTGCCATTGCCCATAGTAAGGGTGTCCAGAAACTCAATCGTAGGAGTAGCTACCTCATCATATCCCCAGCTCTTGAAGGTTTCTGCGATTTTTCCTTCAATAGCTCGCTTCTCTGCTGCTTCTCTAGGCAAAAAATCTCTGGTGCCATATGGTATTTCCAAAACTAAATCCTTGTTGCTCATGTTACAAAATCTCCCTTAAAACCACTGGTTATCCCTTATTTTTCCGACTCATCCAGTCCAAGACGGTCAAAAACCAGATTATAGCCGTCTGCGCCGTAGTTAAGACATCTCTTTACCCGGCTGATAGTTGCCGTACTAGCTCCTGTACGGCTAACTATTTCATCATAAGTATGACGATTCTGCAGCATCTTGGCTACCTCCAGACGCTGAGACATAGCCTTCAGCTCGCTAATAGTACATATATCCTCAAAAAACTGATAGCATTCATCAATTGTTTCCAGCTTCAACACGGCCTTGCACAGCTGGTCGTTTAGCTCATCCTTCAGCTTTGGATTTACCACCTAAGCCACCTCCTATATCTCCATTACTTTCGTGCTTTACATTACGAAAATCAACAAGATATATTATAGCATACTACTTTCACAAAATAAAGCGTTAAAATTAATTTTCCATGATGTTCATAAATTGCTCCTGATATTGCAGCCGCAAAGCTGGCAAAATCCTGCTCATATATTCCGGCCTATCCACAGACTCCAGGGCTGCCCTTCTAGCCTGCAGCAAAATATCTATATCCCGCTCCACATCAGCCATTTTCAAATCGGGTAAGCCGTGCTGCATAGAGCCAAAGAACTGTCCCGGTCCTCTTAGCTTCAAATCTTCCTCAGCTAAAACAAAACCGTCGGTGGTGCTTTCCATAATCTCCATTCTACGACGGGCATTTTCTGTTTTCCCGTCTGATACCAGAATACAATAGGAAGCATATTCTCCTCGTCCAATACGGCCTCTAAGCTGATGCAGCTGAGACAAACCAAATTGCTGGGCATGCTCCACTACCATAATACTGGCATTAGGCACATTAACACCTACCTCAATAACTGTGGTAGCCACCAAGAGCTTAATCTGTCCCTGATAAAACTCCTCCATAATGGCTTCCTTTTCCTTCTGCTTCAACTTGCCGTGAACCAGACCGCAGGGGATGCCTGCAAATATTCCCTGGGACAATTCTTCGTATACGTCCTGAGCTGAGGACAATCTACTTTCCTCTTTGGACTCAATCAAAGGACACACCACGTAGGCCTGCCGCCCCTTGGCAATTTCTCCCAGCACAAACTTGTAGATAAGTTCTCTCCTATCCTCTCCCCGGACAAAAGTACGAATTGGCTTTCGTCCCGGTGGCAGCTGATGAATCATTGATACATCCAAATCCCCATATACAGTTAGTGTTAAAGTTCTGGGTATAGGAGTAGCCGTCATAACAAGTACATCTGGCAGGGCATCTCCCTTTTGTTCCAGCAAGGCTCTTTGATTGATACCGAAGCGATGCTGTTCATCTGTAATGGCCAACCCCAAGGCAGCAAACTGCACCTCATCCTGAATCAGAGCATGAGTACCAATTACAATATCAATTTCATGTTTAGCCAGCTTTTCGTAAATTATCCGTCGCTTACCTATACTAAGCCGACCGGATAAAAGGGCCACTCTTACCCCCAATGGCTCCAGTAGGTGACAGAAATCCTCATAGTGCTGATGAGCCAGTATTTCTGTAGGAGCCATCAATGCACCCTGAAAACCATTTTCCACCGTTTTTACCAAGGCCAGCATAGCCACCACTGTTTTACCAGAGCCTACGTCACCCTGCAGCAGCCTCCGCATGGGTACATAGCTCTCCATATCATTGCAAATATCCTGCCAAACCTTTTGCTGGTCATCTGTCAGCTGAAAGGGTAGAGTCTGAAACAGCTGTCTTACCAGATAGCCATTAACCCGGTGACAGATACCCTGTCTCTGCTCCTGACTTTGCTTCTTTAACAACAGCAGACCGCATTGTATTAAATACAGCTCCTCAAAAGCCAGACGATATCTGGCATACCTTAGAGTCTGGGCATCGGTAGGGTAATGAACCTGTTTCACAGCCTGATTTCGCTCCAGCAGATTATATTGCTGACAAATATCCTCTGGAATTACCTCCGGCAGTTCCCAGCTATCTTCCTGAGAATTATCTGCCATTCCCTCCAACAGTTGAGCGGTAAGCTGCCGCATGAATTTTTGATTTATTTTATCCGTGATACTATATACAGGCAAAATACCACATTTGTCCTCTGTTCTATCCTCTCCAGCGAGAATTTCCCAAGAGGAAAGCTGACTCATGGCAAAACTGCCCTGTCCTCCATAGGCATAAGCAATTTTGCCTGTAGCAAAAATCCTGCTGCCCACCTTTAGCTTATCCTTAAGAAATTTTTGATTAAACCAGGTAATTTGCAAATATCCTGTTCCATCAGAAATAAAGGCTGTTAAAATAGTCATGCGCCGTCCTGCTGCCTGCCGCTCCTGAACTCCCGTAATCACTCCTGATACAGTAGCCGTATCCCCTGCTTGAAGATTGGCTATGGCTGTAACCACGCTCTGATCCTCATAGCTGCGGGGAAAATATGTAAGCAGGTCAAAGAGGGTGCAGATTCCCATATGCTGCAGTTGCTGCAGCTTTCTGGGGCCTACACCCTTCAGTATATCTATTCGTTCTGTCAAATCCATATACAAAAAATCTCCTAGTGACCGATAAACATGGCAATGCTGACAAAAATCACCACCATCAGAGCGGTCAAAGCCACGAAGCCACCAATAAGCTTTGGCCAATTGCCTTTATCCTTCAGAAATTCCATAACATCGCTTTCTTCTGATGGGGCAGCTGGCTTTTTGACAGATTTACCAGCGACTGTTTTCTCAGAGCTATCCTCTGAATGTTGTTCTTTTTGGCTAGCCTCATATTTCTCCAAGGCCTCCAAATCAATAACAGTCATAACTGCTCCGGAACCAGCCTGCACATGTCCAGTGGCAGGCTCTATTTTTTTGCCATCCAGACCGCCACAGATAATAATCGGTGTAATGGTATTAATATCTCTTTTTTTTAGCTCCGCCAGATTAAATTCCGCAATCATATCTCCAGCCTGAACTCTGTCATTTACTTTAACATGAACAGCACAGCAATCATTCTGTATTTCGCTATCAACACCCAGATGTATCAAAATCTCCAGACCATCATCTGTAGTAAAGCCAAAGGCATGCTTATCCTCAGCTACCACACTTACATAACCATTAACTGGACTGAACATGGTTCCATCATCAGGTACAATGGCCACGCCATCCCCCATCATTCTCTCTGCATATATGGGATCAGGCACCTGGCTCAAATCCACAACGCTGCCACTCATTGGCGCAAATATAGGAATACTGTAACGCTTGTCCCCCATAATCATTCTCCCTAATCTCTATTTATTCTTTCCTGTATGGGCTGCATAGACAACAAATTCTTTATCTCCATCCAGACCCAACAGATTATTTAGCTCTACATCATTAAAATGCCCAATAGCACAAGTACCTACATCAATGGTATAACCTGCCAGATAAAGATTTTGGCATACATGGCCTGCATCTATATACAAATATTGCAAGGCTCTGCCGCCAAAGGCATATTCCATACGTTCCAACACTGCTGCCCAGATGAAGGTAACAGCAGACTGATTATACATATTCACCTTGTTAAAGCCAGCAGCCAGCTTTTCCTTTACCTGTGGCCCCAGCTCTATAGGCAGCAAAGCGTGCTCCAGGGCCAAAAACCGATATAAACCAGGCTCCAGCCCCTCCACCTTGTCAATATAAAGATAGGTTTCAAAGGCATTGCGAGCACCAGCAGAAGGCACAGTTCGCTTGGTAGCACCACCCTGCATAACCATTTTTACCCCCTGGGTACACCAGAGAAGATAGCTTAATTCCTTCATAGTCAAGGGCTCTGGGCTATATTCCCGCACCGTAGACCTAAGCTCCATCAGCTCCAAAAAGCTTACTTGATGATCCTCCAAAAAATCCGGCTCTGGCAACGGAATCAGCTGTGCCTCGGGAGGATATGGCTTCTGAATAGGAGGGGCACCTAAATGCTCCACCTTTGCTGTATGCAAATTATTTTTGACCAATCCATTTTCTCTAAATCTGTGGAATAATTCCATATCCATAGCCTACCCCGCCTTACTTTATGAACACGCATATAACATACTAATTTTCTCACATATATATTATAGCAAAATTTTTTCTCTGATAAAAGATAAAAAAATAGCGGATAGACCGAAGCCTGTCCGCTATCTACAAATTTAATTAAATCTTTTTGGCAGGGAACCTGTTCTTCAAAACAACCCACAATGGGCTGGCTACAAAGATGGAAGAATACGAACCACTGAAGAAGCCTACCAACAAAGCAAAGGAGAAATCCTTGGTGGTATCTCCCCCGAAGAAGTACAAAGCAAAGGTTGTAAACAACACGGTAAATACTGTGTACAAAGAACGGGTAAGAGTCTGATAGATACTTCTATTAGCCAGCTCGTTCAAATCTCCGCCTCTCTTGAAATGAAGACGCTGATTCTCTCGAATACGGTCAAAAATAACAATGGTATCGTTGATGGAATAACCGATAATGGTCAAAATAGCTGCCACAAAGCTGGAATCTACCTGCTTCTGCAAGAAGGAGAACACTGACAAAACAATCAATACATCATGTATCAAGGTTAGAATTGCCGCTACACCAAAACGCCATTCAAAGCGATAGGATACGTAGAGAATAATCAAAATCCAGGAAATAACTGTGGCCATCAGAGCATCAGTTATCAGCTCACCGCCAATAGTGGCACCAACCTTTTCCTCACGGAGAACAGTATAATCACCAATCTCATCCTTCAGGCTGGCCATAACGGCCTTGCGGTCATTCTCCTCCAGATCCATAGTACGAATCATAACATCCTTGGATGCCTCTACATTGCTAACATCACCAGACAGCTGAATTGTAGCATTATCCAAGTTGTATTCTCTCAATACATCACGAACCTGAGGCAGGGTAACTTCCTGCTGGAACTCCATTTCAATAATGGTACCGCCTGTAAAATCAATACCAAAGTTAAAGCCCTTGGTAAACATACAGAAAATACCAGGAATAATAATCAGCAGGGAAATAGCAAACCAAAGCTTGGAACGCTTCAGTATATCAAAGCGAATCTTGGGCAGATTCTGCTGTACCTTCATCTTAGCCAAGCTGCTTCACCTCTTTCTCTGCCTGTGGCTTCTTGTTGATACCATATACCCACGGATTCTTGATTACATTGGCTGCAATCAGATTCTTGGTCATAAACTGAGTCAAGGTAATGGCGGTAAACATGGATATAATAACACCAAGGCCCAAGGTAATAGCAAAACCACGAATACTGCCTGTACCAAAGCAGAACAACACTGCAGAAGCAATGATGGTGGTTATATTGGAGTCAAAAATAGTGGTAAAAGCTCTGGAGAAGCCTGCATCCATAGACAGACGCAAGGTCTTGCCACTGAGGTACTCCTCCTTGAAATGTTCAAATATCAATACGTTGGCATCTACCGCCATACCAATAGACAGGATAATACCTGCCACACCTGGCAAGGTCAAGGTAGCATCTAAAAGCTTCAATACAAATAACAGAATGACAACATAAGCCATCAAGCTAATATCAGCCACAACGCCGGAAAGGCGATAGAACAGAGCCATAAACAGCACTACTGCACCAAGGCCGATAGTAAAGGCAAAGACAGATTTATCCTTGGAATCCTGACCAAGGGTAGGTCCTACAGTGCGAGTCTCAATAATATTAACCTTAACAGGCAGGGAACCACTTCTCAGAAGAATGGCCAGATTATGAGCCTCCTCCAAGGTCTTGTTACCAGTAATAACAGCCTTGCCGCCAGTAATAGCCTCATTAACACGAGGAGCAGTCAGCACCTCCCCATCCAACAGAATAGCAATGGTACGGCCTACATTCTGGCTGGTAAGGGTGGCAAACTTCTCAGCTCCCTCTGGGCTGAACTCCAAGCCTACTAAATTCTGTCCCTGCTGGTCAGTCTGTTCTCTGGCATCCTTCAAATCAGTACCGGTAAGAACGGTTTCCCCTTCCTCGTTTTTGAACTCCAGCATAGCTGTCTTACCAATAACCTGAATAGCCTTATCCGGGTCCTTGATACCTGGCAGTTCAATAATAATCCTGCGTTCACCCTGACGCTGTACAATAGGCTCTGCCAAACCCAGCTCGTTAACACGCTTTTCCATAATGCGTACCACGCGCTCCATAGCATCCTCATTAACTGTGGCCTCTGGCGTATCCTCTGCCTCCAGCACTACATGAGTACCACCCTGCAAGTCCAAGCCCTGACGGATGGACAATGCCAGAGGGCTGACAAAGGTGAAGAATACAGCAACAATAATCACAACTGCTGCTAGAAGCTTCAGCAAACTGTCTTTCCTCAACTACCTCAAATCCTCTCTTGTATAAATTTTGTTTTCGGTAAATATATAATCTACCTGCTGATCATGTTCCTCCACAGGCAGGCTGTCAAAAATTTGACATTCATAGGCCAGAGCCACCTTGCTCACAGAGGTATCCTGCAAAAAGCGATCATAGAAACCGCCTCCCATGCCGATACGATGACCAGCTGTATCAAATGCCGTTCCCGGCACAATCACCAAATCAATAGCATCTCCCGATAGAAAACGCTTATCTGACTCTGGAACCGTAGGAATATCATATATCCCCGGCACCAGAGCTTCTATTTTGGTCAAAACCGCTGCCTCCATCATGCCTTTAGCAGCATCTGTAATATAAGGCACAGTCAGCAGCTTTTTATCCTCCATAGCTTTTTGAAGAATTGCCACCGTATGAACCTCATCCTCTGAGGCTACATAGCAGAAGATCACCTTTGCCTGCTGAAACAGCTGGCTGTGGCACAATTTATCTGCTATTAATTTACTCTTTAACTGGCGGTCACTGGCTGTTAAGCCTCGTCTAACAGCCAAGCCCTGACGCCGCATAGCCTTTTTATCCATAGCATTTACCCATTAGCCAATAGGCTTTTTGGCGTTGTAATTATACTGATCCAAAAATTCCCGGCGGAACTGGCCAAATCTATCCTCAATAATAGACTGGCGCATAGCTCTGGTAAATCTCTGGAGGAAGCGGAGATTATGGATGGACAATAACCGCAAACCAAAAATCTCATTAGCCCGCACCAAATGTCTGATATATGCCCGGCTATAATTACGGCAGGCATAGCAATCACAATCTTCTTCAATAGGACGGAAATCGTGAGTATATTCGCTGTTCTTCATAACCATACGGCCCTGCCAGGTCATAGCTGTACCATTACGGGCTACTCGTGTAGGGAATACACAGTCAAACATATCAATACCATGCATAACACCTTCCACCAAGCAGTCTGGAGTACCTACCCCCATCAGATAGCGTGGCTTGTTAGCAGGCAGCTGTTCCACAGTGTGATCCAGCATTTCATACATAAGCTCCTTTGGTTCTCCCACACTAAGACCGCCTATGGCATAACCTGGGAAGTCCAGCTCTATCAGTTCCTGGGCACTCTGAGTTCTCAGTTCCTTGAACATACCCCCTTGAACGATGCCAAACAGTCCCTGATGAGGACTAGTCATATATTCCTTACAACGCTTAGCCCAGCGGGTAGTCCGCTCAGTAGAAGCCTTGGTATAGGCAAAATCCGCAGGATAAGGAATACATTCATCAAAGGCCATGACAATATCAGAGCCTAAATCCATCTGAACCTGCATGGATACCTCAGGGGAAAGGAATTTCTTGGAACCATCAATATGGGATCTAAAGGTTACACCTTCTTCGGTAATCTTCCGCAAATCTCCCAGACTGAACACCTGAAAACCACCGCTGTCAGTCAGAATAGCCCCATCCCAATTCATAAACTTGTGGAGACCGCCAGCCTCCTTAACCAATGCAGAGCCTGGTCTAAGGAAAAGATGATAGGTATTACTGAGGATAATGCCGCCCCCCAGTTCCTTTACCTCCTCCGGAGATACGCCCTTTACAGAGCCTTGAGTTCCTACGGGCATAAAAATAGGTGTAGGAAAGCTCCCATGAGGTGTATGGATAATGCCGGCCCTGGCTCCGGTAGCAGGGTCCTGCTTAATTAATTCATAAGTAATCGCAGGCAAGTTAACGCCTCACTTTCATCTAAATTTTCATATACCTTAACTGTTCTATGATAACATAAAATTTCTTTTCTTTCAATGGCGAACCATGCCATACCGCAGAGCTTATAATTTTACCTTTGCCGGATATTATCATCCCCCAGCAATTTCTTTATTTTGTCCACTGCTTCCTGAGAACCATCCAACCAATATTTTTTTTCATTCATGGTCAGCTTTTTTGTACCATAATAATAAATATAAACTACACAATTACCATGATGCTGCTGAAAGATTTCCTGCAAAGCCTGATAGATTTCCGGTTTTTCCTGCTCTGGCCGCAGAGCAATATAGTAATCCGGCATATATTCCTCCATAGGAATAATACTATCGGCTACCAACTGAATTTTGTCCCGCTCATCATCGCTAAAATCCACTCGGCCTATAATAACCACGGCGGTATCAGGCTCCGTATTGTGCATAGAGGCATAAAACACCTTGGGGAATACCACTACCCGAATATTGTGGCTATAGTCCTCTAGTCGCAGGAAGCACATCATATCTCCCTTTTTGGTAGTACGGCGGACACATTCCCGGATAGTACCTGCCAGCTTGATTTTCTTTTTATCCGGCACCTGGCCCTCCACTACCTGACTGATAGGTGTAAGACCAGATATTTTATCCCGATATTTATCCAGAGGATGACCAGTAATATAAAAACCGGTTATTTCCTTTTCCCAAGCCAGCAATATATCCTTGGAGGCTTCCGGTATATCCGGCAGTTTGATTTCTGCCGCCTCCTGCACTTCCTCTTCCCCAAAAAGTCCCAGCTGACCTGTGGCCTGCTCCTTCTGCACAGCCGCAGCTGCATCTATAATCCGGGGCGCTGCCTGCAACAGCTGGGAACGGCGATAGCCCAAGGAGTCAAAACAGCCACAGCGAATAAAATTCTCTATATGCCTTTTATTAATAGCATGCATATCCACTCTGGTGCAAAAATCCATAAGAGAGGTAAATTCACCATTTTTCTCCCGTTCTGTTACCATTACAGACAGGGCACCCTCACCTACATTTTTAATAGCCGCCAGACCAAATCTGATAGCTTCACCATCTACGCTGAAAGTCACCTGACTGGCATTAATATCCGGTGGCAATATCTCAATGTCCATATGGCGGCACTGCTCTATATAACTGCTAACCTTGTCTGTATTATCCATAATGCTGGTCAGCATGGCTGCCATAAATTCCGCAGGATAATTAGCTTTCAAATAGGCTGTCTGCCAAGCCACCCAGGCGTAGGCGGCACTATGAGATTTGTTAAAGCCATAATCAGCAAAATGAGTCAGCAAGTCAAAAATTCTCGCCGCCAAATCATCATCAATGCCTTTTTCTGCTGTACCCTTTAGGAAATTTTCCTTCTGTGCCATTAGAATAGCTGCCTTTTTCTTACCCATAGCACGGCGCAGCAAATCTGCCTGGCCCAGGCTAAAGCCTGCCAATACCTGCACAATCTGCATAACCTGCTCCTGATACAGCACCACCCCAAAGGTTTCCTTCAAAATAGGCTCCAACAAAGGATGCAGATATACCACTTCCTTTTCCCCATGACGGCCCTGAATAAAATCATCCACCATGCCGCTGCCTAAAGGCCCCGGACGATATAGAGCTACCAAAGGAATCAAATCCGTAAAGCCCTCTGGCTTCAAATCACGCATGATTCTAGTCATACCTGCTGACTCCATCTGAAATACAGCACTGGTACCACCATCACAAAGCATGGCGCAGGTCTTAGCATCATTATGAGGAATTTTCCGCAAATCTATGTCTATATTATGAGTTTTTTTGATGTTTTTTACGGCATCATCCATAACCGTTAGAGTGCGCAGGCCCAGAAAGTCCATTTTCAACAAGCCCAATTCCTCTACCAAATCCTTTTCAAACTGAGTAACCAAGGCGCCATCGGCAATCATTACAGGCATATAATATGTAATGGGATTGCGGGCTATTACCACCCCGGCTGCATGCTTGCCGCAGTTCCGCCGCAATCCTTCCACACGTTTGGCCATATCCACCAGCCGCTGCACATTGGCATCCTCATTGTATAACTGACGAAAGGCCTCCACTGTATTCAGGGTTCCCTCCAGAGTAACCTTGGGACCTGATGGTATCAGCTTGGCCACTCTATCCCCCTCGGCATAAGGCATACCCATAGCTCTGGCCACATCCCGAATGGCATTCTTGGCCTTTAGAGTACCAAAGGTGATAATCTGGCTAACATGATCCTCACCATAACGGCGCTTTACGTATTCTATAACCTCTTCCCGCCGTACATAGCAAAAATCAATATCAATATCTGGCATGGTAACTCGCTCTGGATTCAGGAAACGCTCAAAGAGCAAATCGTATTCCAAGGGATCCAAATCTGTAATTCCCAAAGCATAGGCTACAATGCTGCCAGCAGCGGAGCCTCGTCCCGGCCCTACAGGAATCTTAACACTACGGGCATAATTAATAAAATCCCAAACAATCAAAAAATAGCTGTCAAAGCCCATGCTGTGAATAACCCCTAGCTCGTATTCCAACCGCTGCTTTACCTCTGGAGTAATCACATCATATTTTTCTGGCAGATTGTCCTCACACAGCTTCCGCAGATACATTTCATCTGTCATACCCTCTGGCAAAGGGAACAATGGCAAATGACGATGATCAAAATCAAACTCCACATGACAGCGGGAAGCTATCTTCACAGTATTAGCAATAGCTTCAGGGTATTCCCGAAAAATCCCTGCCATTTCCTCTGGTGATTTGAGATAATAATCATCACTGGAAAACTTCATTCTATTAGGATCATCCAAGTTTTTACCTGTCTGAATACAGAGCAGCACCTCATGGAACTCACTATCCTCTTTTTTGAGATAATGGGCATCATTGGTGGCTACCAGGCCTAGATTGTATTTCTTGGCCAAGGGAATAATGCCATCCATAGCAATTTTTTCCTCAACCATACCATGATTCTGAATCTCAATAAAATAATTCTCTGGTCCAAAAATTTCCAAATATTCCTGGAGAGCCTTTTCCGCCCGATACATATCCCCTCGAATTATCCAGGCCGGCACCTCTCCGGCAATACAGGCGCTTAGACAGATTAACCCCTTGCTGTATTTGCGCAAAAGCTCCTTGTCCACTCTTGGCTTGTAGTACATGCCTTCTGTATTAGCTCTGGAAACCAGCTGAACCAGATTTTTATACCCTTCGTTATTCTCTGCCAAAAGAATCAAATGATAATATCTGGTGCCCTCTACCTCATATTGCTCATGTCTATCTCTAGGAGCTACATAAACCTCACAGCCGATAACAGGATTAACCCCTTCTGCCTTGCAGGTCTTGTAAAAATCCATAATACCAAACATATTGCCATGATCTGTAATAGCAATATATTCCATGCCCATTTCCTTGACTCTGGCCACAAGAGGCTTGATTCTATTAGCTCCATCCAAAAGGCTGTACTCTGTATGTACATGTAGATGGGCAAAGGGAATATTCTCAGGCATAAAGACAAACCTCCTCCAGATTACGATAATATAGCAAAAGAACCGCCTCCTGATAAAAATCAGGCAGACGGTTCGAACTTTCAAATGGTGGCTGCGAAGAGATTTGAACTCCTGACACTCCGGGTATGAACCGAATGCTCTAGCCAACTGAGCTACGCAGCC